>NZ_SMKQ01000134.1 GCF_004348995.1 Nonomuraea terrae
GGCAGGGGCACCATCCCCGGAGGCGGCTCGACCCCGGCTGCCAGGTGCCGGCACAGCTCGGCGGGGGTGCGGCCGTCGGCGCTCTCCCCCGCCACGACGGACGGCGCCGCGGCGAACCAGTGCAGGCGGAACCTGCCGCGCAGCTCAGGTGAGTAGTCGTCCAGCTCCGCGACGGACGCCTCCTCGCGGCTCTTCGGCGCCGGATGGAACGGGTGGCCCAGCAGGAGTGCCCGCTCGGCGTCGAGGAACGGCGTCATCCCCGCGTCGCCCTCCGCGCGCCGCCTGGCCAGGTGGGCGGCGGTGCGCCGGGCGGAGTCGAGCACCCGCGCGACGGCGTCGGAGCCTAGGTGGGCCGGCAGCCGCCGCACCACGACGGTCTCCCGGATCGCCGCGGCCGCGACGAGCGCCGCGTCGGCGGGCCGCACCGCTTCCGGGGTCAGGACGGAGGGCTCACCGAAGCGGTGCCAGCCCGTCGCCGACCGGTGGCGCACCCGGATGCCGACCGTGACCCCGCTGGCCGGGAACGTGAGCACCAGCTGCTCTCCGGCGTCCGGCACCGGCGTCGCGGTCTCCCGCACGTACGCCCGGAGCAGCGTCTCCATGGCCGCCGCCGCTCCTGCCCGCCCGGGATCGGCGTGGTCGATCGGGTCCGCATCCATCCGCTTCACAGGGCCTCCTCCTCGGCCCGGCCCGCCGCCGCCACCGCGTGCAGGAGGCGTTCCACCTCTTCGCCGGTCGTGTACGGGTTCAGCAGGGTGAGCTTGAGCCTGATCCGGCCGGGCCCCTCTCCGGGCAGCTCGGTGCGGCCCACGACCGCCCGGCCCTCGCGGAGCAGCCGCCGCCGGAGCCTGGCGTTCACCTGGTCCGCGCGTGCGGGATCGGCGGGCAGATAGCGGAACAGGAGCGCCGTCAGGACGGGGTCCGCGTGCAGCTCGAGCCGCGGATGGGCGCGCACCGCCGCCGCTGCCTCGCGGGCCAGGTCGTGGCAGGCGTCGACGAGGCGACCGAGGCCGTCCCGGCCGAGCGTGCGCAGCGTCACAGCGATCTTGAACGCGTCGGCACGCCGGGTCGTGCGCAGCGAACGCCCCAGCAGGCTGGTGTAGCCGGCCTCCTCGTCGTCCTCCGGGTTGAGGTACGCCGCCCGCCGGGCCAGCGACTGGTACGTCTCGGCACGCCGTACCAGGAACACGCCCGCGGCGGCCGGCTGCCAGCCCAGTTTGTGCCAGTCCAGGGAGAGCGAGTCGGCCAGCTCGATCCCGGCCACCAGCGGCGCGAGCCGGTCGGACAGCAGCGCGCCGCCACCGTAGGCGGCGTCCACGTGCAGCCAGGCGCCGTGCTCGGCGGCCAGTCGCGCGCAGGTCTCCAGCGGGTCGATCGCCCCGGTGTCGGTGGCGCCGGCCGTGGCGACCACGGCGATCGGACGCTCGCTCCGGCGTGCCGAGCTGTCGCGCAGCGCGGCGGCCAGGCCGTCGGGGAGCATGCGCAGCTCGCGGTCCACCGGGACGCGCACGACCGCGTCCTCGCCGAGCCCCAGCAGGGCCGCGGCCCGGCGCACCGAGAAGTGCGCGGCGGCGGAGGCGAAGATCCGCGGCCTGGGGCCGGTCGCGGACAGCCCGCTGAGCTGGATCGGCAGTCCGGTCGCGGCGCCGAGCACATGATCGCGGGCGAGCATCAGGCCCATGAGGTTGGACTCGGTGCCGCCAGAGGTGACCACGCCGGCGGCCCCGGCAGGGTACCCGGCCAGCTCGGCCAGCTCCGTCACCAGCAGCTTCTCCATCTCGGTTGCGGCGGGCGCCTGGTCCCAGGAGTCCAGCGACGGGTTCAGCGCGGAGACCGCGAGATCGGCGGCGACCGCCACGGCGAGCGGCGGGCAGTGCAGGTGCGCGGCACAGGCCGGGTCGGCCGGATCGGCGCTTCCGTAGGCCAGCAACCCGGCCAACCGCCCCAACTCCGCGAACCCGCCCAGGTCGTCGTCCCGTTCGCCCGTGCGGCCGTGCCGGCCGTCGAGGGCGGGCGCGGGGGTGAGGGCGGCGGCGACCTGGGCGGCCAGTTCGCCGGGCGAGCCGGCGGGGATGGGGCCCGCTCGTCGCGCCGCTCCCCCGGCGAGCGCGCCGAGCACCGCACGCACCGCGCGCTCCAACGCGGCGCCGCCGGTCACGCCGCCCGCCGGCGCGGCACCGCCCGACACGCCGCCCGCCAGGGCGGCCGCCCCGTCATCGAGAACGGCGCCGGCCCGGGTGGCACGGTCTCGGCGGGCGCGGATCGCCGTGCGCTCACTGTGCGGGCCGCGCTCGTCGTAGCCGCCGGTCATGCGCCCCGCCCGGCCGCCAGCGGAGCCGTCACCTCGGCGAGGGCGTCGGCCAGCCGGTCCAGCACCGTCTCCACTTGCTCGTCGGTGATGACCAGTGGCGGCAGCAGGCGCAGGGTGGAGTCGTACCGCCCGCCCAGCTCCACGATGAGGCCGCGGTCGAGGCAGGCGGCCCGTACGGCGGCGGCCGTGCGGGGTGCCGACGGGCGGGCCCCGCAGACGTCGGGGGCGGCCGCCGGGTCCACCAGTTCGACACCGATCATCAGCCCCCGCCCCCGCACGTCGCCGATCGCCGGCAGCTCGGCACGGAGCGCGTCGAGCCGCGCGACCATCCGCGCGCCGACCGACGCAGCCCGGTCCGCGAGCCCCTCCCCGACGACGTGGCGGAGTGTGGCGGTCCCGGCCGCCATCGCCAGGGTGTTGCCGCGGAACGTGCCCGTGTGCGCGCCGGGTAGCCAGCCGTCGTAGTCCTCGTGGTACACGATCACGGCCAGCGGCAGGCCCCCGCCGATGGCCTTCGACATGACGACGGCGTCCGGCACGATGCCGCTGTGCTCGACGGCCCAGAACGCTCCCGTCCGCCCGACGCCGGTCTGCACCTCGTCGACGATCAGCGGAATCCTGCGTTCGGCCGTGATCCGCCGCATCTCACGCATCCAGCCGTCCGGCGCGGGCACCGCGCCGCCCTCGCCCTGCACGGCCTCCAGGATCATCGCCGCGGGCGGGACGACCCCGCCCGCGGGGTCGTCGAGCAGCCGCTCGGCGTACGCGGCCGACAGCTCCGCGCTCCGCTCGCCGCCGACCCCGAACGGGCAGCGGTACGGGTACGGGTACGGCAGCCGGGTCACGTCCGCCGCGATCCCGGCGACCGGCTCCTTGACCGCGACGTTGGCGGTGGCGGCCAGGGCGCCCATGGTCATGCCGTGGTACGCGCCGGTGAAGGCCAGCAGCCCGCGCCGGCCGGTGGCGGTCTGCATGAGCTTCAGCGCGGCCTCCACGGCGTCGGTCCCGGCGGGTCCGCAGAAGTGGACGCGCGCGTGGTCGGCGAAGCAGGCGGGCAGGGTGGCGAACAGCGTCTCGGTGAACTCGTCCTTCTCCGGGGTCGCGAGATCCAGCACGTGCAGGGGTGCGCCGCCGTCCAGCGTGCGCCGGATGGCCTCCAGCACCACCGGATGGTTGTGACCGAGAGCGAGCGTGCCGGCCCCGGACAGGCAGTCGAGGTAGCGCCGCCCGTCGGCGCCCTCGACCACCATGCCCTCCGCGCGGACCGGGACGATCGGAAAAGAACGGGCATAGGTGCGCGCCGAGGACTCTCGATCGCGCTGCCGGCGCAGCACGGCGGCGGGGCCGACCAGGTCGGCCGGATATGTGGTCATCGAATCCCCCAGAGTCAGAGCAGGTGGCGTTCGGCCACGGGATGGGCGAGGAACCGGTGCATGGCGAACTCCCAGCCGTACGACCCCGCGTACGGGAAGACGACCAGGTCACCCGCGCGGACGCGGTCCACCCGGACGTCGCGCAGCAAGGTGTCCTCCGGCGTGCACAGTTCGCCGACCACGGTGACCTCGGTGTTCTCCGCGACGGGGCGCGGGCAGCCTTCGGGCCAGCGTTCGACGGGCAGCACCGCCATGTTGTGCACGATGTCCCACGACGTGGGGAGCTGGAAGTGGTTGATGCCGCCGCGCAGCACCACGAACGACGTGCCGTACGAGGTCTTCACGTCGGTCACCTCGGCGGCGTACCAGCCGCAGTCGGCCACCAGGTACCGGCCGGGCTCCAGCAGAACCTTCGCGCCTGGCGGCGGCTCGACCCGCGCGGCCAGTTCGCCGAAGCGGGCCACGTCGAACGGCTTCTCGCCCTCGAACGCGACGCCGATGCCGCCACCGATGTCGATGTGGCGCAGGTCCACGCCGTTCGCGCGGGCGGTACGCGCGCTCCACTCCAGGCACCAGCGCAGGTACGCGGCGTGGGCGTCGGCGTCGAGGTTGCCGGAGACCGCGTGCACGTGGAACCCCACCACGTCGAGGCCGGGCAGCCGGAGGGCTTGGCTCAGCACCTCGGGCACGTCGGGCTCGGCCACGCCGAACTGCGACGGTCGACCGCCCATGTGCAGCGACCCCGTGACGGGGATCTCGGCCGGGTTGACCCGCAGCGCCACGCGTGCCCGCAGGCCCTCGGCGACGGCGATGCGGCTGATCCGATGCAGTTCGAGCAGGCTCTCGGCGTTGATCGCCTCCACCTCGGCCCGTACCAGGGCGGTCAGCACGGGCACCGACTTGGCGGGCCCGGCGGCGACGATCGGGGGACCGGCGGCGGGCTTGGCGCGCAAGGCCAGTTCCAGCTCCGCCTTGGACGCGACCTCGAACCCGTCCACGTACGGCGCGAGTGCCGCGACGACGCCGGGAAAGGAGTTGGCCTTGACCGCGTAGTACACCGCCGCCCACGGAGGCAGCGCCGAGCGCAGCTCACGGGCCCGGTCGGCCGCGACGTTCCCGTCGTAGACGTAGGCGCAGACCGGAGGGCCTGCCTTGCCGAGGAAGAGGAGGAGGCGGCGCAGCTCCGGGGGCAGCACGTCCACCGGATAGGCGGAGCGCGGCGCGGCGGAGGGCGGAAGCTGGATGGACACGGCGATCTGCCTCCGAGGTGACGCGACGGAGCGAGGCTGGAATGCAAGGATCCTGGTTGACGGGGGGACGGGCGGTGGTCCGGCGAACGGCACGGTTCCCCTTGGTGTGCGACAACTTGGGTGTGCGACAACTGGTGTGCGACAACGGACGGCCCAGACTTCGGCACAGCCGAATTTAGGTAAGGCTAACCTAAACTTTCACCCAAGGCTTGGCAAGGGTGTGATCACAGGACGACTCCGTACACCCCGGCCGGGGCGATCGAAGCTTCCGGCCTGAACGGCGTGCACCTGCCGATTGCCAAGATCGAACCAGTACAGGCGCCGGGCCACGGCTCGCGACGACGGGCGGGCCGGTGGAGGGACGGAGGCCCAGCGGGACAGTGCCAAGATGGAGAAGGTGACGGCAACGAACAGTGACATCGAGAAGGCGGCCGGCGTGCTGCGCGCCGGTGGCCTGGTGGCCTTCCCCACCGAGACCGTTTACGGTCTCGGCGCCAACGCCGAGGACTCCGCCGCTGTCGCGCGCGTCTTCCAGGTCAAGGGGCGGCCTCCCACCCACCCCTTGATCGTCCACATCGGCGGCGCGGAGCACCTGGGCGAGTGGGTCGAGGACGTGCCCGCGACGGCGCGCCTGCTGGCCGAACGCTTCTGGCCGGGGCCGCTCACGCTGGTGCTGCGCCGCGGGGGCCGGGTGTCCCTCGAAGCGACCGGTGGTCTGGAGACGGTGGCCGTGCGCGTGCCCGACCACCCCGTCGCACTCGCGCTGCTGTCGGCCTTCGGCGGCGGCGTCGCGGGCCCGTCCGCCAACCGGTTCGGCTCGGTCAGTCCCACAACGGCGAACGACGTCCGGGCGGAGCTCGGTGATGCCGTCGACTTCGTGCTGGACGGCGGCCCTTGCGAGGTCGGCGTCGAGTCGACCATCGTCGACGCCACGGGCGAGATCCCGAGTGTCCTCCGGCCCGGCGGGGTGACGCGCGAGGACCTGGAAGCGGTGCTGGGGCGCCGGCTCGCGGTCCACTCGACGAGCCGCATTCGGGTGCCGGGCCAGCATCCGTCACACTACGCGCCGCGTGCGCGCGTCGTCCTGGTGGAGCCCGAGAAGGTCGTTACCGAAGCGGAGCTCGCGCAGGAGCTAGGGCACCAGGTGGGCGTCTTCCTTCCCCCCTCCTTCGCCGACGCCCCGGTGAAGGCGCATGCCGTGGTGGCGGTGCCCGATTCGATGGTCGCCTACGCGCGCGGGCTGTACGGGTTCCTGCGCGAGCTCGACCAGCGGGGATGCGACCTCATCGTCGCGTCCTTGCCGGTCGAGGAGGGGCTGGGACTGGCGATCGCCAACCGGCTCCGCCGCGCCGCAGGCCCCCGGCCCTCCGAGTGACCCGGACCGGTGGGCCAGGCGGTGTGACATGGCTGTGCGACCGCCGGCGGAGCTTCGGTCACGACACGGAGCCGGCGGTGACTTCGAGGCCGCGGGCCGCCACCACCTGGGCGCTGCCGTCGGCCAGGCGGTAGCACAGGCCCACCACGGCGGCGCGGCCCGCGCCGACCCGCCCGGCGAGCACCCGAGAGCGATCCAACAGCAGGTCGACCGTGTGCCTCACGTGCTCAGCCAGGATCTCGTCGGCCTGCACGCGACCCGCGGCCCGCGCCGCGAGCACGCTCGGCGTCACCCGCTCGACGACGTCCCGGACATACCCGGCCGGCGCGATGCCGTCCTCCAGCGCCGCGCACGCGGCGCCCACGGCGCCGCACGAGTCATGGCCGAGGACCACTACCAGCGGGCAGCCCAGCACGTCCACCCCGTACTCGATGCTGCCGAGCACCTCCGCGCCCATCACGTGGCCCGCGGTGCGCACCACGAACAGGTCACCCAGGCCACGATCGAAAATGATCTCCGCGGCCAGACGAGAGTCGGAGCATCCGAACAGGACGGCGAACGGGCGCTGGCCCGGTGCGATCTCGGCGCGGCGGGTGGCGTCCTGGTTCGGGTGCTCCGGGGCGCCCGCGACGAAGCGCCGGTTACCGTCGAGCAGCAGCTCGAAGGCTTCCTTGGAGGTCGGGTATCCGATCTCGGCCATGACCAAAGCCTAGATCGGCCCCCGCACGCATCGGCGTCGTCTCACCACGACCGGCGATTCGCCGATCACCCTCCGGAGCACCCACGCGAGCCCTTCAGCGCCCATGCCTCCCTTTGATAGCTTCCAAGCGATGAACAGTTCCGGCCGGCAGCCCCCGCAGATCGACACCAGCCGAGCGCACTCCGCCCGCATGTACGACTACTACCTCGGCGGCAAGCACTGGTACCCCGTGGACCAGCAGGCCGCCGAGAAGGTGAAGGAGGTTTTCCCCTTCATCGTCACCGGCGCACGCGCCAACCGCGACTTCATGCACCGCGCCACCCGAACCCTGGCCTCCGAGTACGGCATACGCCAGTTCGTCGACATCGGCACGGGAATCCCCACCGAGCCCAACCTGCACCAGGTGGCCCAGGAGGTGGCACCCGACGCCCGCGTCGTCTACGCGGACAACGACCCGACGGTGCTGGCTTACGCCGACGCGCTGACGCTCGGCAGCCCGCAGGGCAGCACCGCCTACGTGCACGCCGACCTGCGTCACGACTCCGTTCTCGACGACCCCCGCCTGCGCGAGACCGTCGACCTGGACGAGCCCGTCGCCCTGTCCCTCCTCGCGGTGACGCACTTCCTGCCGGACGAGGACAAGCCGCAGGAGATCGTGAGGGCCATGGTCGAGCGGCTCGCGCCCGGCAGCTTCCTCGTGCTCTCGCACGCCACGCCCGACTTCAACCCCGCCGCCCACGACGCCGTGGCGGTCTACCGGCAGAGCGGCACCCCGGCGCAGATCCGCACCAGGACGGAGATCGAACGCTTCTTCGAGGGCACGGAACTGATCGAACCCGGCCTGACCGCCACACACCGCTGGCGTCCCGACGGCGAATCCGGGATGACGGACGCCGACGCCTTCTTCTACGCGGGAATCGGCCGGAAGCCCTGATCCGCGGGTCACCGCGCGTTCGTCGCCCTCGGCTCGGGGCTGGTGGCGGTGTCGCCGGGCGAACCAGCCCCGAGCCGGTGGAGCGGCGTCGTCGGGCTCAGCCGGCGAGCCGGGTGCGGGAGGCGTGCACGGCGCCGTCGCCGGCGAACGACACCGACGCGCCGCGCCAGTTCACGCCGGGTACGGCCGCGCAGCCGTCGTACCCGGTGGTCAGGTCGGCCGAGCGGCCGCTCTTCGCCAGCCGCACGGTCTTGCCGGGGAATCCGAGGCCGTTGCCGGCGTTCACCAGGCACACGGTGCCGGCCGTGCCCTGATGCCGGACGACCAGCTCGGAGTCGACCGCCTCTCCGGCGGCGGCCACGATGAGGGCCGGCTGGTTGGTCTGCACCCCGTCGGCGCCGATCGCGCGCGCGTGCTGGAACTGCGCCACCTCCTGGTCGGGGCCCGCGTCGTAGGCGTGCGGCATGATCACCGCGCACGAGTCGTGGGCGGCCGCGACGGACTCGGGCGTGTACTCGTCCAGCCGCGAGCCGAACACCTTGAAGACCTGGCCGACCTCGTTGATCAGGAACCCGGGCTCCCAGGTGTCGCGGTTGTAGATCAGGCGGGCGCCGGGCTCGGCGACGAAGATCCTGGAGTCTGCCGAGTTGAAGATCGACTCTTCGATGAGGCCGTACCGCCCCACCAGTTCGGCCACCTTGCCCTCCTCGGTCACCGACCCCTTGATGTCGAGCTCCAGGCCGCCGCCCACCCGCTGGGCCAGTGCGAGGATCTCCTCCAGCGACGCGATCCGGGAGTGGTCGTACGCGCCGCCCTTCCAGGGGGCGTAGTCGGCGGCGTTGAGCGCGCGCACCTCGTCGAAGGTCAGGTCCGCGATGTCGCCGGTGCCGTCGGTCGTGCGGTCCACCGTGGAGTCGTGCAGCGCGACGAAACGGCCGTCGCGGGTCTGCTGGACGTCGACCTCGACCAGGTCCACACCGTAGGCGAAGGCGTACTCGTACGACTTCAGGGTGTTCTCGGGGGCGAGGGTGTTGGCGCCCCGGTGGGCGGAGATGAGCACGTCGGCGGAGCCCTGGTCGGGGGTGCCCGCGTGCTCCCAGCGTTCCGGCTCGGGCACCTGGTCGCACACCGGCTGCCGGGTCAGCGGCTTCAGCGCGGCCAGCGCCTGCCGGTACTGCTCGATCCTGGGGTCGTCGGCGGCATGCGCGGTGCCGGCCGTCAAGCCCGCCGTCATGCCCGCCGCCAGCGCGGCGACGGTGACGAGCGCTCGCGCGGCCCGGCGCACGGAGGGGAATGTCATGTCGGATCCTTTCGACGGTCGTGATGACCCGCCGAGTATTCAGCCGGCACCACTCCCCCCGGTGAACCGATATTGGCGATCAAGCGGCATATTTCCGACTTTTCGGTCGATCATGCCAGCAGCCCGTACAACGGGGGGCGCCCACCGTCCTCGGTGGGCGCCCCCCGTCATGCCTGCCGGCGCAACCAGCTCAGTGGTCGTCCCAGTGCCCGTCGTGCCAGGCGTGCCGGTGGCCGTCGTGCACATAGTCGATGTGGTCCTGGTGCGGGACCGCGACGTGGCCGCAGCCCGCCTCGTGCTGGTGCGCGTGCTCGCCGTGTTCGCTGTGCGCGGTGGTGTCGCACTCGTCGAAGTGATCGTTGTGCGACCGGTGCAGGTGGCCGTCGTGCACGTAGTCGACGTGGTCCTGGTGCGGCACGGCGACGTGGCCGCAGCCCTCTGCGTGCCGGTGGTCGTGTGCGGCGTGTTGCTGGTGTTCGGTGGCAGAAGTCATCAATATCTCCTCGCAAGAGTCATGGGTATATTCACCAGGCGCCACGCGGAGTCACCGGCCGTGCCGGAAGTTTGCCCCCTCTTGCCCAGGGGCTATTCGGGCCACGGATTGTCGAGGATGACCTGCACGAAGTCGTCGCGCTTGTAGCCGTCCATGTAGTGCTCCAGGACGTCGGCGTTGACGTTGCCGAACGTCGTCTGGGGGCGGTGGACGTTGCCGTCGGTGAACGCCTTGAGGATGCGCCGCTTGAAGTCCGGCCGCGGGTGCGCCGCGGTCACCGCGGCCCGCTGCTCCGCCGTCAGCCTGTCGTACCCGATGCCGAGCACGTCGGTCTCGACGCCGGCGGTCACCAGGGCCACCACGGGGTCGAGGAACTCGGGGACGCCGGGGGTCGTGTGCAGCGCGATGCCGAGCCACACCCTGTCGGCGTCGGAGTCGAGGACGCCGTGCAGCTTGAGGAAGTCGCGGGCCGCGTTGGCGCCGTCGACCTCGAAGCGCAGCTGGGATTCCCGGTAGGCG
Source organism: Nonomuraea terrae (assembly GCF_004348995.1). GTDB lineage: Bacteria > Actinomycetota > Actinomycetes > Streptosporangiales > Streptosporangiaceae > Nonomuraea > Nonomuraea terrae. The sequence continues at coordinate 10,256 of NZ_SMKQ01000134.1, forward strand.
TCGGTCAGGCCGATGTCGTGGAACATCGCGCCCGTGTAGAGCAGCTCGAGGTCCGCGTGCAGCCCGCGGACCCGGCCCTGCAGCGCGCCGAAGAGGAAGACCCGGCGCGAGTGGTGGTAGAGCAGGTCGTCCTCGGTGTCGCGGATGAACTCCGTCACCTCGCGGACGAGCGCTGTGTCGGGGATGGCGATGCCGGCGATGGTTTCTGTCATGTCCCCAGCGTCCGGCGCGGGGCGCAGGAGCCGCGCTGTCCTCCTGGACGCATACCCCTCAATTCCGGACATACGATGAGGGCATGGACGGACACAACGTCACCTTCCTGGTCTTCGACGGAGTCAAGCTCCTCGACGTCTCCGGCCCCGCCGAGGTCTTCACCGAGGCGAACCAGCACGGAGCGGCGTACCGGGTGCGGCACGTGTCCCCGGGCGGCACTCCCGTGACGACGTCGGTCGGGCCGCTGCTGCCGGTCGACGGCGACGGGACGGGTGTCGAACGCATCGACACCCTGGTCGTCGCCGGCGGCGACCGGCTCGTCGGCGAGCCCGTCGAGCCGGAGCTGCGCGAGAGCGCGGCCCGCCTCGCATCACGGGCCGGGCGGGTGACCTCCGTCTGCACGGGGGCCTTCGTCCTGGCCGCGGCGGGGCTCCTCGACGGACGGCGGGCCACCACGCACTGGCGGCACGCCGAGACGCTGGCGCGCGCGTATCCGGCGATCGACGTGCAGCCCGACGCGATCTACGTCGCGGACGAGGGGGTGTACACGTCGGCCGGGGTGTCGTCCGGGATCGACCTGGCGCTCGCCCTGGTGGAGGCCGACCACGGCCCCGACGTCGCGCGCTCGGTCGCCCGCGCGCTGGTCGTCTACATGCAGCGGCCCGGCGGGCAGTCCCAGTTCTCGGCGCCCCTCCGCACGCCGGTCCCTCGCCAGCCGGCGTTGCGCGCGGCCGTCGAGGCCGTCGAGGCCGATCCGGGCGCCGACCACACGGTCGCCTCGCTGGCCGCGATCGCCATGGTGAGCCCCCGGCATCTCGGCAGGCTCTTCGCGGCCGAGCTCGGCGTCTCACCCGCCCGGTTCATCGAGCTGGCACGTCTCGAAGCCTCGAAGTCCTTGCTCGACTCCGGCTACAACGTGACCGAGACGGCGCAGCTCAGCGGGTTCGGCAGCCCGGAGACGTTCCGGCGGACGTTCACCAGGCGGTTCGGCGTCGCGCCCAGCCGCTACCGCAGACACTTCAGCATGACGGCTCAGTAGCCGGGCGGCCGGGCGAAGCCGGGCAGGATGCCCGCCTCCTCGAGCGCGGCGGCGATCTCGATCAGCCGGATCTCCGACCAGGGCGGGCCGACGAGCTGCACGCCGATCGGCAGGCCCGCCTCGTCACGGCCGGCGGGCGCGGTCAGCGCGGGCAGCCCGGCGAGGTTGGTGAACACCAACTGGCGGTCCTGCCCCTCGTCGTCCGTGCTGTCGTGGAGGAACGCGGTGGTCGTCCCCGGAGCCAGGATCAGCGCGTCGTACCCGGCGAAGAAGTCGTGCCAGGCGGCCGCGAAACGGTCGCGCCGGTCGAGCGCCCGCAGGTACCACGCCAGGCCGCGATGGGCGTCGGGCAGGACGGCGTCGGGGTCGAACACCCCGGTGGCCGCCCCCATCAGCTCGGCGGACAGCCGCTGCTCGTCCCAGTCGACCTGCGGCAGCCGCTCCTCGACGCGGGCGCCGGCGTCGGACGCCTGGGCGGCGACGCGTTCGACCTCGGCGCGCAGGCTCGCCGCGACGGACGCGCCTGGCAGCTCCGGCACCGCGGCCAGCCGCAGCTCGGGCAGCGTACGGCGGCGGCGCTCGCGCAGCGGCACGGGCGGCACCTCGCCGTCGCGCCCGTCGGGCCCGGCGATCACCCGCAGGACGAGCTCCAGGTCGTCGAGGTCGCGCGCCATCGGGCCGAACGACATCAGGATGCGGGTGCCACGCGCCCGGCCCTCAAGCGGTCGCCAGAACCCCGTGGCCGGCACGCGGTGCTCGGTGGCCACGAGGCCGTACACGCCGCAGAAGTGCGGCGGCAGCCGCAGCGAGCCCCCGTAGTCGGAGCCGACCTCGATCGGGGTCAGCCCCGCCGCGAGCGCGGCCGCGCCACCGCCGCTGGAGCCCCCGGGCGTGCGGCGCGGGTCCCAGGGATTGTCGCTCCGCCCGAAGATCGCGTTTTCGGAACGGTACCGGGCCAGGAAGGGCGGCACGTTGCTGTGGCCGAACGGGATCGCGCCGGCCGAGCGGAGGCGGGCGGCGACCGTGCCGTCCCGGTCGGGGACGCGGTCGTAGAGCTCGGTGCCGAGCGTGGTGCGCAGCCCGGCGACGTCGTGCCCGTCCTTGACCACCATGGGGACGCCGTGCAGCGGCCCCGCCTCCTCGCCGCGCGCGAGCCGCCGGTCGGCCTCGGCGGCGGCCCGCCTGGCCTGGTCGAAGTCCGCGGCGACGATCGCGACGAGCGAGGGGTTGAGCCTTCCGACGCGCTCGGCGTAGGCGTCGAGGACCTCCACGGCGGTGAGTTCCCGCCGGCGCAGCCGTTCCGCGAGCTCCCTCGCCGGCAGATAGCACCACTCGTCCACCCCGTCCCGCTACCCGCAGTCCCCCAACCGACTCTCAGGCTGCGTTCGGTACGGCGTCATCCCGGCTTTGCCGTACGGACATGGAGGGAACCGAGCGTGGCCTGTGGCGCACGTCGAACAGCTGAGCAAGGAGCGAAAGATGACCGGTTTAGACCGCCGCGGATTTCTGGCAGCCACCACCCTGGGCGTGGTCGCCGCAGGCCCGCTGGCCGCCCTGTCCGCCCGTACGGCTGACGCCTCCACCATGGTGAAGCGGCCCTTCAGCCCCGACTACGGCCCCCTCGCGCCGGTGAAGGACCACACCACCGGGCTGGAGCTGCTGAAACTGCCGCGCGGCTTCGAGTACGTCACCCACGGATGGACCGGTGACCCGATGACCGACGGGCGCCCGACGCCCGGAGCGCACGACGGGATGGCCGCGTTCCGGCCGAGCGGCGCGCTCAAGGCGCGCACCAAGGGCACGGGCAAGGGCCACTGGACCGTGCTGGTCCGCAACCACGAGCTGGGCAGCCTGAACGGCGCCTTCGTGGACCCGGCCTACAACCCGACAGCCGGCGGCGGCACCACCTCGCTGATCTTCGACACGCGCACGGGCGAGTTCCTGGACAGCTGGGCCAGCCTCGGCGGCACCGTGCGCAACTGCGCCGGCGGGCCCACCCCGTGGGGCAGCTGGTTGTCCTGCGAGGAGACCACGGAGATCAACGGCGAGTACCGGCACGGCTACATCTTCGAGGTCCCGCACGACGGCGTCAGCAGCGCCGAGCCGTACAAGGAGATGGGGCGCTTCTCGCACGAGGCCGTGGCGGTGGACCCGCGCACCGGCTGGGTCTACGAGACCGAGGACGCGACGCCCAGCGGCTTCTACCGGTTCCGGCCGAAGGTCAGGGGCGACCTGTCGCAGGGCGGCGTGCTGGAGATGATGACGATCGGCTCCTCGGCGTACGTCACCTACGCCGACGGCACGGGCGTCACCTATCCGGAGATCGGGTGGGTCGTCATCGACGAGCCCGACCCCTGCCCCGGCGAGACCAGCGTCGTGCGGCAGGGCGTCGCCAAGGGCGGCGCGTCGTTCAACCGGCTGGAGGGCGCCTGGTACCACGACGGCAAGATCTACATCGTCAGCACCAGCGGCGGCCCCATCGGTCAGGGACAGGTCTTCGAGTACGACATCGCCGAGAACACCATGCGCGTGCTGTTCGCCTCGCCGAACGCCGCCGTGCTGAACAACCCCGACAACATCTGCGTCAGCCCGCGGGGCGGCATCGTGCTGTGCGAGGACGGCTCCGGCGTGGAGTTCCTGCACGGCCTGACCACCGACGGGGAGATCTTCCCGTTCGCGGAGAACGCGGTCGTCATCCCGGACGGCGGCGTGCCCGGCAAGAACGTGGCCCCGGGGAACTACACCGGCTCGGAGTGGTGCGGCTCGGTGTTCGACACCAACGACGGCGGATGGTTGTTCGCCAACATCCAGTCGCCGGGCATCACCTTCGCCATCACCGGCCCCTGGCAGGACGGCTCGCTGTGACCCGTCAGGCGTAGGCGACCTTCGGCGCGGGCTCCTTCCGCGCCGACTCGTCCCGGCCCGACTCGTCCCGGCCCGACTCGTCCCGGCCCGGCTCTTCCCGGCCCGGCTCCTTTCGGCCCGGCTCACGCAGCGCGTACCCGTCCAGGGCCCTGTCCACCGGGCCCTGGACGAGCCGGTCGATGATCAGCGCAGCGGCCACCGCGCCGAGCGCGGTCGCCCAGGCCACCGGCCCGAGCGGGGCCGAACCGAAGAAGTGGCTGACGCCGGGCGTCTGCACGATCGCGGCCAGCGCCGCCGCCGAGCCGAGCGCGCTGAGCAGCACCGTACGATCGCGCCCGGCGGCCTGCAGCGTCTGGGCGAGCTGGGTGCCGACCAGCGCGACGAGGCCCACGGTACGGGCCCGCGCCGCCGTCCCGGTGAAGCGCGCCACCGTCCAGCCGAGTCCGGCGCCGGCCGCGGTGACCAGCGCCCGCCGGACGATGTCGCGGGTGAGCGCCCGGCCCAGCGAGCGCTCCGGGCCCTCCTCCAGCCGGTTCGCCGCCTCCTCCGGCGTGGGCGCGCGCAGCGCGATGGCGAGCGCGGGTGCCAGGTCGGTGAGCATGTTGACCACCAGCAGCTGGCGGGCCGTCAGCGGGGAGCCGCCCGTGACGATCGCGCCGAGCAGGGTGAAGCCGATCTCGCCCAGGTTGCCGCCCACCAGGATGGCCAGCGCCTCGCGCACCGACGCCCACATGGCACGGCCCTCGGCCAGAGCCGAGACGATGGTCTCCAGCCGGTCGTCGCTCACCACGAGGTCGGCCGCCGCGCGGGCCGCCGGAGTGCCCGTCAGGCCGAGCGCGATGCCCACGTCCGCCAGCCGGATGACCGCGGCGTCGTTCGCGCCGTCGCCGGTCATCGCGACGACCCTGCCCAGCCGCTGGAACGCGCGCACGACCCTGACCTTCTGCTCCGGCGTGCACCTGGCCACCACGTCGACCGTCGGGAGGCGTTCGTCCAGCCCGGCGTCGTCCAGGGCGTCCAGGTCGGCGCCGGTGACCACGACGGGCTCGCCGGCGATCAGCTCGGCGGCGATGGCGGCGGCCGTGCTGGGGTGGTCACCGGTGAGCATGACGATCTGCACGCCCGCCGCGCGCAGCCGGGTTACCGCCGGGCTGGCGGTGAGCCGTACGGTGTCGGCCAGGCCCAGCAGCCCGACGAAGGTCAGGCCGGTCACGTCGGCGTCGTCGAGGTCGGCGGCCTCGGTGCGGTTCTCGGCCACCGCCAGCACGCGGTGCCCGGCGGCGGCCAGCCGCTCCACGCGCTCCTCGATGCGCCGCCGTTCCTTGCGGTCGAGGTCGCGTACCTCGCCGTTCACGAGCAGGTGGGTGCAGCGCGGCAGCACGGTCTCGGGCGCGCCCTTGACGCTGAGCAGCCGAGTGCGGCCGCCCGCCTTGCCGAGCGTCGCGTGGAAGCCCCTCGACGGCTCGAACGGCAGCGCCGCCAGCTCCCGCCAGCCGCGCGCGCCGGTCCTGCGGGTCACCCGTGCCTCCTTGGCGCCGGCGGCGACGGCCGCGTCGGTGAGATGGCTGTGCTGGCCGTTGCCCTCCTCGCCGGGCGTCGCCCGCAGCCCGGCCGCCAGCACCTCGCGCAGTCCGCCCAGCTCCCGTACGGACACCTCGTGGCGGGCGTCGCACACCCGGGTCAGCCGGATCAGGCCCGCGGTCAGCGTGCCCGTCTTGTCGAAGCAGAGCACCTCCACCCGGCCGAGCGCCTCGATGGTGCGCGGATCGCGTACGTGCACGCCGTGCGCGGACAGCCGGCGGGTGGCCGCCAGCTGGGCCGCGCTGACCAGCAGCGGCAGCCCCTCGGGCACGGCCGCCACGGCGAGGCTGACGCTCTCGCCGAGCGTCTGCCGAAGCGGGCGGCCCCGTACAGCACCGGCCAGCGTCACGGCGGCGGCCGAGCCGAGCGCGATCGGCGTGGTCGCGCGGGTGATCCTGGCCAGGCGCTCGGCCACGCCGCTGCGCGGGGCCTCCTCCTCGGCGACGGCCATGGCGCGGCCCGTCAGCGTGGCCTCCCCCACGGCCACCACCACCGCCGTGGCGTTGCCCGCCGCGATCGACGTGCTCTCGTAGAGCATCGACGTACGGTCGGCGACCTCCCTGGCGAAGACCGGCGCGGCGGCCTTGGACACCGGCAGCGACTCGCCCGTCAGTGCGGACTCGTCCGCCTCCAGCCCGTCCGCCGTCAGGATGCGGCAGTCGGCGGGCACCACCTGACCGGCCGAGAGCTCCACCACGTCGCCCGGGACCAGGTCGCGGGCCCCGACGTCGTGCGCCCGACCGTCGCGCAGCACCCTCGCGGGCACGCTGACGTGCCGGGACAGCTCGGCCAGCGTGCGGGCGGCGGCCCGCCGCTGCATGCCCCCGGCCAGCGCCGACGCCCCCACGACGGCGGACACCAGCGCCGCGTCCACCAGGGAGCCCACCACGGCCGAGCCCACCGCGCCGGCCGCGAGCACCGGCGTGAACGGGTTGGCCAGCTCCGCCGCCGTCTCGCGGAGCAGGGAGGGCCGCCGGTCCGCGGCGACGGGGCGATGCCGCCTGGCCGCCTCCTCGGTGCTCAGGCCGCCGGCGTCCGTGTCCAGCTCGCGCAGCACCGCCTCGACCGGCATCGCGTGCCAGGGGCGGTCGTCGGGGACGAGCCGTACGGAGGTGCTGGCTGCCCGCCACGCGCGCCAGGCGCCCCAGGCCATGGCGAGGCAGGTGGCGATGTGCACGCCGGCCAGTCCGCGGCCGGCCGACCGGCGGGCGTGCGAGGTGAGGGTGAACAGCACGCCGACGCCGGTGCCCACGCGGGCCAGCCGCACGCCGTCGGCGGCCACGTCCCGCGCCGCCGGCACGGCCGCGATCACCGGCACCAACGTTCGCAGATCACTCTCCACGAACAGATGAGCCCCCCACGGCACATGCGCGTCCCACTCGGCCCCCTCGCCCGCACCGGCACCGTCTCCGGCCGGCCGGGCGGCCTCGGGCGCGCCGCCGCGTCCGGTTTCCCCGTCCCCCTCCAAGGGACCGTCCGGCGTGGGCCGGTGCGTGGGCGGGAGGAGTCCGATGCCGCAGTCGGACTGGGCGAGGGCGTGGGCGTCCTGGGAGACCACGAGGACGGCGGCACCCTCGGACTGGAGCGTCGCGATCTCGGCGGCGGTGACGCCCGGCCGTACGACGAGCCGGAGCCCGGTGGCGCGGACGGCGGCGACGACGGCCTGCCCTGCGGGCGAGCGCTGCCGGCGCGTCTCGGCCACCGCCTGGCGGCGTCCGTCGCGGGTGAGGGTGAGCCGGTCGCCCTTGGCCCGCAGCCGCCACGGCCCCTCCTCCTGGGCGGCCTGCGGCCGGTCGGGGTCGAACAGCCGGTAGAGCCAGGTGGTCACCTCTTCCGGGTCCGCCCCGGAGGCCGGGCGCACCTCGTCGACGACGGAGCGCGGCGACAGCAGGACGTCCTCGTCGAGCACCACGGTGTCGATCCGGTCCAGCCGGCGCAGCGCCTCGCAGTCGGCGACCACCACGCCCCTGCGCGACAGCACGCCGCCGAGCTCGGCGGCGAACATCTCCCGGCCCGCGAACGCCGGCCGGGGCGTGCAGATCATCGCCGTCTGCAGGCCGCGCCGGACGTTCGTGCTGAGCAGCGAGCCGATCACGCCGCCCAGCGGCGCCCCGGTGAGCAGCTGGTCGGCGTAGCGCTCGGCCGGGCCGGGCGGCAGCGGGCAGGGCCGCTGCGCGGGGATCTCACCGGCCGCGGCCCGCTCGGGCGTCGCGGTCAGGTGCTCGTGCGCCCCCGCCCAGGCGCTCTCGATGGCGTGCCGTTCGCGCAGCTGCACCAGGCGCTGCGTGACGTCGACGACCAGCCCGGTCACGCCCGGCGCGAGGCCCTGCACGGCGGCGCCGGCCACGGGCAGCCACGACTTCAGCGCGGGCAACGGGATGGACGCGTCGATGGCCTCCCGCAGCCTCGGCAGGTTGTCGACCAGCGACACCAGGCCGGGGGCCTCGGCGGGCAGCGGGGTGCGCCGGATCAGCCACTCGACGCCGGTCGCGAGGATGCCGCCCAGGTCGGCCGCGAGCACCACGCCGGGTGGCGGCTCGTGTACCACCTTCTCCTCGACCAGGGCCTCGGCCTCGTCCAGCGCCCGCATCAGGGCGCGGATCTCGGCGGGCTCCTCCTCCAGCGCGACGATCACGCGGCGCAGCGGCGCGTTCACCCGGGCCCATCGCACGCCCGGCACGGCCTGCAGCCGGCGCTCGATCTCCGTCTCGTGGACGGGGCGGCGCAGCAGCTCCAGATGGACGCGGCCCGGATAGCGCCAGGTGGAGCGCCCGCCAAGCGAGCCGACGGCCGTGGCCACGGCACGCAGCGAACGGGTGAACTGTCCGAGCATGCGGGAACTCGTACCCCGACAGACCTCTATAGCGGGATTTCATGCATAGATCTTTTTTGGCCGAGAGAACTACTCGGCCTTCGGGGCGCAGCGCATGCTGACGTACACGCACGGGGTGCCGTCCGGCAGCGCGCCGAAGACGACGGGCACGTGGTCCTCGCGGAACGGGCCGCCGCTCGCGGCGAACACGTTCCCCGACACCGGCACGAGCCCGGCCTCCAGCGGCGGCGACAGGCCCTCCATGCCGTCCACGAACTCGTAGCGGATGCGCCCGCCGCCGACGGTGATGACCACGCCCGCCCGCCGGTAGACGCCGTCCAGCGCCGACATGTCGGCCTCCGGCGGAACGGCCGGCGGCGCGAACGGCGGCGGCAGGCGCACGCCCGCCAGCTCGGCCAGCAGCTCCCCGCACAGGTCGGCGTAGAGCCGGGCGAACCGGCCCCCGTTGGCCAGCAGGACCACGGCCACCCCCGCGTGGGGGACAACGCGCAGGTAGGCGTGCTGGGTGACGGCGCTGCCGTCGTGGCCGAAGCCGGGGACGCCGTCCCAGTCGTGCAGCGTCCAGCCCAGGCCCCAGCCGTCGGCCGACATCGACCACGGGTCCGGGCTGTCGGCGTGGCGGGCCCGCATGGCGGCGACGGCCCGCTCGGACAGGACGCGGGCGCCGCCGGGTGCCACCCCGCCGTCCAGGTGCATCCGGGCGAAACGGGCCACGTCCCCGGCCGAGACGATGATCCTCCCGTACGGCCCCGCCGAGCGCGGCATGGCGTCCCACACCGGAGCCGGGTCGGCGCCGATGTGTCCCATGGCCACGCGGAAGCGCGGCGCCTGCTCCGGCAGCGTCATCGTGTGCTCCAGCCCGAGCGGGTCCAGCAGCCGTTCGCGCAGCGCGCGGTCCCAGGTCAGCCCGGTGAGCACCTCGACCAGGCGGCCCAGCACGACGTAGCCGGAGCTGCCGTACGACAGCGCGCTCCCGGGCGGGCAGTCGAGCGGCACCTCCCGCAGGGCCGCGACGTAGCGGGCGAGGCAGTCGTCGCCGCGCCCGGAGTCGTAGGTGAAGTCGTTCGTCAGACCGCCGGTGTGGGAGAGCAGCCGGCGGACGGTGACGGCCTCGGTGGCGCGCGGTTCCGGCGTGGCGAACTCCGGCAGGGCGCTCACCACCGGCGCGTCCAGGTCGAGCCTGCCCTCGTCGGCGAGCTGCATGACCAGCGTGGCCGTGTAGACCTTGGCCAGCGACCCGGCCAGGAACACCGAGCCGGGCCGCGCCGCCACTCCCGTGCCCCGGTGCAGCACTCCGGCGGCCAGCTCGTGCACGGTCCCGCCGGCCAGCACGGCCAGCGCCGCGCCGGGGACGCCGTGGGCGGCGCGCAGCTCGTCGAGCCTGGCCTGCCAGCGCTCGCTGTCGAAAAAGATCACGGAAGAGCTCCTGTCCGTACAGTGTTCGGAAGATTCCGCACACTGTACGGATCTCAGCACAGCGTGCGCAACCCGTACACTGTTCAGGCAGCGTCGTGAGGAGGAGGTCACATGGCCGGCGACAAGGTCCCGTCGGTGTGGATGCGCCCCGGGCGGCAGGGCCGGGAGCAGCCGGCGCTCAACCGGGCGCAGATCGTCGCCGCCGCGCTCGACCTGCTCGACGCTCAGGGCGTCGACGCCCTGAGCATGCGCAAGCTGGGCGCCCGACTGCAGGCCGGCGCCACCTCGCTGTACACGCACGTGGCCACCAAGAGCGAGCTGATCGAGCTCGTCGTGGACGAGGTCTACGGCGAGGTCGAAGCCCCGCGCACCGGCGACCCGGACGGCTGGCGGGCGGCCGTCGCGCGCTGCGCCGCGAGCATGCGTGCCACGATCCTGCGCCACCCGTGGATCGTCTCGGTGCTCGGCGAGGCGGGCGTGGCCTACCTCGGGCCCAACATGTCGCGGCTGTCGGAGGCCATGCTCGCCGTCTTCGAGGAGGCGGGGTTGTCCCTGGAGGCCGCCGACCAGGCGGTCAACACCGTCGTGGCGTACGTCGTCGGGATCTCGGCGAGCGAGGCCGCGTGGCTGGCCACGCTGGCGCGCAGCGGGCGGAGCGAGCGGGAGTGGGCCGAGCGCCTGTGGCCGTCGGCCGAGCACGCCGTACGCGACCATCCGAGGCTGCGCGCCCTGTACGCCGCCCGCCGGGGGCGCGACCCGCGCGGAGACCGCGACGGCGCGTTCGCCACCGGGCTCGACTGCGTGCTGCAGGGGCTGACCGCCCGGCTCGCCGGCCAGGAGGCGAACCGGGTCTGACCGGGCGTGCCGGAGCGAAGTGACCCGTAGGGGTGACGCGTGAGTCCTGGCCGGCGGCTTCGCCGTCGGCCGGCGACCGCCGCACCCCGTCGCGAACGACTAGCCGTCGTCGCGGCACAGGCAGAAAGGATGCCCGGCGGGGTCGAAGAGCACGCGTACGTTCTCCTGCGGCTGGACCGGCGCGAGGCGGGCCCCCATGGCGACGGCCTCGACGACCGCCTCGTCCAGGTCGCTCACCTGGAAGTCGAAGTGCATCATCGGCCGCTGCTCTCCACCGGCCGGCGGCCACGCGGGCGGCCGGTAGCCGGTGGCCTCCTGGAAGACGATGTACACGGACCCCTGTGGCGGGGCGACGACGGCCGTCCCCGGCTCCTCGTGCACGATCGGCCACTCCAGCAGTCCGGCGTAGAAGCGGGCCAGGGCTGCCGGGTCCGGCGCTTCGATCGCGGTGCCCCACCACATGCCGCTCGTTCGAGATCGCATGCTCGACCCTACCTCTGGGGCGGCGTCACCTGGTGGGTGGTGGTGGGGAGGACGCTGAGGGCCAGGGACAAGGCGAGGCGGTCGCCCGGGGTGTCGAGGTTCAGGCTGGCCAGGGCGGCGAGGCGGTTCAGACGGGCGCGGATCGTCTCCCGGTGCACCCCGGCGGCGGCGGCCGCGGGGTCCCAGCGGTAGTTGGCCGCCACCCACGCCCTGGCCGCCGTCAGCAGGGCGGCGGCGTCCGGCGCCGCGTTCACCGGTGCGAGCAGCGCGTCGGCGAAACGGACGGCGCCGGACGAGGAGAGCAGGCGGTCCAGCTCCATGGCGGGCGTGTCGGCGTAGCGCACCACGGGACGATCCGGTCTGGTCAGACCGGCGGCGAGGAGCGCCTCCCTGATCCCGGCCACCGCCTGCTCGGGCGGTCTCGGCGATGACACCCCGGCACGCGCGCTCCCCAGCAGGCCGGGCAGCCGCTCCTCGCCGAAGCCGGGCGTCGCCAGCACCACCGCCGGGTCGCGGGAGGCGGGCCAGCCCCCGGCGGCGACGATCCGGGCCGTGGCCTGGCGGTGTCCCGGCCCGGTCAGCGCCACGGCGATCATCTCGGACGGCAGCGGAAGCTCGACGATCGCCGCCACCCTGGCCGCCGCGCGCACGTCGCCCTCGGCGAGCAGGTTCCCCACCACGCCGCGCAGCTCCCGCTCTCCGCCCCGCTCCAGCACGGTGAGCAGGGCCGCGGCGGTGCCGACGATGCCGGCCGTCCAGTTCGGCCGCTCCGCCACCATGCCCGCGCCGACGCAGAGCGTGCCGCGACGTTCCCTGGCCGGGCCGAGCGGTACGGCGGTCACCGGCACGCCGTCCAGCTCGTCCTGGAGCATGTGCAGCGACTGGCGGTCGGCGCGCCGGGCCAGGGCGGCGAGCGCCGCTCCGGACGGCCCCGCGTCATGGGGCGCGCGCAGGGTCACCGCGTGCCCGGCGTCCAGGACGGCCACCCATCCGCGCAGCTCGCGGGCCAGCCGGTCGATGACCGCCTGGCGTCCGGCGCGCCCCGCCTCCGCGAGCCGCTGCTGCACTCTCCTGGCCTGCTCGGCCTCCTTGCGCGCCTCGGCGGCGTTCAGGTCGGCGACCGCACGGTCCACGGCCACGAACGGCGTGCGTACCGGCACCTCCAGGAGGGTGAGCCGGTGGCGGCGGGTGGCGGCGACCACCTCGGCGGGGATCTCGGTGAACCACGGGTCGAGCCCGAACCCGACCGCCCTGGCCTGGGCGGCGGCCAGCCGGTCGGCCCACCGCTCGGCCGCCGCCGCCCTGTCGGGCTCGTCCCGCAGCCACATGCCGCTGGTCAGCAGCAGCTCGGCGCCGCCCAGCCAGGGCCCGGGATCCGGCAGCTCGGACACCGCCACCCACCGCACCGGATGATCGAGCCCCTCGTGCCCGAACACCACCCGCAGCCCCAGCCGCGCATCGGCCACCAGCTGCCTGAGCGTCACCGCCATGCCTTCACCGTTCCCTGACACCGCGAGCCCGCACCGCCCGCCATCACGCCTTGGTACGCGTCCCCCTACCATCGTCGGGTGGAATCGCTCGACACGGTGCTCGCGGCGCACCGCGCGTACCTTCTCGGCTGGAACGTCGGCGCGCCCGCGAGCGACGATCTGCCGATCTACCGCAGCGAGGTGCCGCACGCGCCGCTGAACGGCGTGCTGCGCGTGAGCGGGCGTGCCCCGCGGGACGCGCTCGCCGAGGCTCGTGACCGCCTCGACGGCGTGCCGCGGATCTGGTGGGCCGGCCCGGACAGCGACGCCGGCACCGCGGACGCCCTGCTGTCCCTCGGCGCCGTCCGCCTCTCCCGCATGCCGATCATGACCGTGGCGACAGACCGGGCGGCATCCGCGCCCATGCCTGCCGGGCTGCGCATCACGGAGACCACCGACCTGTCGGAATTCGTCCCGGCCTACGGCCGGGTGTCCGGAATCAGCCGGGCCGGCGTCGCCGCCGCGATCGAGCGGGAGAGTGCGTTCTCCGCGGACGGCACGGTGATCAGGCTGGCCGCCCGCCTCGACGACGACGTGCTCGCCGGCACCACGGTGGCCTGGCTGAGCCACGACCTGCTCACCCTCTACTTCGTCGGCACCCAGCCCGAGCAGCGCAGCCGCGGTGTCGCCTCCGCCCTGACGACCGCCGCGCTCGACCTGGCCCGCGAGCGCGGCGTGCGCACCGCCGCGCTCACCTCCACCTCCGTCGCCGAATCGCTCTACCACCGCATCGGCTTCCGCACCGCGGGCACCTTCGATCTGCTGTCGTTCTGACCGGAGCCCGGCTGCGTCGCCGGCGTCAGCCCGTCACCGGGCTCTGGCCCGCGCCGGTCCCGATCGCCGGGCTTTCCGGGAGGAGGGTCACCGGGGCGAGGAGGGTCGCGGTGAACAGGTCGGCGCGCCGGCGGGCCAGCTGGGGTTTCGCCGCGCAGACCGCGCCCATGTCGTCGGGGCCGCTCAGCGGGCAGGACAGCGAGGTCCAGCCCGGCTCGGTGGCGAGGACCTCCCGGCGCGGCACCGCCACGTGATCGGGGGCGAACACGCCGCCGGGCACCGGGCCGGCGTTGGCCAGGGCCACCCACACGTGGGAGTCGCCCGCCCGCAGTCGCGCGGGATGGGCGAAGGCGGGGTCGGGACGGCGCAGCTCCTCCGGTTCGAGCGGCACCCGGGTGCCGTCGGAGGGCACGGGGAACGGCCACGACACCGCGGCCGGCACGGCGATCACGTCGGCACCCTCCACCGCCGCCACGCGCGACGGCTCGAACGGCGCCAACTCCTCCCCCGCCAGCAGAGCCAGCGTCCCCCACGGCCGCCGAACGGTCCGCGGCGGTTCCTCACCCGGCTCCGCCCACGACGCGTGCGGGCCCAGATGGGTGACGTCCCGACGGGCGATCACCCCTTCGCCCCCGACCAGGACGACGGCGTACCGCACCCCACCGGCACCCACCGCGGCCGCCACGCCCGCATCCGAGGCGACGCCCGTCACCGCGACGACCTCCGGCTCGTCATGGCGAGACGGCAGGGCCAGGGCGGTGACCGCCTCGCAGGCGTGCCGCGCGCACCAGGACGACAGACCGTCCAGCACGGCGCGGGCCTGAGCCGGGTCGGGCACGCCGCGGGTCAGGTGGAAGGCGGGCAGCACCACGAGCCGGGTCCCGGCTGGAGGCGACGGCGGGAGACCCGCGCCGTCTCGGACGTCCGTACCGCCCGCGATGGCCGGGGTGTAGACGGCGATCATGACGTCCGAGCCGGAGGAGTCGCCGGTGAGGGTCTGGCGGGATTCCCGGGGCCAGGTCGTGGTGCGGGACAGGGGGCGGTAC
>NZ_SMKQ01000135.1 GCF_004348995.1 Nonomuraea terrae
CTCCACGAGCGTGACGTCCGGGATGCCGTCGGCCAGCTCCCTGGCGTGCGCGGGCGGCGTGGCCGGGTCGGCGCGGCCGGCCACGACGAGGGTGGGCACGGTGATGGACGCGAGCTCGCCGCGCAGGTCGTAGGCGGCCAGGGCGTCGCAGCAGGCGGCGTACGCGGCGGGGTCGGCGGCGGCCACGTCGTCCAGGAGGTCCTGGCGGGGCGGCCCGGCGAACCAGCGGCCCACGCCGGCCTCCAGCAGCGGCCCGGTGCCCTCGGCCCGGACCAGCGCGGCCCGCTCCCGCCAGGAGGCGGGGTCGCCGAACCGGGCCGAGGAGCAGACCATGGCGAGGGAACGCACGCGCCCGGGGTGGCGGGTGGCCAGCGTGGCGCCGATCGCGCCGCCGATGGAGACGCCCGCGTAGTGGAAGCTCTCCATGCCCTCGGCGGCGGTCGTCTCCAGCACCAGGGCGGCCAGGTCGTCCAGGCTCGCGAACGGCTGCGCGGGCGAGACGCCGTGGCCGGGCAGGTCGTACCTGAGGACGCGGAAGGTGCGGGCGAGCGCGGGCACCTGCGCGTCCCACAGGCGGGTGGAGGTGCCGAGCGACGGCCCGAGCACGAGCGGCTGCCCCTGTTCGGGGCCGTCCAGACGGTAGTGCAACATCACGGCTGTGCCTCGTTGTCCATGCCCGGCTCGACAGACGCGCGGCCGGGGATCTCGTCGGTCAAGGCTCGGTCCCCTTGCGCGCGGCCGGGGGTCTCGGCGGTCAGGGCTCGGTCCACGAGCGCGGGTGCTGGGCCGGGGTCTTCGGGGACGGTCAGGTTGGCGCGCATGCGGCCGGGGTGTACGCGCAGGCCGGTGACGAGTTCGGCGGCGTCGCGGGCGGCGCCGGCCACCAGGCGCAGCGCCTCGCGCAGCGGCTGCCACTCGGCGTGCCAAGCTCCGGACGGGCGCTCGTCCTCGGCGGTGAGGGAGCCGTAAAGGATCGCGGCGAGCGACGGCACCTGCCGGGCCGCCGCGGCGATCATCGTGGCCCTGACGGGGTTGTGCTTGTGCGGCATGGACGACGACCCGCCGCCCACGCCCTCGGACAGCTCCCCGATCTCGGTGCGCGACAGCACCAGCACGTCGGCCGCGAGCTTGCCCAGCGCCCCAGCGGTGAACGCCAGCGCCCCGGCCAGGTCGGCGACGGGAGTGCGCACCACGTGCCACGGCAGCCGAGGCTCGGCCAGCCCGAGCTCGGCGGCGAACGCCCCGGGCAACCGCAGCGCCGTATCGACGCCTTTCTCCCCGAACGCGGCGAGGGTGCCGGCGGCGCCGCCCAGTTGGGCGGGCAGGGCCTGGCGGGCGGATGTCAGGCGGGTGCGGGCGGCGGTGGCAAGTTCGTGCCAGCCCGCCGCCTTGAGGCCGAACGTCGTGGAAACGGCCTGCTGCGTGAGCGTCCGCGCGGCCATCGGGGTGTCGCGGTGCTCGGCCGCCAGCGCGGCGAGCCGGTCGACCACCTGATCCAGGTCGGCCAGGACGAGTCCGAGCGCGCGGCGGGCGATGAGCATGAGCGCGGTGTCGACGATGTCCTGGCTGGTCGCGCCTCGGTGCACGTACGCGCCGTGCGGCGTCGCGGCCTGGCGCAGGTCCTCCACCAGCGGGATCACCGGGTTGCCGCCGGAGCGGGCCCGCTCCACCAGGCCCGGCAGGTCGAACGCCGCCGCGCGGGCGGCGGCGGTGACGGCCACGGCCGCTTCGGCGGGCGCCAGGCCGAGGGCCGCCTGGGCGCGCGTCAGCGCCGCCTCGGCGTCCAGCATGGCCTGGAGCACGGCGGCGTCCCCGGTGGCCTCGGCCGCCCCGCGCATCGGGGACAACAGCCCGAGGTCGGCCACCGCACCGCCGGGCCCCGCCGTGGAGGCGGGATCCGGCGGGGGTCCTTGATCAGCCGAAGTCAAGGAAGACCGTCTCCTTCTCGCCCTGCAGGTGGATGTCGAAGCGGTGCACGCCCTCGCGCTCCTCGGCCGCCACCAGCGTGGCCCGCCGCTGCGGCGGCAGGGAGTCCAGGAAGGCGTCCTGACCGAGGTAGATGC
Organism: Nonomuraea terrae; assembly: GCF_004348995.1. GTDB lineage: Bacteria > Actinomycetota > Actinomycetes > Streptosporangiales > Streptosporangiaceae > Nonomuraea > Nonomuraea terrae. The sequence goes on from NZ_SMKQ01000135.1 coordinate 2,064, forward strand.
GGGTGTAGAGGTGGTGGAGCAGGCCGCGGGCGAACACGCACACGCTGATGTACCCGTTTCCCGGCCGCACCGTACGCAGGACCCAGTGGCCGTCGGCGTCGGTGGGGACCCGGCCGAAGCCGGTGAAGTCGACGCCGTTCCTGCCGATGACCGCGCCGTTCACCGGGTCACGCCGCAACGAGCCGGGCCTGCCCCGCAGGTCACCGTCCTCGTCGGCCTGCCAGAACTCCAGCAGCGCGTCCGGCACCGGCGCGCCCGCGCCGTCGTAGACGTACCCGTGGACGGTGATGCCGCCGAGCGCGATGTCGCCGCCGCCGGGGAACGGCAGGGCGTACCCGTAGAACGGGCCGACCGTCTGCGAGGGGGTGGGGTTCATCGGCCTTCCTCCATCCAGGTCGCGGCGGGGCCGTCGAGCACGATGTCCCACCGGTAGCCGAGCGACCACTCCGGCTGCGACAGCTCGTGCGCGTACGTGGCGACCAGCCGCTGCCGGGCGCTCTCGTCGGTGACCGACTGCAGGATCGGGTCGTACGGGAAGAGCGGGTCGCCCGGGAAGTACATCTGGGTCACCAGCCGCTGGGTGAAGGCGGTGCCGAACAGCGAGAAGTGGATGTGCGCCGGCCGCCAGGCGTTGACGTGGTTGCGCCACGGGTACGCGCCCGGCTTGATCGTGGTGAAGCGGTAGCGGCCGTCGTCGTCGGTCAGGCAGCGGCCGACGCCGGTGAAGTTGGGGTCGAGCGGCGCGGGATGGTCGTCGCGCTGGTGCAGGTAGCGGCCGGAGGCGTTGGCCTGCCAGATCTCCACGAGCTGGCCGCGCACGGGATGGCCGTCGCGGTCGAGGACGCGGCCGGTGACGGTGATCCGCTCGCCCAGCGGCTCGCCGAGGTGCTGCTGGGTGAGGTCGTTGTCCAGCGCGGTCACGTCGGTGACGCCGAAGGCGGGCCCGTTCAGCTCGGCCGCCTCGGGGTCCTTGATCGCGACCAGCGGCTGCTTGGGGTGGCGCAGGAGGGTGCTGCGGTAGGGGGTGTAGTCGCGGGCGGGGTGGCCGGAGGGTCCGCCGCCGGAACCGGTCAGCTCGGCGATCTCGCGGTCGATGTCGGCCTGATTGAGGGGTTCGGACATGACGCTACCTTTCGAGTACGACGGCCAGCCCCTGGCCGACGCCGATGCACAGGGACGCGACGCCGGTGCCCGAGCCGGCCGCGGCCAGCCGGTGCACCACAGCGCCGGTGACGCGGGCGCCCGACGCGCCGAGCGGGTGGCCGATCGCGATCGCTCCCCCGTCGGGGTTGACGATGGCGGGGTCGAGGTCGGGCAGCTCGGCCAGGCAGCCGAGCACCTGCGCGGCGAACGCCTCGTTCAGCTCGGCGGTGTCCAGGTCGGCGAAGCGCTTGCCGGCCTTGGCCAGCGCCCTGTTCACGGCCTCGACGGGCCCGAGCCCGAAGTAGCGGGGCTCCAGGGCGCTGGCGCCGCTCGCCACGACGCGGGCGAGGGGTTCGCGGCCGCGCAGCCCGGCCTCGTCGGTCAGCAGCAGCGCCGCGGCGCCGTCGTTGAGCGGGGAGGAGTTGCCGGCGGTGACGGTGCCGCCGTCCTTGCGGAAGACGGGCTTCAGCTTGGCCAGCGCTTCCAGGGAGGTGTCGTGGCGGATGCCCTCGTCGCGGGTGAGCCCGGCGACGGGCACGATCTCCCGCGCGAGGTCGGCCTTGGCCGCCTTCTGGTGGCTGGCCAGCGCGTACGCGTCCTGCTCCGCGCGGGTGATCCCGTGCTTGTCGGCGATCAGCTCGGCGCCCTCCCCCAGCGCCACCGTGTGCTCGGCGGGCATCTTCGGGTTGACCAGCCGCCAGCCGAGCGTCGTGGAGACGAGCTCCTGGCCGCCGGCCGGGAAGGCCTTGTCGGGCTTGGGCAGCACCCACGGCGCGCGCGTCATCGACTCGACGCCGCCCGCGATCACGGTCGAGGCGTCGCCGACGGCGATGGCGCGGTAGGCCTGGATGACGGCCTCCATGCCGGAGCCGCACAGGCGGTTCACGGTCGCGCCGGGCGTGGTCACGGGCAGCCCGGCGAGCAGCGCGGCCATGCGGGCGACGTTGCGGTTCTCCTCGCCGGCGCCGTTGGCGTTGCCGAGGATCACCTCGTCGGCGCCGTCCAGGCCGTTCCGCTCGGCCAGGGCCGCGACGACGTGGGCGGCGAGGTCGTCGGGGCGGATGCCGGCGAGCGCGCCGCCGTAACGGCCGAACGGCGTGCGTACGGCGTCGACGATGTAGACGTCCTTCATGCGGTGACCTCCGCGTCGGTACGGGAGCGCAGCTCTTCCACGCTCACCCCGGGCGCGCACTCGACCAGCTTCAGCCCCTCGCCGGTGATGTCGAGGACGCCGAGGTCGGTGATGATGCGGTGGACGCACTCCTTACCCGTCAAGGGCAGCGAGCACTCCTTGACGATCTTCGGAGCGCCGTCCTTGGCGGTGTGCTCGGTGATGACGATGACCGTGCGGGCCCCGTGGACGAGGTCCATCGCCCCGCCCATGCCCTTGACCAGCCTGCCGGGCACCATCCAGTTGGCCAGGTCGCCGCGGGCCGAGACCTGCATCGCGCCCAGCACGGCCACGTCGATGTGGCCGCCGCGGATCATGCCGAACGACATCGAGGAGTCGAAGAACGACGCCCCCGGCTGCACGGTCACGGTCTCCTTGCCGGCGTTGATCAGGTCGGGGTCGAGCTCGTCCGGCTTCGGGTACGGGCCGACGCCGAGGATGCCGTTCTCGGAGTGCAGGACGACGTCCACGCCGGCCGGCAGGAACGACGGGATGCGGGTGGGCAGGCCGATGCCCAGGTTGACGTAGTCGCCGTCGCGCAGTTCGGCCGCCGCCCGCGCGACCATCTCGTCGCGGGTCCAGCTCATGAGGTCGTCCTCTTCTCGATCGACTTGTCGGCGGCCTGCTCCGGGGTGAGCACGAGGACGCGCTGGACGAACACGCCGGGCAGGTGGACCTCGTCGGGGTCGAGTTCGGTCAGCTCCTCGACCTCGGCGATCGTGACGCGGCCGGCCATGGCGGCGAGGGGGTTGAAGTTCCTGGCGGCCTTGTTGAAGACGAGGTTGCCGTACCGGTCGCCCTTGGCCGCCCGCACCAGCGCGAAGTCCGTACGGATGCTGTGCTCCAGCACGTACGGCCGGCCGTCGAACTCGCGCACCTCCTTCGGCGGCGAGGCGGCCGCGACGGAGCCGTCGGGGTTGTGGCGCAGAGGCAGGCCGCCCTCGGCGATCGGCGTGCCGACACCGGCCGGGGTGTAGAAGGCGGGGATGCCGGCGCCGCCGGCGCGCAGGCGTTCGGCGAGGCTGCCCTGCGGGGTGAGCTCGACCTCCAGTTCGCCGGACAGGTACTGCCGGGCGAACTCCTTGTTGTCGCCGATGTAGGAGGCGGTGACGCGGGCGATGCGCCCGGCCGCCAGCAGGACGCCGAGGCCGCCGCCGTCGACGCCGCAGTTGTTGGACACCACGCCGATGCCGGTGGCGCCGGTGTCGTAGAGGGCCTGGATCAGCACGTTGGGGATGCCGCTGAGGCCGAAGCCGCCGACGGCGAACGACGCGCCGTCCTGCACGCCCGCCAGCGCCTCCGCGGCCGTGGCGACCACCTTGTCTCTTGGCACGACGCTCCGTTCGCCCAGATGTGTTCGCCCTGCGAACTTTAGTTCACTATTGTGGTGTTTCGAGTATCTGCACGGGGGGCTGTCCTGTCAAAGCCCTTCGGGAGGGAAACGCCCTTCGGGCAGGAGGCGGGAGGCGGAGCCGATGGAAGCGGCCGGAACCCTGGAGCGCGGCCTGGCCGTGCTGCGCGCGCTGGCCGCCGACCCAGGACGGCCGGCGCGGGCGACCGACCTCGTCCGCGCGACCGGCCTGGCCCGCTCCACGGTGGACCGGGTGCTCGGCACGCTCGCCCACCTCGGCTACGTACGGCTCGACGGGCGCGACGTACGGCTCGCGCCGCGCCTGATGGAGGTGGGCGAGGCGTACCTGAGCGGCAGCGGGCTGCGCGACGCGCTCGCGCCGGTCGCCGAGCGCCTGGCCGAGGAGCTGGACGAGTCGGTGTCGCTGGCGGTGCGCGACGGCGACGGGGTGCGCTTCGTCGTGCAGGTGACCCGGCGGCGCACGATGTCGGTCACCTTCCGGGTCGGCGACCTGCTGCCCGCCGACCGGTGCGCGGCCGGCCTGGCCCTGCTCGACCCGTCGGCTCCGTACGCGCTGGACGACCAGCTCATCGAGCCCGGCCTGATCGCGGTGGCGGCGCCGGTGCGGGAGCCGGGCGGGCGGGTCGCCTGCGCGGTCAGCGTCGTCAGCCACACCAGCCGCCACACCGCGACGGGCCTGCGCGACCACTGCATGCCCGCCGTGCGCAAGGCGGTCGCCGAGATGGAGGCGGCCCTGACCGGCCACCACCCCACCGACTCCCCGGCGCTGTCTCCCGCCGCGTCCGGCGCGGCCCCGCGGGAGTCGGCTGTTGTCGTGGGTGATGCCGCGCGGAGCGCGAAGCGGGAGCTCGGCATGGGGTTCCTGCAGTCGCTGGCCCGGGGCCTGGCCGTGCTGGTGGCGCTGGGGTCCGCGCGGGGCGGGCTGACCCTCGCCGACTGCGCCCGCGCCACCGGCCTGCCCCGGGCGACCGTGCGGCGCGCGGTCCAGACCCTCCAGAACCTCGGCTACGCCGCCGCCGACGGCGGCCGCTGCACGCTGCTGCCCAGGGTGCTGGAGCTGGGGTACGCGCACCTGTCCGGGCTGACGTTCGGTGAGATCGTCCTGCCGCATCTGACCGACCTGGTGGCGCGGGTGCGCGAGTCGGCGTCCGTGGCGATGCTGTCGGGCGACGACGTGGTCTACGTCGCCAGGGTGCAGACGGTCGGCATCATGAGCGTCGACATCACCGTCGGCACCCGGCTGCCCGCGTACGCGACCTCGATGGGGCGCGTGCTGCTGGCCGGGCAGCCGGAGGAGCGGCTGGCCTCGATCGTCCCGCGGCGGCTGTCGCCGCACACCGTCACCTCGCGGGCCGAGCTGACGGCGGCCGTGCGGCGGGCCGCCGCGGACGGGTACGCCCTGGTCGACCAGGAGCTGGAGGAGGGCGTCCGGTCGATCGCGGTCCCGGTCCGCGACCGCGCCGGCCGTACGGTGGCGGCCGTGAACGTCGCCACGCACGCCGGTCGCGACGGCGCCGCCGACCTCGTGCACCGCGTCCTGCCCGCCCTCAGGGAGAGCGCGGCCCGGATGGAGGCCGACCTCGCCTACACCGCCTGCGCCGTCGCTCAGCGCGGCTGACCGGAGCTCAGCGCCGAGTGGCGTCTGCTGTAGGCGAAGTAGAGGACCAGCCCGAGGGCGAACCACGCGGCGAAGCGCAGCCACGTCACCGGGTCGAGGAACGTGATCAGCCAGATCGAGAACAGCACCCCGATGGCCGGCACCACCGGCATCCCCGGCGTGCGGAACGAGCGCGGCAGGTCGGGCCGGCGGTAGCGGAGCACGATCACGGCCACGCACACGACCACGAACGCCAGCAGGATGCCGATGTTCGTCAGCTCGGCGGCCTCCCGGATGGGCAGGAAGCCGGCGATCACCGCGGAGGCGGCGCCGACGATCCAGGTGACCCGGGACGGCACCCGCCGCACCGGGTGCAGGCGGGCGAACCAGCCCGGCAGCAGCCCGTCGCGGCTCATCGAGAACCACACGCGGGTCACGCCCAGCATGAACGTGAACATGACGGTGAGGATGCCGACGATGGCGCCCACCGCGATCACCGCCGCCAGCCCCGACAGCCCGACCGAGGCGAACGCCGAGGAGAAGCCGCTCTCCGGGTCGATGTCCCGGTAGTTCTGCATGCCGGTCAGCACGAGCGTGGCCAGCACGTACAGGATCATGGAGATGACCAGCGAGTAGACGATCGCCCTGGGCATGTGCCGCTGGGCGTCGCGCGACTCCTCGGCGGCGGTGCTCATCGCGTCGTAGCCGAACACCGCGAAGAACACCGTGGCCGCGCCGGTGATCGCGCCGCCGACCCCGAACGGGAAGAACGGCGTGTAGTTGGCGGTGTTGATGTGGAAGAAGCCGACCACGATGACCAGCAGCACGACGGCGACCTTGATGCCCACCACGAACGTCTCGAAGCGGGCCGCGGCGCGGATGCCGAGGTTCAGCAGGGCGGCGATCAGCAGGCACAGCACCACCGCGAACAGGTCGACCACGTGCCCGTCACCGGTCCCGGGCGCGCCGAGCATCCAGGCGGGCACGGTGAGGCCGAGCTGCTGGACGAGGAAGCCGAAATATCCGGAGATGCCGATGGCGACGACGGCCACGATCGCGGTGTACTCCAGCAGCAGGTCCCAGCCGATGAACCAGCCGACGATCTCCCCCAGGACCGCGTACCCGTAGGTGTAGGCCGAACCCGCCTTCGGGATCATGCCGGCGAACTCGGCGTACGAGAACGCCGCGGCGGCGCTGGCCACCCCGGCGATGAGGAACGACACCAGCACGGCGGGACCGGCGGTCTGATTGGCGACCGCGCCCGCCAGGGCGAAGATGCCCGCCCCGATGATGCCGCCGACGCCGATGGCGGTCAGCTGCCACAGCCCGAGCGAACGGGACAGCTCCCCTTCGTGCTCGGTGGCGATCTCCTCCACCGGCTTGCGCCTGAACACGCTGTCCGAAGCGACCATGACGCCCCCCACTGCCGATCGATCGACTCCGTGGGTGCGACCTTCCCTCGCGGGGGCCGCCTAAGCAGGCCAGGCCGCGGAGCGGTCTCTGAGCACGTTCTTCTGGATCTTTCCGGTCGAGGTCTTCGGCAGCTCGCCGAAGTACACCGCCTTGGGGGCCTTGAAGTGCGCCAGCCGGCCGCGTACGTGCTCGATCAGCTCGGCGGCGGTAGCGCTCGCGCCCGCGGCGAGGGTCACGTACGCGATGGGCACCTCGCCCCAGTGCGCGTCGGGCCGGGCGACGACCGCGGCCTCCTGCACGGCGGGGTGGCTGACGAGGGCGTTCTCGACCTCGACGGAGGCGATGTTCTCACCGCCGGAGATGATCACGTCCTTGGCGCGGTCGACGAGCTGCACGTAGCCGTCGGGGTGCAGCACCCCCAGGTCTCCGGTACGGAACCAGCCGTCGGCCGCCGCCTTCTCCGTGGCCACCGGGTCGCGGTGGTAGCCGACCATCACGTCGTTGCCGCGTACCGCGATCTCGCCGATCGTGGCGGCGTCGGCGGGCACGTCGCGGCCGTCCTCGCCGACGACGCGGACGCGCTGGGCGATCACGTTGCCGACGCCCTGTCGGGCGGTCAGCGCGGCCAGCTCCTCGACGCCGAGTCCGCTCCACTCGGGCTGGGGCTGGTTGATGACCGCGGGGCCGTACGTCTCGGTGAGCCCGTACAGGTGGATGACGTCGATGCCGGCCTGCAGGGCCCGGCCGAGCAGCGCGGGGCTGGGCGGGGCGCCGCCGACGCAGGCCAGCAGGCGCGGATCGAGGGCGGCCGTGGGCGCGTCGGCGTGCGCCAGCAGCGACGTCAGCACGGTCGGGGCGCCGCACAGGTGGGTGACGCGGTGTTCACGGATCAGCGCCCACGCCTGGCCGGGGTCGACCTTGCGCAGGCAGACGTGCCGGGCGCCGGCCAGCGTGACGGCCCACGGGAAGCACCAGCCGTGGCAGTGGAACATGGGCAGCGTCCACAGGTAGCCGCTCGCGGCCTCCAGCCGGGTGTGCAGCGCCATGGCCAGGGCCTGCAGGTAGGCGCCGCGGTGGTGGTAGACGACGCCCTTGGGGCGGCCGGTCGTGCCGCTGGTGTAGTTGATCGACAGCGGCGCCAGCTCGTCCTCCACCGGCACCAGCAGCGGCTCGGCGGCGTCGAGCAGGGTCTCGTACTCGGCGGTGGACACGAGCCTGGGCTTCTGCCCGCTCTCCTCGGCCGCCGCCGTGGCCAGGCCGGTGAGTTCGTCGTCGTGCAGCAGGACGGACACCTCGGCGTGGCCCAGGATGTAGGCCAGCTCACCGGACGACAGCCGGATGTTCAGCGGCACCATGACCGCGCCCGCCCCCGGCACGCCGAACGTCGACTCCAGCAGCAGGTGGCCGTTGGGAGCGAGCACCGCGACGCGGTCGCCCGGCCGCACGCCCAGCCCCGCCAGCGCCCCGGCCAGCCGGCGCGCGCGCTGCCACAGCTCGGCGTACGTGAGCCGCAGGTCGCCGTCCACGACCGCGAGGCGCGGCCCGAACACGGCCGCGGAGCGCTCGAGGAAGCTCGTGGGAGTCAGCGGTTCGAACGACAGAACGGACATTCGACCCTCCTAACGGACACCCAATGATCGTCGCACGCCCGCCGCCCGCCCAGAAGCCCTCACATGTTGCGGAACTCCCGCCACCCCCGCGCGAGGGCGACCACGAAGATCGCGCAGAAGGCGACGGCGAAGGCCTCCCTGGAGATCGCCAGACACCCCAGCGCGACCGCACCCAGCACGATGAGGATCGTGACGAACACCCGGTCGTCCATGAGCCCGGCCGAGCGCTCGGGGTACTCGACCGACGACGGGAACGGCTCCCATGACCGTCCGCACTGCGGGCACTGCCACGGCTCGGCCGGGGCCATGACAGGGGGGTGACACCGGTGCACGCGTCCTCCACGGATGATCTCGTCAAGCAACGCCGTCCAGAATGCCGCCGAACCTCACCGCACGCATCAACGAGTTCCGCCGGTCGGCGGTCACGAGACCTGGAGCCCCTGTCTCATGCCGGTGCACGCCCGCGATTCTGGACGCCGTCCAGGATCACGTCGAGCCCGTCGACGAACCAGTCCCTGCCCCGTTCCGGGATGGGGTGCCGGACCAGCCGCCGCAGCCGCGGGAACCGTTCGAGATCGACGTCGAGGAGACGCCTCTGCCAGTTCAGGCCGGGATCGTCCGCCTGGCCGTCGCCCCGCTCGCCGAGAACGACCCGGACACTTCCCTGGACGTAGTTGTTCACGGTCATGATCACGCGGGCGGCGGCGTGCGGCTCCAGGCCGAGAGGCTCCAATGCCTCCAGGGCCCATTCCATCGCCGCGAACGACTCCGTGCCGAACGGCGGGGCGACGCTGCTCGTGGCGTCGAGCATCCACGGATGCTCCAGGAACATGCGCCAGTCGGTACGGGCGAGCGCGTGCACGCGTTGCCGCCAGTCCATGCCCTCCGGGTCGGGATAGGCGTACCTTCCCGTCATCTGATCCACCATGGCCGAGATCAGGTCGTCCTTGTCGGCGATGTGCCGGTAGAGCGACATGGTGCCCGACCCCAGGCGCTCGGCCACGCGCCGGATGGAGACCACTTCGATGCCGCGCTCATCGGCGACCATGATCGCGGCGGCCGCGATGCCCTCCCTCGTGAGAGGGGCGGCGGTGCGCGGTCGTCTGCTCACGCCTGCTCCGCTCTCTGACGTCACCCGGGCTTGCCTCAGCATATCGCCATGGGTACACCGTACCCATGGACGAGGAGTGCGCGATGAAGACCTCCGCCCCGCCGCGTGCCATTTTCAGCATGATCGAGGGCTACCGGCCGATCACGAATCTGCTGGGCACCGGAGACCCGAATGTTCACAAGATCGATGACACGTGGTGGATGTTCTTCGGCGGGTTCCAGCGCAACTTCCGGAACAACCTGTTCAGCGCGAGCCTGCCGAGGGGCGCCGAGCTTCAGGACGGCGCGGACTGGACCATCACGACCGACCCCGACCGCCCCGGCAGGGCGCTCCCCCTGATCGACCAGCCAGGGAAGGGCGAGTGGGACCACTACGGGCTGCATGAGCCCTGCTTCGTCACCGGAATGACGCGGACCCCCGCGGGTGACCGGGTTCCGTGCCGGCGTATCTACTACACGGGCAGAAGCTCCCGCAAGGTCATGGGTAACGACAAGCCGTTCTCGATCGGCTTCATCGAGAAGACATCCGGCGGATGGAGGCGGAATCCCGAGCCGGTGATCGTCGGCGACTCCAGGAACCCGAGCACCCTCGGCCCGAAGGTCGTGTTCGCGGACGGGAAGTGGCGGATGTGGTTCCGTGCGGCACCGGGGGAATCCGCGAAGGGGAAGCACCCGGTCGCGGAGATCCATTACACGGAGAGTGAGGACGGGATCGGCGGATGGGCGCGGCCCCGGCCGTTCTACTCCCGCGCCGAGGGCTTCGCGCACGCATACGTACGGGCGGGCGCGTCGTCGTACGAAATGCTCCTCAGCAAGAGCCCCAACCTCTTCGGCGAATCGCACTATCCGCCGCAGAAACTCTGGCTGAGCACCTCGTCCTCCCCCAGCGGCGACGTGCGCGACTGGTCGGCACCCGAGGTCGTCCTGGACGCGGCGGACGGCCCGCCCTGGCTCCGGAACGGCTTCTTCGGTTCGAGCCTGTGCGCGGACGACGCCCCCGACGCCGCCCATCTCCGCCACGTCTTCTTCACTGGAGTCCACGCGACGATCAACTGGCCGGGCCACGCGATCCGGAGGCTCGCCTCGCTCCGGCCACCGCCGGTGCCATCCCCGTTCTACTTCACCATCGGCCATGTCATGGTGAACCTGGCCGGCACATCCCCCCGACGCGATCCGATCTAGACGCGGCCCCTCAGACCTGAAGCGTGGGTCCGGAGACCTCCAGGCGGAAACGGCACCAGACCGCTGCCGCCGGACACCTGCTCGCGGAACCGGCCGCTGATGTCGTCGGGTGCGCGGCGGGGCACGAAACCGCGTCATCGACCCTCGCCAGTGAGACCCTCGCCAGTGAATCGACGCGCACAGAATTGCCTGTTCACCTGACGCGCTGTGGATGCCCTGCCGCCGGGCGGCGCGCCCGGCGGCGTCGATCACCAGGTCACACGTCGCACCGAACCATGCCCGGGATCGGGTCGTCCGGGTTGTGAACGTGGACGGCGGGCATGTAGCCCCACGCTTGGTTCTTCGGATCGACGACCACTCGGTCGCCCTGGGTGTGGTACCAGACGTTGTCGCCGCCGGGGTGCACGCGTATGCAATCCCAGCACAGGAACCAGCTCCTGGTGGATTCCACGATCCCGACTTTTGTGGTGTTCCGGTAGACGCCTGCGCCGGCGTCGTTGTCGCAGTACCAGGTTGGACTTCCGACAGGTCGTCGCCGCGCTGCCGGAGGTGCTCGCGGTCGCGGGAACGGATCCTGTCAGGAGCGCTCCAGCGGCGATCGCGGCCGATCCTGCCGACATCGACGCCGAGCCCGCCGCCAACGGCACCGCCGCGTTCCTGCGCGGCCGGGGACGGTGACAGCTCAGGAGCCGGCGGCGGCGCGCATGCGGTCGAAGTTGGCGACGTACTGCCGGTAGACGTTCCGGTCGTTGAGCCGCAGCAGCGTCTCGTCGTTGCGGCGCAGGGACGTCTCGTTGTAGTTGTGGCTGCCGGTGAAGATCCAGTGGGCGTCGCGGCCGCCGTCGTAGGAGCCCTCGACCAGCAGGTACTTCGAGTGGATCCGGCCGGGCAGCGCGCCGCCGGACCCGAGGGAGCTCAGCTCGACCCGCGGCTGCGCCTCCAGGATCGCCTTCACCTCGTCGTCCATGATCCCGTACACGATCTTGACCTCGCACCCGCCGGCGGCCAGGTCACGCAGGCGCTCGGCGATCGCGACGCGGGAGGCGTCCCACTCGGACATGCCGACCCTGATCGCGGTGCCGCCGGAGCAGGAGACCTTGGCGAGGTCGTCCACGACGGGGTCGCCGCTCGCCTTCGGGAAGAACTGCGCCCGCACCGAGCCGCCGCGGGCGCCGGTCTGGACGACGCGGAAGTAGTCGAGGTTCTTCCGCTCGGCGGCCAGGTCGGCGAAGTAGGCGTCGTACGCGGCGTACAGGCGCTTGTTGCCCGGCAGGACGACGGCGTTGTTCCAGTACGTGGTCGAGTTCAGGTCCGTGAGGTTGGCCGAGGACTGCACGACCACGTCGGAGGCGTCACCGGCCCGCGAGAACAGGTAGAACTTGTTGTGCTGCCCCTTGTTCCCGACGCAGGCCGCCGTGCCGCCGGACATCGGCCCGGTGCACACGTGCAGCCACGAGCGGGCGGTGACGTCGGTGCCCAGCTCGGCGGCGAGCCGCGCGGCGACGGCCGCTCCGCGCCGGTCGCCGTCCAGGACGACGCGCACACCGACGCCGCGCCGGTGGGCCTTGACCAGCTCGGCGGCGAACTCCGAGCCCGCCGTGCCCGACATGACGAAGTGCGCGACCTGGATGCTCGCGCCCGCCGGGGTCTGCCGGACGAGCCCGCAGAGCGTCCGCACGATGGCTACCGGGTCGCCGCCCACCGGCTCGCTGAAGACCGCTCCTGTCGCCACCGGCGCCTTGGGGGCGTCGGCGCAGGGGGACGCGGCCGTGCCGGAGCCCGCGCCCGTGCCGGTGAGCACGGAGGCGGCCAGGGCGGCGGCGGACAGGACGGACAGGGACGGGCTGAACATGCGAACTCCTCCAACGTTTCGGCCACCCTTGATCATCCGATTACGGGCTGGTCCGATACCGATCGTGGAGGCCCTCCCGCTGATCACGGTGACGCCCGCCAGAAGAGCCTCTGAACGATCAGCGAACATCTCGCGGTCGGCGCCCCGCCGTTTCGGCCGGGCGTCCGGGGAAGAGGACCGCGGTCCGGGAACGCGGAAGCGAGGGATCATGAGCGACGGATACGACCGGGTGGCGATCGTGACGGGGGCGGACTCGGGGATCGGCAAGGCCACCGCCGTGGCACTGGCGGAGCAGGGGTTCGACGTCGGCATCACCTACCACGAGGACCGCGACGGGGCCGAGGAGACGGCGGAGCTCGTACGCGGCCTGGGGCGCGCGCCCGCCGTGCGCCGGCACGACCTCACCGACCCCGAACGGGCGTCGGCGGTCGTGGACGAGCTGGCCGAGGAGCTCGGCGGGCTCGGCGTGCTGGTGAACAACGCCGGCACCGGCAGCCACGAGCCGCTCCTGGACATGGGCTTCGACCGATGGCGGCAGGTGCTGGCGGTGGACCTCGACGGCCCGTTCCTGTGCGCGCAGCGGGCGGCGCGGCGCATGGTCGCGACCGGCCGGGGCGGGCGCATCGTCAACGTCACCAGTGTGCACGAGGAGTACCCGAAGGTGGGCTCGGGCCCGTACTGCGCGGCCAAGGGCGGGCTGCGCATGCTCAGCCGGGTGCTCGCGCTGGAGCTGGCCGAGCACGGCATCACCGTCAACACGGTGGCCCCTGGCGAGATCGCCACGCCGATGACCGGCCAGGAGGACATGCCGCCGCAGCCGGGCAGCCGTCCAGGGAACCCCGTCCCCCGGCCGGGTGACGCCCGCGAGGTCGCCGCCGTCGTCACCTTCCTGGCCGGGCCCGCCGCCTCGTACGTGACGGGGACGACGGTGTTCGTGGACGGCGGGATGACGATGATGGGCCCCCAGGGCGTCTCCGCCCTCAGCTCGGGCGAGTGGCGCAAGCTGTAGGCGCAGGTGTGCCTTCAAGGGGCCGGGCCAGCGGCGAGTGCACCCTCGGCCCACGCGCGGATGGAGGCGCAGCGAGGACCGTGACCCGGGCCCGGTCGTCTCGTCGCGACGAGATCTGCTGCCGAATCGCGCCTTCCGAGATCCGCCGTTGCCGCGCACGTCGTGTCGCTCATGGCGGAGGACGTGCGCGTCCGGGGAGATCCGTCAGTCTCGGTTGTCGCGCGGCCCGCACGCCCGCATGGCGGTCGAAGTACGTGCTGCCGCCCCTTCCGGCCAGTGGCCGACCCGTCACCAGCGACCCGCCATGCTCGCCGCTCGCGGGCAGGAGGGTCCGCCGGCGGCGGGCCGCGCGCCGGCACGCCGATTCCGGTGGCGGGCGCGACGTGGCACAGTCTTGGCCATGAGCCGCCCTTCGATCTTCGAGTGCGCGGGCGGCGAGGACGCCTTCCTGGCCCTCGCCGCCGCGCATCACCGGCGTTGCCTGCTCGACCCGGTGCTGAACCACCCGTTCTCCCGGGGCACGCGCCCCGACCACGTGCGTCGCCTGGCCGACTACTGGGGCGAGCGACAGGCGCTGCGGGCCTACATGGTGTGGGCTGTCGACGACGTCCTGACCTGCGCGCCGCCCGGCTCCGAGGTCCCGGCGGGCCTGCGGGTGCCGCGCTGGTCATGGCACGGGCTGGAACGGCGGTGAGCCGGCCGATGACGGTTCTACGCAACGTCTTCCACGTGCCCGCCGCCCCGGACGCGGTGCTCGCGCACCTGAGCGAGCCGGCGAGCTACGTCGGCCTGTCGCCCCTCGTGGTGGAGGTGCGCGACGTGCGGCGCGAAGCCAGGGAGATCCGGTACGTCTGCGTGGAGCGGTTCCGTTTCCTGCGCGTGGTGACGTACGACAACCTCATCGAGGTGACGCTGCGGCCGACCGGCGACGGCATCGAGGGCGAGGTGGACAGCCCCGGCGGCGTGCGAATGGGCTACCGCTTCGCCCTGGCCGCCGCCGACGGCGGGACCGAGGTCACGGACGTCCTCGACGTGCGTGCCACGCTGCGCCCCGTGCAGCGGTACGCCGCCCGCAAGGCCCGCGAGGTGCAACTCGCCCGCGCCAAGGTGCTCACCGAACGAGCCCCGGCACTCTGACGTCCACCGCCGCCCGGCCCTCGGGCGCCTCAGAGGGCGGCGGGGAAAGGGCCGTCGATGTCGGGCTCGCCGACGATCCTGACGCGTACGTGGGCGAAGTCCGGCACGCCACCGCTCACCGGGGAGTGCTCAGGCCGGAGGTCATCACGTCGATCAGCAGGTCGTAGCTCTCGTCCAGTTTCTCGGGGAGCCCGAACCCGCCGCCGGTCTCCAGCATCGAGAATCCGTGAACCGCCGCGCGCACGCAACGGGCCGCGTGGATCGCCGCCGAATCGCTCAAGCCGTACGCCCGCAGCGCGGCCAGCACGATGCCGACCAGCCGGGAGCCCGCCTCGGCCAAGCCCGGATCCGGGGTCTGGAGCATGGCCGAGTAGCGGCGCGGATGGCGCAGGACATACGAGCGCCAGCTTTCCATCAGCGCCCGGACCGCCTCGTCTCCCGACCGGCCGAGCACGGCCGCGCCCACCTCGTCGGCTATCTCGCCCATGATCCGGATGGAGACGAGTTCGCGCAGTTCGGCGAGGTTGCGTACGTGCTTGTACAAGGACGGTGTGGCCACGCCCGCCCGGGCGGCCACCGCCGAGAGGGTCAGCCCCGGCTCGCCCTCCTCGTCGACGAGCCCCAGGGCGATCTCCACCACCGCTTCACGGGACAACGCCGCCCTGGCCATCAATGGCGCCTCCTTCTGGTCATGTCCTGCACGTTCCGGCGGCCTCGCCCGCCATGGTCAGTCCTTGAGGAAGCCGAGGACGGCCTGGGCGACCTCGGCCGGGTACTGCGCGTGGGGATAGTGTCCGGCTCCTTCGATCATGGCCACGCTGCCCACCCCGGGCGCCATTCCTGCGACGATACCGTTCGCCTCGGTCTCGGGGCCGGCCCAGTCAGGGTCTTGGCGGCCCATCACGACCAGGGCGGGACACCGGACGTCGCCCAGGCACTCGCCGGCGTCGACAGGCGCCGACTGACCCATCTTGCTGACCACTGCCATCCGGCCCGGCCGGCGCAGATCGGCCTCGAGCGCGGTGACGTACTCGGCGTGGTCGGCGGGCTTGACGCCCGGGTGGGCGACGTCGAGGTAGCTCTTCCACAGGCGGACGCTCCTGAACAGCGCGGCGCCCATGAGCCGCGTCACTCCCCTGCGGTGCAGCGGGTTGCGCAGCAGCCCGCCCACGTCGACCTTCTGCGGCCGCGTGAACGGGCCCAGTTCGATGACCGCGTTGACCAGTTCGGGGTGCCGGGCCGCCACGATGGTCGCGGACCCGCCGGAGAACGAGTGGCCCACGACGACGGCAGGCCCGCCCAGGTGCCGGATGAGCGCGGCGATGTCGCCGGCCACGTCGGTACGCGTGTAGGAGGACCAGCCCACGCTCGACTCGCCGTGCCCTCGGATGTCCATGGCGGCGACCCGGTATCGGGCCTCGACCAGCAGCGGCGCCAGGTGGCGGAACGCTCCGCGGCCGTTACCCACGCCGTGGGCCAGCACGATCAGCGGCCCTTTCCCTGACACCTCGTACGCGATCTGCCCATCGCCGACGTTCAGGAACTCAGTCATCTCCGCCTCCAGGCTTAAAATATTAGCTCCAAAGCTAATCCCATTAGCCTACGACGTCAACCTGGTGCGGCGTGGCTCAGAAAGGTCGGCACCAGCGGGTCCCGGTCGTTACGCCCTACGGCACCGGTCCACGTAGGGGACGGGGGGTGCGGCCGGCGGCCCGCCACCTCGGACAGGCGGCGAAGGTGTCGCCGTGCCCGGGTCGTCGGAGTGGCGGAAGACCGTGCTCTGATCGCCAGCTGGCGGTAGATTTTAAATCAACCGCTTGACTTAATCCCGACATGTCGATTTACTGTCGCTGAAATCGCAGGTCAGAGGAGGTCACAGTGAGCCAAGGTGACGTACAGCAGACGCTGAGCTATCCCATTCCCAGCGAGGCGGCCCTGGAACCGCCCGCGGAGTGGGCCCGCCTGCGCCAGAAGTGCCCGGTCGCGAAGGTACAGCTGCCCAGCGGCGACGAGGCGAAGCTGGTGACGCGTTACGACGACGTCAAGCAGGTCCTCGCCGACCCGCGCTTCACCCGCCAGCTCACCGCGGACGACGCGGCGCGGCTCACCGACAGCGAGTCGGGCGGCGTGTTCAACAGCGAGATGTCGAAGATCATTCCCGATCACGGCGAGGGTCACCTGCGCTGGCGCCGCCTGGTCGGCAAGTGGTTCACCGCCAAGCGCATGGCGGCCCTGCGGCCCCAGATGGCCGCCATCGCCGAGCAGCTCATCGACGAGATGGTCGAGCGCGGCCAGCCGGCCGACCTCAAGGCGAGCCTCGGCTTCCCGCTGCCCGTCTACGTGATCTGCGACATGCTCGGCGTGCCCGCCGACGACCGCGACCGCTTCTCGCGCTGGTCCGACATGCTGCTGAACCTCACCCGTTACACGGGCGAGGAGAGCACCGCGGCGCAGGTGGAGTTCTTCACGTACATGTCCGGGCACGTGGCCGCCAAGCGGGCCGAGCCGGGCGACGACCTGCTCAGCGAGCTGATCAAGCAGAGCGCCGTCGAGGGCGAGGGGCTGTCCGACATGGAGCTGCTGGCCACGGGCATCGGCCTGCTGGTCGCCGGGCATGAGACCACCGCCAACATGATCGGCAAGATGGTCTCGATGCTGCTGGCCGATCGTACGCGCTGGGAGGCGCTGCTCGCCGACCCGTCGCTCGTCCGCACGGCGGTGGAGGAGTCGCTGCGCTTCGACGCCAACTCCGGCTTCGGCCTGCCCCGCTACCTGCCCGAGGAGGCGGAGGTCGGCGGGACCGTGCTGCCCCGTGGCACCACCGTGATCTGCAACATGGCCGCGGCCAACCGCGACGACGGCGCCTTCGAGAACGCCGGCGAGATGGACCTGCGGCGCAGCCCCAACCCGCACCTGGCCTTCGGCTCCGGCGCCCACTCGTGCCTCGGTCAGTCCCTGGCCCGCACGGAGCTGCAGGTCGTGCTGGAGGTGCTGCTGCGCAGGCTGCCCACCCTGGAGCTCGCGGTGCCGGTCGACGACCTGCAGCGGGTCGAGGGGCTCATCGTCGGAGGGTTGCGCGAAGTACCGGTTCGGTGGTGACCGTGCCCGCCAGGGCCGTGCACCCCGGGCGGGCCGGCGCCACCCGCGAGCAGATCCTGACCGCGGCGGAGCGCCTCTTCGCCGAGCACGGGGTGTACGCCGTGTCCAACCGTCAGGTCAGCGAGGCCGCCGGGCAGGGCAACAACGCGGCGGTCGGCTACCACTTCGGCACCAAGGCCGACCTGGTGCGGGCGATCATGCGCAAGCACGCCGCCCCGATGGAGTCCGTCCGCCGTGAGCTGGTGGCGGAGACGGACGACGCGGCCGGCGTACGGGGGTGGGTGACGTGCCTGGTGCGCCCGATAACCACCCATCTGGCGGCCCTGACGCACCCGACGTGGTTCGCGCGGTTCGCCGCCCAGGTCATGACCGACCCGGTGCTGCGCCCGATCATCATGGAGGAGGCGCTCACCTCGCCCACGCTGCAGCGGATCATCGACGGACTGAACCGTTGCCTGCCGCACCTGCCCGCCGAGGTGCGGGCCGAGCGCGACGACATGGCCCGCCAGCTCTTGGTCCACATGTGCGCCGAACGGGAGCGGGCCCTCGCCGAGGGCCGGCCCACCTTCCGGTCCAGCTGGCACGACGCCGGGACCGGGCTGATCGACGCGATCACCGGCTTGTGGCTGGCCCCCGTCACGAGCCCCGAGTAATCAGCACGAGCAACCAGCACGAGTAACAGAGGGAACCAGGATGAAAGTCACCGTTGACGAGGAAAAGTGCTGCGGCGCGGGCCAGTGCGTGCTGCTCGCGCCGGACGTTTTCGACCAGCGCGAGGATGACGGCATCGTGGTGCTGCTCGACGCGGCGCCGTCCGAGGAACTGCACGCGACGGTGCGCGAGGCGGCGGCCGTCTGCCCCGCGGCCGCGATCGACGTGGACGAGAGCGCGTGAGCGTGCCGTCCGGTGTGGTGGTGGTCGGCGCCTCCGCGGCCGGGCTGGCCACCGCGGAGGCGCTGCGCCGTAAGGGCTACCGCGGCGAGGTGAGCGTGGTGGGCGCCGAGCCGCACCTGCCGTACGACCGTCCGCCGCTCTCGAAGCAGGTTCTGTCGGGGGCCTGGGCCCCGGAGCGGGCCCGGCTGCGGACGGAGGAGGCGCTGGCGGGGCTGCGGGCCGAGTTCGTGCTCGGCGACCCGGCGGTGGCCCTGGACGCGGCGGCCCGCACGGTCCGCACGGCCTCCGGGCGTGTCCTGGGCGGTGACGCCGTGGTCGTGGCGACGGGGCTGCGGGCCCGCAGGCTGCCCGGCCAGGACGGGCTGTCCGGCGTCCACGTGCTGCGCACCCTGGACGACGCCCTGGCGCTGCGGGCCGAGCTGCGGGAGTCCGTAAGGCTCGTGGTGGCCGGCGAGGGAGTGCTCGGCGCGGAGATCGCCGCGACCGCGCGCGGGCTGGGGGCGGAGGTCACCATGGCGGGCCCGCAACCGGCGCCGCTGGCCGCCCAGCTCGGGCCGATGGTCGCGGACCTGCTGGCCGGGCTGCACGCCGAGCGCGGGGTCGCCCTGCGGCTCGGCACCGGCGTCACCGGGCTGACCGGGCAGGACGGCCGGGTCACCGGCGTGCGCCTGGGCACCGGCGAGGTGCTGCCGGCCGACGTGGTCGTGGTCGCGATCGGCGCCGAACCCGCGACCGGCTGGCTCGCGGGCAGCGGGCTGCGGGTGGCCGACGGCGTCGTGTGCGACTCGCGCTGCCGCGCGGCCGAGGGCGTGTACGCGGTCGGCGACGTGGCCCGCTGGGAGCACGCCACACTGGGCTCGCTGCGGCTGGAGAACCGGACCAACGCCGTCGAGCAGGCGCTCGCCGTCGCCGACAACATCCTCGGCGCCGAGCGGCACTACAGCCCCGTGCCGTACTTCTGGACCGACCAGTTCGACGCCAGGATCCATGTGTACGGGCTGCCGTCGGCCGCGGCCGAGGTGAGCGTCGTGGAGGGCGACCCGGCCGGGCGCCGCTTCGTCGCGCTCTACCGCGAGGACGGCCGGGTCACCGGCGTGCTCGGCTGGAACATGCCCAAGCAGGCCCGCCTGCGCCGCCAGGAGCTCGTCGAAGCCCTGACCCCGGCTTTGTGACGCGCGCTCATCCGCTCCGCGAGTCGTCGCGGCCGAAGCCTTCGAGCGACTCGCGTTCCTCCTCGGTGCGCAGCTCCTGGAAGACGGTGATGTGCAGGCCGGCGGGCGCGTCAAGGCGGGCGTTGAGCGACTGCCACGGCGTGACCACGGGCGGCGCGATCTCCGTGGCGCCCGCCTCGACCAGCCGCCCGGTCGTCCCGCGGGTGTCGTCCACCTCGAAGGCCACCCGGATGCGGGGGGCCACCTGCCGGCCCACCTCCACCTCGTCGATCATCTTCTTCTGCGCAGGGTCGGCGATCTCGAGCGTGGCGCGGCCGGCGTCGAGGATCGCCACGCGCGCGCCGTCGCCACTGGAGAAGGCGGCCTGCTCGGGGAGGCCCAGCACGTCGCGGTAGAAGGCCAGCGCGGCCTCGTAGTCGTCCGCCTCGACCACCAGCCTGAGCTGGCGGACAGCGGGTTTGTCCGCGGGAGAGGTCATGGGGTCTCCTTCGCCGGTGCGACGGTCGTGGTGCCCTGATCAACCGCCCTGCCGCGTCGTTTCATCCCGTCGTACGGGGCCCGTGCGAAGCGCTAGCCGCGGCCGTACCTGTCCTCGGCGCGCCAGAAGTACCAGAAGCCGGCCACCAGGGCGACCACGGCCCAGACCAGGCACGACAGCCACACCGCCTGCGGCGGGTTGTGGCTGCCGATGAGGATGTCGCGCATCCACTCGATGTACGAGGCCGCCGGGTTGAGGTACATCGCCGTGGCCACCCAGTCCGGCAGGCCGGCGGTGCCGACCACCTTGTCGTGGATGGCGAAGAACACGCCGGAGGCGTACAGCCAGGTGCGCATGATGAACGGCAGCAGCTGGTTGAGGTCGCGCAGCTGGGCGCCGAGGCGGGCCAGCACCAGACCGGCGCCGATGTTGAACAGCGTCTGCAGCACCAGCACGACCGGGATCATCAGCCAGAACCACGTCACCGGCTCCCCGGTGATCAGCACGATGATCACCAGCACGCCCATGGAGATGACCAGCTGCTGCAGCTCCTGGATCGTGTACGCCAGCGGCAGCGAGGCGCGCGGGAAGTGCAGGGCTCGGATCAGCGACAGGTTCCCGGAGATGGACCTGGCCCCGGCGCTCACCGTCCGCTGCGTGTAGGTGAAGACGAACATCCCGGTCAGCAGGAACGCCGTGTAGTTCTCGATGTTCCTGCTGCCGCCCAGGATGAGGCCGAACATCACGTAGTAGATCGCGGCGTTCAGCAGCGGGGTGATGACCTGCCAGAGCTGCCCGAGGGCCGAGCCGGAGTATTTCGAGACGTTGCGCGAGGTGGCGTACGTCAGGACGAAGTGCCGCCGCTGCCAGAGCTGGCGCAGGTAGACGGGGAACCTGGGCCGGGCGATGGCGGGGCGCAGCCCGTGCCGGCGGGCCAGCTCCGCCAGCGACTGCGGTGCGGTGTCTTCCACTTGGCTCATGTGCACCTCGTGACCGATGGGGCCGTACGGTTGACGATCATTCCCCTCCCCCGGGGACGGCGATCCCGTTCCTGGCGGGAGCGTCGTTCTCAGGTGGCAGCGTACGGCCGCAGCGCCTGGTCGACGGATTCGCGCATCGCCTCGCCGAGGGGGCCTTCCGCGGTCAGGGCCCACACGATGAGCGTGCCGTTGTAGGCGACGTGGACCGCGCGGGCCAGCGGGCCGACGTCGGCGGGGCCGGAGAGCTCCCCGGCGCTCACGGCGTCCGCGAGCAGGCCGGCGATCTCGTCGTGGGTGCGGCGGGCGTGCTCGGCCGCGTGCGCGCGGAACTCCGGGTCGGTCAGGTCGAGCTGGAGGAAGCCGAGGCTGCCGGCCAGCTCGCGCGGGCCGGCGACGCCCTCGGCCAGGCGGGCGAGGGCCGCCCGCAGCGCCTCCAGCGGCGAGCCGTGCTCCTTCCTGGCCCGCTGGAACGGCAGCCCGGCCACCTCGGCGGCATGAGCGGCGAAGGCGAGCAGCAGCCCGCGTTTGGAGCCGAACCGCTGCACCAGCGTGGCGGGGGCGAGGCCGGCCTCCTGCGCGACCGCGGCCAGCGTGAGCCCTTGCGGCCCATGGCGCTCGATCGCGCGCGCGGTGGCCCGCAGGATCGCCTCGTCGCTGGTCGTACGCGGTCTGCCCATACGGTTCTCCCGGAGGTTTCCTGAATGCGCGTTTAGAAATTAGCAGCACCGTCCCGGCTTCAGTACGGCGGGAGCACGCCCGTCACCGCGAAGCGTTCGACGGTCGCGACGTGTCCACCGGTGGAGGCGACGACGGTGAGCGTCCTGCCGGGCACGGCGGCGTAGGCCACCCGGGCCGACCAGGGGGCGTCCTCGCCTCCGGCCGGTACGCAGCACTCCTCGCCCGCCGGGCCGCCGGAACCCGGGCGCAGGACCTGGATCCTGATGCTCTCGTCCACGCCGGTGATGCGCCCGCCCACGGTCAGCGGGGAGCCCGCGGTCGCGCCGTACGAGGGACGGGTGAGGGTGAACGAGGTGTCGTCGGTTCCGACGACCTCCCAGGGGGCGTCCTCGCCTGTTCCGTACCGGACGAGGTGGACGACGGCGGCGACGAGCGGGCGGCGTACCTCCTCGCTGCGGAAGCCGACGTGGACGCGGGCGTGCCGGCCGTCGAGGACCGTCTTGACGGCCTGGTCGATCTCGGCGAAGCCGAGGTAGTCGCGGGTGAACGCCAAGGCGGTGCGGCGGGCGTCCAGGTGCCAGGCGCCGGTGCCGTTCTCGCGGTGGGCGCGCTGCCAGGCGGCGACCTCCTCGGGGCCGGAGAAGGGCCACAGCGGCTGGTAGTGGCCCGCGACGAGCACCTCGCGGCCCTCACCCGGATCGGGCCGTCCATCGCTCGCGCCGGGAGCCGGCGTGCCGGAGGAATCGGAGGTGCCGGTGGGCGCGGGCGTGCCGGTGGGCGGCGTGCCGGTCGGCGCGGGTGTCCCGGTGGGGTCCGGCGTGCCGCCGGACGGGGTGGCGGGCGGGGGGGCGGCTGGGTCTTATACCCATCTGACG
>NZ_SMKQ01000136.1 GCF_004348995.1 Nonomuraea terrae
GTGCCGCCCCTGTCACCCACCCGACCTGACGGCTGGCCCGACTGGCTCGGACGCCGCCCCATCCCCGCCACCGAACGCGACCGGCTCCGCCAGACCATCGATGCCGACCGACTGTCCCGTGAGACTGCGCGCACCCAGGCCGGCCAGCAACTCGCGCCGCACTTCTCCTACATCGTCATCGAAGGTTTCAACACCGATCAGAACCCCCGCAAACGCACCCGGCTTCGCGCGCGGCTCACCATCGCTCTCCGGCTGGCCGCCGGGCTTGTCCGCCCACTTCGGATCGGCCAGGGCTCCCTGCATCAGCAGCGTGTTGACGTGCACCAACGCGGACTGGAGCAGGTGCGGCGCGAGCATGCTGACCTCCTGGGATCGATTTCCGCTCCACGTGCCAGTAGATCATCACGCCGGGGCCCCGGTAGCGCTGGTGCCACTCGGTCATCAGGTTGGAGGACCAGGAGCCGAACTTGCGGCTGTCGGAGGCGCACGCGGTGCCTGTACCCCACCACATCTCATCCCGGACGGCGAAGGTGGCGTTCACCAGTTTCCGCAGGGCCGCGCGTATGTTGGCCCGGTTGCGAACAGGTGCCGCACTCGCCGCAGCATCGCCTCGGACTCGCCGTGCTTGCCGGTCACCGCGACCCTCTTTCGTACCCAGCCCGAGCTGATCAACGCGGCTGGGTGCTCGCGGCCAACCTCGCCGCCCGGAGCCGACCCGTGCCGAACCTCCAACCCTCCGCTATTGCCTGTGGCACCTGCCCGCCGCCTGATCTCCCACGCCCGCCGGCGCATCCTGAAGATCGGCGCCACATGGCCGTGGAAGAACGCCTTTCTGACCTGCTGGCAACGCCTTTGCACGCTACCAGCACCCGTCTGACCAGTACGAACACGCCCCGACGACCCGGAAGGAGCGACCCCGCATCTCCTGCGGTCCCGTGGAAACCGCCGCCTAACCGAGCGCCTCGGGCAGCCGCCCCACCCCGCTGGACACACAGAAGAGGATGATCGGGCGGAAATCTCCGCCATGCCGATCGACACAACCAAGACGGCTGCGACCTGAGTCATTGAGGCTGAACCAGCCAGGCCCCTGTGGACATTCGTCGATGAATGTAGCTATCGTCCCGCAGGTCAATTCGCGCCCCGAGCCGTTGTGTTCCCGGAGGTCCGCATGTTTCCCTTAGCCGCTCATGAAAGAAGGGGGGTGTGGCGAACCATCTCCGGCCTCGCTGTTCCTCTTTTTGTGGCCGGGTCCCTCAATTTCGCTGCCCAGCTCGGAATTATCGCCATTCTGGGGCGTATGGGGGGAGAGGCCATTTATGTGCGTTCCCTGTATCAGCCTGTCAGCCTCATCGTCCTTGCCCTGAGTGTGGGCTTCGCGGTCTGCAACCAGGTCGCCGCCGCGATCAGCAAGGGGGCCGGACGCCCCCAGGACGTCATGTCGAACGCCGCCAGTCTGGCCAGGATATGGCTCGGGCTCGGCGCGGCCCTGTACCTTGTCCTCGCGGTCGCGGCTCCCTCCCTGACTGGTCTCCTCCATGTGGACGCCGGGCTGCGGGACACGTTTGCCTCCTTTCTGCGCTGGACCAGCGCCGCCGGTCTGCTGGCCGTCGGGGCGGAGCTGTGCGCGTCCAGCCTGCGCGGCTATGGGTATGTGCGACAGGCCACCGTCCTGGTCATCTGTACGGCGATCGTGCGGATCGGCCTCGTGGCCGGCCTCGGGCTCGGTGCCGACATCGGGATCGCGGCGGTGCCCATCGCCGAGGCGACAGCGGGTCTGACTGGCCTCACCATGGGCCTGGTGCTGCTGCGCCGCACCGAGCTGTGGCACCCGCCGGCCGCCCGGATCTGGCGGCGTGAGGTGTTCACCGACCTGCGCCGCATCGGTGTGCCCATCGCCATGTCCTTTCTCGTGCTCTCCGCGTACAACCTCGCGGTCATCGGCGTCCTCGGGAACTACGGGGAGAACGCCGTGGCCGGGTTCACGGTCGCTTCCACCCTGCAGAGCGTCGTGCTGCTGCCGGGGATGGTCCTGGGTACAGCCACAGCGATCACCATCAACCAGCAACGCGGCGCGGGTGAATGGCGGCGAATACGTGAATCGATGCGCGGTGGCATCGAGGTCACCGTCGTGACCTACGTGGTGATCGCGGCGCTGGTGTGGTCACTGCATGACCCGCTGGCGCGGCTGATAGGCGGCGACGCCGGGGTGGCCGCAGCTACGGGCAGTTACCTGGGCGCCGTGGCGCTCACCTACGCCGTCCAGGGACCCGTGCTCGCCTCGCTGACCGTCATGGAGGAGACCGGCGGCGGCTTCCGGGCCATCGTGCTCAACGCAATCTACTTCGGCCTGATCGTCGCGGTCAGCGCGGCGGCGGCACACGCCGTCGGCAGCGCGGACGGCTTCTACGCCGCGGTGGCGTACTGCAACCTGATCGGCGTGACGGTGCCGCTTATCGCCGTACAACACATACGAAAACTGTCGGCCAGGGGCAGCGCCGCTCAGGCAGCCGCCGCGACCGGCTGAATGAAACGGGAGCCGGACGACGACGGACACGGGACGGTGTTCCGCCGCAGCCGCGCCCCGTCGACAACCAGGCCACTCTCTCCGGCTACGCGATCACCGGCTCAGAAGATCTGTACGAGCTTTGAGGCGCGATAGGCGGGAAGGCCGAAAGGGAGCCGGGCCGGGAGCCACACAGCACGACCGAACGTGGACCGGGGTGAACCCCCATGGCCTGACTGACCTCGGGCTTGGATCAGCGTGAACTGATCAACACGGCGCGAAGATGGTTCGAGTCGTAAGGGTGCTCGGCCAGCATGCCGGCGATCTGGTCGGCGAACTTGGCCCTGCCGCCGTAGTAGGTGATCGAGGGCAGCACCGGTGCTCCTCCTACGCCGAGACCGGCTTGTCGGAATCGAGGTGGCGGTAGATGGTCGCACGGCTGACGCCGAGCCGGTCCGACGATCCTGCAGCTCGCGGCCGACCACAAGGCCACCGAGGAACTCGTCACCGCCTCCGGCGTCCCCGCGACCTTCCTGCGCAACGGCTGGTACACCGAGAACCACCTGCAGGACTTCGCCGCTGCCCGCGAGCGCGGTGTCATCGCCAACAGCATCGGCGCCGGCCGCATCGCCACGGCCCCGCGCAAGGAGTTCGCCGAGGCCGCCGCCGTCGTGCTCAGCACGCCCGGCCATGAGGGCGAGGCGTACGAGCTGTCCGGCGACGTCGCCTGGTCGTTCGAGGAGTTTGCCGCCACCGCACAAGAACTGCTCGGCACCCCCGTGCTTTATCAGGCGCTCACCTCCGAGCAGGAGGGCGAGCAGTCCCTCGCCTTCGGTCTCGACGAAGGCACCGCGGGCTTCATGGTCACGCTCAACGCCAACCTGCGCGACGGCGCCATGGCCCTCACAACGGGCGACCTGGCCAGGCTCATCGGCCGCCCGACCGAGCCGCTGGCCCGGATCATGAAGGCATGGCTCTGACCTCCTGACCAAGCCGAGCACGAGAGGTAGGCAACGGTGGAGGCCCGCTCAGCGGCGATCCTCCCGGGGCGTGATCACGAAGGTCAGGCCGTCGAGCAGGCGTTCGAGGCCGAAGGCGAACAATGACTCCAGGTCGAGCTCCGTGCCCGGCTCGGCGACCTGGGCGATCAGTGGCCCGTCCACGGGCAGCCTGGCCCTGACCCACTGCTTGCTGGTCATCCCCGTGTCCAGCTCGGCGACGGCCTCGCTCTCGATGTTCACCGCCGTGCCCCGGACGTAGTTCACGATCGTGGCGTAGACGTGCATGCGGGTGGTCGGGTCCAGGCCGAGGCCGTCGAGCGCGCGCAGGGTCCACAGCCCGTACGCGAGCAGTCCTGGCAGAGTGACCGGCCGGGTGATGGAGACGAGCCGCGGCAACCAGGGATGGCGCTGGTAGGTCGCCCACTGCAGCTGAGCGGCCACCCGCAGGTGGGAACGCCAGCCCGGTGGCGGCTCCGGATAGTCGATCTCGGCGAACGCGGCGTCGGCGATCAGCTGGGTGAGCTCGGCCTTGGCCTCGAGGTGCCGGTAGAGGGTCATGGTGGCGACCCCGAGCTTGGCCGCCACCGACCGCATGGACAACGCGGCCAAGCCGTCGGCGTCGGCGATCTCCATGGCCGCGCGGACGACGCGGTCGCGTTCGAGACCCCCGGTCGAACGCGAGGGCAGTCTCCGGGGAGCGACCACGGCGCCGACCCGAGAGGTGGACTCGATGGCGCCTGCCTGCTTGAGCGCGGCCAGCGCCTTGGTGGCGGTCGCCATCGCGACGCCCCATTCACGCATGATCGCCCTGGTGGTGGGGATGGCATCGCCGGGCCGCAGCTCTCCCTCGGCGATACGCCGCTCGATGTCGGCGACGATCCGGAGGTACGGCGGTTGCGGATCGTTCACAACGGCCATGCTGCCACGCCTCAGCGGTCAGGCAGCCAGTTGCCGTGCAGGCCGAGCGGCACCCTGACCGGGAGGTGGACGCGCGCGACGGGCCCACCGGTGAAGTCCTGCGCCGACAGGATCACCAGGTCACTGGCGCCTCTTGAGGCATCGTGCACGTACGTGAGGAGGTACCCCTCGTCCTCCTCCTGCCCCGTGGCGGCGTACACCGCCTCCCCGACCGCCTCGTCCTTGCCGAAGGCGTGTACCTCGGCCGTCCCCCGTTCCAGGTCGTGCTTGACCAGGGCGTTGGTGAAGGCGTGGTCCGGCGGCATGCCCTCGGGCGCGAACGGGATCCCGTACAAGGCGGTCGCAGCCGAGTAGCCATATCGGTACGGGCGGGTGGCACGCGCCTCGTTCACGCGCGGGAAGTCCTGCGGCCGGTCGTCGACGCGCCGCTGGCGGATCTTGTCCGGCGTGATCATCCAGCGGTCCAGCATGGGCCGGATCGCCCCAGGATCGGCTGGATCGAACGGCCCGTCGGCCGTGACCAGATCGACCACGACCGAGTCGCCGTCGTCGAAGGCGTTGAGTGTGTGGCTGACATGAACCGGGTCGATGTCCAGCCAGCGCACGCCCCCACCGGTCCTGGCCATGACGCCCACCCGTGTCGGGTGCTCAGGCAGCCACCGGCACGCGAACCCGTCGAAGCCGAGCGGCGTGTCCCACAACACCACGTGGTTCTCGGTGAGCGCGAAGTCGTGCAGGAACGGCGTGCGCGTCATGGGGATGGCGGTGGTCTGGACGACGCCACCCCCGGCGTCGGTCACGATGTGCTGCACGAAGTCGCGGCCCGGCATGTACGACAGCGAGTGCAGCTCGCCGGTGAGCGGGTCGTGCTTGGAGTGCGCGCCCGCCGTGAACCCCTCCGCGGTCGCCCCCAGCTCGCACACGCCCACGGTGTTCAGCTCCTCGTCCAGCTCGGCGGGCGGCAAGCCACCCTCTGCCATGGCGAACGTACGCTGGGCGTGCTCGATCACGTGCACCATGGGCGCGAAGCCCGGCGTGCGCACGAAGCGGTTGCGGTACCACTCGGCCCGGCCGTCACGCAGCCGTACTCCGTGCACCATGCCCTGGCCCATGCCCCAGATGTGCACAACGGGGTCTTCCACACCCAGCGGGTTGGGCCCGTTGCGCAGGTAGCGACCGTTGAGCTCGGCCGGGATCCGCCCGGTGACAGGGAGGTCGTAGGCGGTGACTTCTTCAATGACGGGCGCGAAGGGCCCTTCGAGGTATCTCACGTGAACACCGTACGCAGGACAACAGATGAGGCCCCGGTCACGGCGGGAAAGGTCGTGCTGTGCACTAGTGCAATGCTGGTGCCTGGACTCGTCCGGCTGCGGCGTTCAGAGGGGTGATCGATCCGCTACCCGGTTACCCGGGAGTTGGCGAAGGCGCCGGCCGATGCGGCGAGGACGGCGGTTCTGGCCGCATGGTCGGGGAGATCCGGGTCGGGTGGCGTACGGAGCAGCACCAGGTGGTGGTACAACGGCGCGGTGGCGGCGACGAGCAGTCGCCGCGCGTCGGTGTCCGGCGGGAGTTCGCCGCGGCGAACGGCTCGGCTGACGATGACCTCGCAGCGGGCGTAGCGGTCCTCCCAGAGCCGCCGCAGGCCGCGGGCGGCTTCCGCGGAGCGGAACGAGGCGGCGATCAGGGCTGCGGCGATCGACGGCCGCTCGGTCAGGGCCGCCTGGTTCTCGTGGTTCAGTGCCGCCAGGTCGCCCTGCAGGGAGCCGGTGTCCTGGGGCTGCCAGTCATCGTCACCCGTCGCTTCCAAGAGGTCGGCGAGCAGGCCGCCGACCTCCCGCCAGCGCCGGTACACCGTTGCGCGATGGACTCCCGCACGGGCCGCGACGGCGTCCAGGGTGAGCTCGTCGTAGCCGCGCTCGCCGAGCTCGGCGCGGACCGCGTCGAGCACCTGTTTACGGATGCGGCTGGTACGCCCACCCGGGCGGCGTCGGATCGGCGGGGCCGACGGGCCGCCCTGCGGTGGTGGAACCGCGGAAGTCAACGCTCTGTCTCCGGTTTGCTCAGCGGACAACGTCCATGACAACATCTTAATGTAGCAGTTGTCGCGTTAGTGGCGGTCTCGATGCTTTCGGAAGCAGCGCGCCGTCCCGGCGGTCTCCGCCAGGCCCTGACGCCCCGCGAGCACCTGCCGTCAGCAGGACTTCGAGAGGAAACGATCCATGCAGCCCCGTGTTCCCGCCGACCCGACCGTGGTGCATCCCATGCCCGAGCAGCCGCGGGTGGTGCTGCTCCGGCCGTTGGTCACGTCGCCGTTGATCGAGGTGGGGGAGTATTCGTACTACGACGATCCGGACGATCCGACCGCGTTCGAGACGCGCAACGTGCTCTACCACTACGGGCCGGAGAAACTGGTCATCGGCAAGTTCTGTGCGCTGGGCACGGGGGTGCGGTTCCTCATGAACGGCGCCAACCACCGCATGGACGGCCCGTCGACCTTCCCCTTTCCGACCATGGGCGGCTCGTGGTCCGAACATTTCGACCTGCTCACCGGCCTGCCCAACCGCGGGGACACCGTCGTCGGCAACGACGTCTGGTTCGGCCACGGCGTCACGGTGATGCCAGGCGTACGGATCGGACACGGCGCGATCATCGGCGCCGGCGCCGTGGTCACCTCGGACGTGCCCGACTACGGGATCGCCGGAGGCAACCCGGCCCGCCTCATCCGCACCCGCTACAACGAGCGGGACATCGCCCGGCTGCTGGCCGTGGCCTGGTGGGATTGGCCCGCGGAGCACATCACCGAGCACGTGCGGACGATCATGTCGGGCGACATCGGTGACCTGGAAGCCGCTGTCCCGAACACCTGACGTACGTGACACCGGCACGGGACGTCCCGTGCCGGCCTCCACTTCCTGCTCTGACAGCCAGGCGGCTGTGTGTCCGTGCGACCAGGCGACCTCGCATCACGCACGATCCGGAGATCCGTCCAGCATGGTGACGGGGACACGGAAGATCACTCGTTCGTGTCAGCGGCCGTGTCAGCACGGCAACGGCGCGGTATCAGCGCGGTCGGCGATGGTGGATGCCGTGAACGGATCAGCGATCGCGGCCCGACGAGAGGAATGATCATGGAACACGTCGTCACCACGCTGCCGACCACGCGTCAGCCCGGGTGCCCCTTCGACCCGCCCAAGGAGCTGATCGAGGCCCGCGAGCACGGCCCGATCAGCCGCTTGCCCTTCGCCGACGGACACCAGGGCTGGCTGATCACCGGATACGACCTGGTCAGGTCGGTCCTGGCCGACCAACGGTTCAGCTCGCGCAGGGAGCTCATGATCCACCACCCGACCATCGACTACTCCGGCATCGAGGTCCCTCCGGCGCCGCCCGGCGAGTTCCTCCTCATGGACGAGCCGCAGCACAGTCGATACAGGAAGCCGCTGGTGGGCAAGTTCACCGTGCGGCGGATGCGGCAGCTCACCGAACGCGTCGAGCAGGTCACCGCCGAGCACCTGGACGCGATGGAGAAGGCCGGGCCCACGGCGGACCTGGTCACCGCGTTCGCCAAGCCCATCCCCGCCATCATGATCTGTGAGCTGCTGGGCGTGCCGTACGAGGACCGGAGCTCCTTCCAGGAGCAGGTCGACTTGTTCATGAGCGGGGAGACGAGCGACGAGGACCTGATGGCGGCCTACACCGCGACCCAGAACTACCTCGCGGAGTTGGTGGCCGCCAAACGCGCCGACCCCACCGACGACGTGCTCAGCGACCTGACCGACAGTGACTTCACCGACGAGGAACTGCGGGGAATCGCCCTGATCCTGCTGGCGGGCGGTCTCGACACCACCACCAACATGCTGGCGCTGGGCACCTTCGCCCTGCTGCGGAACCCGGAGCAGCTGGCCGCGCTGCGCGCCGACCCTACGCTCACCGACCAGGCCGTCGAGGAGCTGCTGCGGTATCTGACCGTCGCCAAGACGGGTCAGCGGGTCGCGCTGGAGGACGTCGAGCTGGGTGGTCAGACCATCAAGGCCGGTACGACGGTCATCCTGTCGCTCAACACCGCCAACCGGGACCCCGAACGCTTCACCGACCCGCACGTGCTCGACCTGCGCAGGCAGGACGGCGGTCACCTGGCCTTCAGCCACGGCATCCACCAGTGCCTCGGCCAGCAGCTGGCCCGCGTCGAGATGCGGGTCGCCTTCCCCGCGCTGCTCCACCGCTTCCCCACGCTGCGCCTGGCCGTACCGGCTGAGGAGGTCGCCCTGCGCCCGGAGACCGCGGACATCTACGGGGTCAAGAGCCTCCCGGTCACCTGGGACGCTTCTTGAAGAGTCGCAGGTTCCGGATGAGCGCGGTTCTTCCGGCGAGTGGCGGCCGCGCGGCGCAGCGCCGGGGTGACGGCTGACGGGCCGAGCCGGCCTGCGGCGACCTGCCTGGACAACTTTGGGCGCGCCAGCGGAAAACCGGCACACTCGCCCGACGTTCGACGGTAACGATCCGATGAAGGTCGGCGGTGTTCGCGGCCGGCGCGCAGTGGCGATTCGTCGGTATTCGCCACGGTTCGGCACAATTGCCGATGTGCGAGTTGATTTGCTCGGGCCGTTCGAGGTCCGGAACCCCGATGGGGCCGTGGTGGAGGTTCCTGGAATTCGGCTGCGCGCGCTGCTCGCCGCACTCGCCCTCGAACCTGGCCGGATCGTCACGCGTTCGAGGCTGGTGGACTGGATCTGGGGGGAACGGCCGCCCGCGGACGAAGTGAATGCCTTGCAGGCGTTGGTGTCCCGGCTGCGCAGGGTGTTGCCGGACGGTGTGATCGAGGCGGACTCCGGCGGGTACCGGCTGGCCGTGGCGCCTGACGCCGTGGACGTGTACCGGTTCGAGCACCTGGTCGGTCAGGCCCGCGCCGCCGACCCTGCGGCACAGGCGGATCTGCTGCGCTCGGCCTTGGCATTGTGGCGCGGTACGCCCATGGCGGACATCGCACTGCGCGACAGCGGCGCGTTCGACGCCGTGGTCGCGCGTCTGAGCGAACTCCACGTCGCCGCGCTCGGGGATCGGGTGGACGCGGATATCCGCCTCGGCCGCGGCTCGGAGTTGGTCTCCGAGCTGACCGAGCTGGTCGCCGCGTATCCGCTGCGGGAGGGGTTCGTGGCGGCCTTGATGCGAGCGCTCGCCGAGGCGGGGCGTGGGAACGAGGCGCTGACCGTGTACCAGCGCACGCGCGAGCGGCTCGCCGAGGAGCTGGGCGCCGATCCATCGGCCGAGCTCTCCGCGCTGCACACCGCGTTGCTGCGGGGCGAGCTGGGCGAGCGGGCGGAGAATCGCCGGACGAACCTGCGCGCCGAGCTGACGAGTTTCGTCGGCAAGGACGGTGACGTCGGCGCGGTCGCCGGTCTGGCCATGAATCACCGGCTGGTCACCCTGACGGGGCCGGGCGGCTCCGGCAAGACAAGGCTGGCCACGGAGACCGCGCGGACGATGCTCGCCGAGCTCCCGGACGGGGCGTGGCTGGTCGAACTGGCCTCGGTGCGGGCAGGTGGTGAGCTGGCGCAGGCCGCCCTTACCGCGATCGGCCTGCGTGACCAGGCATTGCTCGGGGGTGCGCGGGGTGGCGAACCGATGGATCGGCTCATCGCCGCGGTGCGGGAGCGCGCGATCCTGCTGGTCCTGGACAACTGCGAGCACGTGATCGAGGCGGCCGCGGCTTTCGCGGATCGGCTTCTGGGGGAGTGCCAGAGGCTGCGGATTCTGGCCACGAGCAGGGAGCCGCTCGGTATTACCGGGGAGGTGCTGTGGCAGGTCGAGCCGCTCGCGCTGCCCGCGAAGGGAGCAGACCCGTCCGAGGCCGGGTCCTCGCCCGCGGTGCGACTGCTGCAGGACCGCGCGGATTTGGTGCGCAAGGACATCGGCTCCGACCCGCACACCTTGTCGGCCATGGCGCGGATCTGCCGGGCGCTCGACGGGATCCCGCTGGCCATCGAACTGGCCGCGGCACGGTTGCGCACCATGTCCGTCGATCAGCTGGCACATCGGCTCGATGACCGATTCCGGCTGTTGACCAGTGGCAGCCGTACGGCGCTTCCCCGGCACCAGACGCTGCGCGCGGTCGTGGACTGGAGCTGGGATCTGTTGACCGAGGCCGAACGTGGCGTGCTGCGGCGGCTCTCGGTGTTCTCCGGCGGGGCGAGTCTGGAAGCGGCCGAACGGGTGTGCCGCGACGAGGCGTTCGCGGGGGAGCAGCTGTTCGACGTGCTGGCCGCGTTGATCGACAAGTCGCTGCTGCTCGCCGACGGCGAGGGCACGCCGCGCTACCGGATGCTCAACACCATCAGGGAATACGCGGCGCACCGGCTCGACGAAGCGGGGGAAGCCGAGGCGGCGCGCCGGGCGCACCTTGCCTACTTCACCGAGCTGGCTGAGACGGCCGATCCGCACCTGCGCCGGGCCGAGCAGCTGGAGTGGTTGTCCACGCTCAAGGCCGAGCACGACAACCTCAGTGCGGCCGCGCGCGGGGCGATCGCCGAGGGATGGGCCCTTGAGGCGATGCGGCTGGTCGCGTCCGTGGGCTGGTACTGGTTCCTCGCGGGACATCGGGCGGAGGGCACCGAGTTGAGCATCGCGGCGGCCTCGCTGCGCGGTGAGGTGCCCGATGAGGTGCGGGCGATGGCGTACACCGTCGTGACGATATTCGTGACCTCAGGGCCCGGCGGCGATCAGTATCAGGCGCGGGAGTGGATCCACGAGGCGCACCGGTTCATCCAGCGCAGCGGGTATCGCAACCCGCTGCTCGGCTTCGTCGTGCCGCTGGAGCGGATGCTGCACGGGCCGACGGAGTTCCTGCCCGCGTTCGACCCGCTCATCGCCGACGACGATCCATGGGTGCGCGCGCAGGCCAGGCTCTCTCGTGGCCGGCTGCGGCTCACGCTCGGCGGCGACGAGACCGACGTGGACAGCGACCTCGAAATCGCCCTCGCCGAGTTCCGCACGCTGGGTGACCGGATGGGGATCTCGCTGGCGCTGACCTACGTGGCCGATCGGCTCGCCATGCGCGGCGAGTTCGCACGCGCGTGTGAGCACTACGAAGAGGCGGTCGTGGCGGTGACCGAGGTAGGCGCGACCGAGGACGTGGTCGGGCTGCGGGCGCGGCAGGCTCAGCTGTACTGGCTGCTCGGCGATGAGCGATCCAGCACCGCGGCCATGGCCGAAGCGCAGCGGTGCGCGGGGGGCGAGATCGCCTGGCCGGACACGCTTGCCGATCTGGCGCTCTCGAAGGCGCAGCTGGCCCGCTGGCGCGGTGAGCCGGACGAGGCACGCCGGCACCTGGCCACGGTGCGGACGATGCTGGGCGACGCGGAACCGAAGAACGTGGTCCGCGCCAAGGTCATGGACCTGCACGGCTACCTCGCCGAGGACCTCGAGAAGGCCCGCGCGCATCGGACCGAGGCGTACCACGCGGCCATGGAGCACGCGTATCCACCGATGATCGCCGAGGTGTTGATCGGCATCGCGGATCTCGCGCTGCGCCAGGGACAGTACGAGCAGGCCGTGCGATTGCTCGCGGCAAGCGACGGCGTCCGCGGTACGCCGGATCGTTCACAGCCGGACGCCTCCAGGATCGCCGCGGACACGCGGAATCGCCTCGGTGAAACCGTGTTCACCGAGGCGACCCGTGCCGGACGGCTGCAGGATTGGCGTGAGCTGGCGGAAATCACCCTCGCTTCGTGAACGTCGTGCGCGCCCACAGGTAGCCGATCAACGTGAGTCCGGCACACCAGGCGATCGCCGTGATGGCCGGGCCCGCCGACGGCGCGCCGGTCAGCAACCCGCGCAGGGTCTCGATGATCGAGGTGAACGGCTGGTGCTCCGCGAATTCCCGCACACCCGGCCCCATCTTGTCGGCCGGCACGAATGCGCTGCTCAAATAGGGAAGCAGCATCAACGGGACAGCTGCGAAGCCCGCGCTTTGCGGCGTCTTCGCCGCCAGACCGAACGCGACGGTCAGCCAGCCGATCGCTACCACCGTCAAGACGACGATGCCGATCACGCCGAGCCACTCCGGGAAACTCGCCGACGGCCGGAATCCCATCAGAAACGCGATCCCGATGATGAACGCGATAGCCACCAGGCTCCGTAGCGTGGTCGCGATCACGTGCGCGTTCAACACCGCGGCCCGGGACACATGCATGACGCGAAGCCGATTGATGAATCCGGTCGTCATGTCGGAATTCACCGCGGTCGCGGTGGGGCTGATCCCGTAGCAGATGGTCGTTATGATCAACCCCGGCGTCGCGTAGTCGACGTAGTCGGTACCGACGCTGAACGCGTCGCCGAGTACGTAGACGAACATGAACATCAGGACGATCGGCATGAATATGGCGTTGAACAGTGCCAGCGGATTTCGCGTCGTGTGCCGGAAATTGCGCCGCAACATGGTCGCGGAATCCGCCACGGAAGCTGAGATGACACTCATCGTGCACTGACCTCCTTGTTCCCGTGACCGGTAAGGGCGAGGAAGACGTCATCCAGGTCCGGTGTATGCACCGACAATTCCTCGACTTCGATGGAATGCGCATCGAGCCGATCGAGCAGCGCGCGCCACGACCGCACTCCGCCGTCGCCGGGCACCCGCAAGGTCAGCTCTTCGTCGTCCCTTGAGGCCTCGTGCAGGACCTGCGCCGCGACGTCGAGTTCGTACCGATCGGCGAACCGCAGCCGGACATGGCTGCCGGGAACCCGGCGCTTGAGCTCGGCGGCGGTGCCCTCGGCGACCAGCCGGCCCTGATCGAGTACGGCGATACGGTCGGCGAGTTGGTCGGCCTCCTCGAGATACTGGGTGGTGAGGAAGATGGTCGTACCGTCCGCGACCAGTTCCTGGATGATCTCCCACATGGTGCGGCGGCTGCGCGGGTCGAGTCCCGTCGTGGGCTCGTCCAGGAAGATGATCTGCGGCTCGCCGACCAGCGTCATGGCCAGGTCCAGCTTCCGGCGCATGCCGCCGGAGTACGACGCCGCCAGTTTGCCCGCCGCTTCGACCAGCTCGAACCGGTCGAGCAACCGGTCGGCGATCTGTTGGCCCTCCGCCTTGGGCAAGTGCAGGAGATCCGCCATCATCAGCAGGTTCTCCTCGCCGGTGAGCAGGTCGTCCACCGAAGCGAACTGTCCGGTGACCCCGATCGCCGCGCGCACCGCCTTGGTTTCGGTGGCCACGTCGTGCCCGGCGACGACCACCTTCCCGGCGTCGGGTGTCAGCAGGGTGGTCAACACGTTCACCGTCGTGGTCTTCCCGGCGCCGTTGGGCCCGAGCAGGGCGAAGATCGTGCCGGTCCGGACATGCAGGTCGATGCCGTCGAGCACGATCTTGTCTTTGTACGCTTTTCGCAGCCCCGAGGCCGCGATCGCTGAACCGTCCATGGCAGCCACCATCGCCGACCGCTCTGATACCGGGCCGTTGCCGTGCTGACGCGGCCGCTGACATCAGACCGTCCCCGACTCGAGACGGCATGTTCTCGCAGGTCAAGCACAGGCGTTGGAGATTCGGTGGATGCTGCGGCGGCTCCGACGCCACATTGATCCGCACCGACCGGACGTGAATCGTCAGTGTCGGCGACGTTCGGCGAGCCGACCGTCCGGCCCCAGGGCGGCGCTCACCTCTGGGAGGCCTCCTGGATCACCTCGTTGCCGGATCCTGCCCCGGGCAGCGCCGCCGTACGCGAGCGCCTGCGTCAGATCGCCGGCACGCTCGTCCCGCACACCAGCGGCCGCAAACCGTTCACTTTCCTGGCGGCGGGCGAGCACGCCGCGAGCGCCTTCACCCCGGACACCCTGGCCCGGCTGAGAGCACTCAAGCGCGCCCGCGATCCGCGAGGCACCTTCCGCAGCAACTTCCCCGTACTCGCCGTCAGCGGAGGTGGACGGGGAGGGCGGTCAGGCCGTTCATGATCAGGGATGGCGTCCTGGTCAGGGTGTCCGCCGGCGCCGCCAGGCGGAGGTCCGGGTAGCGGTCGAGCAGGGTACGGAACACGATGCGGGCTTCGACCCGGGCGAGCGGCGCGCCGACGCAGTAGTGGATGCCGTGCCCGAAGGCGACATGGGTGGGAGCCTCGCGGGTGATGTCCAGGGTGTCGCCCTGCGGGAACTGCTCCTGGTCGCGGTTGGCCGCCATCAGCGCGAACAACACCCCCGCGCCCGCGGGCAGCGTCACCTCGCCGATCTCGACGGGCTCCACGGTCCAGTACGGCAGGGAGCTCTGGACCGGCCCGTCGTAGCGCAGGAGCTCCTCGATCGCCGGTTCGAGCAGTTCGGGTCGGGCACGGAGCAGGGCGAGCTGGTCCGGGTGGGTGAGCAGGGCCCGCACGCCGTTGCCGATGAGGCTGACCGTCGTCTCGTGGCCGGCCAGCACCAGCAGGTAGATCATCGAGGTGAGCTCGTCCTCGGTGAGCCCCTGGCCGTCGTCACGGGCGGCGATCAGGTCGGAGAGCAGGTCGTCCTGGGGGGCGTGGCGCTTCTTGGCGATCAGCTCGCGGCTGTACTGGAGCAGCGAGGTGGCCGCGTCCTGGTACTCCTCGAAGCTGTAGACGCCGGGGGAGACGGTCGGGGTCGCCCACGCGTGGAAGTCGGTTCTGTCCTCCTCGGGGATGCCGAGCAGATCGCAGATGACGGAGATCGGCAACGGGTACGCCAGCGCGGAGACGAGGTCGACGGTCTGCTCGCCTTCGGCCGCGGTGAGCAGCTCGTCGGTCTTCTGCTGGATCCGCGGGATCAGCTTCTCGACCCGTCGCCGGGTGAACGTCGCCATGACAAGCTTGCGCAGCCGGGTGTGGTCGGGCGGGTCGCTGTTGAGCATGGTCGTGTGGATGCCGCGGGCCACGTCCTCGGGCAGCTTGTCGGCGTACACGGCCGCTTTCCAGCCGCCCTTGACCAGCCGCGGGTCGGCCATCAGCGCCTTCGTCACGGCGTAGTCGGTTACCAGCCACGCCTTCACGCCGGTCGGCGCCGTGACGTGATGGACGGGGCCCTTGGCGGCGAGTGCGGCGTAAATCGCGTGCCGCTGCTCGTCGAGCACGGCGGTGAACGGGCTCGGCCCGGTGTCCACGGGCGGGAGTTCAGACATGATGTTCCCCAGTGATCAAATTGATTGAAAACTGGAATATACCGACAGGCCTGATGGGCGCTCGGCACCGGCTCCCACCGTGGCCGGTCAGCCAGGCACCTTGGCCAGGAAGGAGCGCAGGTTGGCCCGCGTACGGGCGACCTTCTCCTCCAGGGTGAGCGACTCCTCCACGGCCGCGCCTCCAGCGGCCTGCCGCTTGCCGCGGGTGTAGAGGGAGCAGGCGAGGTCGGCGCACATGTACTGACCCACGGTGTTGCCCTGACGGCCCGCCTCGCCCGTGCGGCGCGCGGTCATCAGCGCCACGCCGCCGCTGGTGTGCGTGGTCAGGCACAGCGAGCACATGCTGCGCGAGGTGAAGGCACGGGAGGCGCCGGACGTCACTCGCAAGGCGATCCCCACGAGAGAGCCGTCACGCTCGGCGACCAGGTACGCGCGTGCGGGCGCACCTGGATCCCGCCAGCCGAGGAAGTCGAGGTCGTCCCACGGCAGGTCGGTGAAGCCCCTGGGCAGGCCGAGACGCTTGGCCTCGCCTCTGGAGCAGTTGACGAAGGACGCGCGCAGGTCCTCTTCGGTGATGGGTTCCATGGGCGGGCACGCTAGCCAGTCCTAACGATAGTATGCAAACGATTAATACGTTTAAGGAGACTGCATGGCACGTGCGGGAGTGACCGCGGAACGCCTGACCCGGGCGGCGGCGGACCTGGCCGACGAGATCGGCTTTCAGAACGTGACGGTCTCGGCGCTGGCGCGCAGGTTCGGCGTCAAACCCGCGGCCCTGTACTCCCACGTCAAGGACCTGCAGGACATCAAAGTGCGGGTGGCGTCGCTGGCTCTGTCGGAGCTGGCCGACCGGGCCGCCGAGGCCCTGGCCGGCCGCGCGGGCAAGGACGCGCTGACGGCCTTCGCCAACGCCTACCGCGCCTACGCCAGGCAACATCCGGGCCGGTACGCCGCGATGCAGATCGAGCTCGACTCCGAGGCCATCGACGTCGCGGCGGGGGTCCGGCACGCGGAGATGACGCGGGCGATCCTGCGCGGCTACGACCTGGCCGAGCCCGACCAGACCGACGCCGTACGCATGCTGCACAGCACGTTCCACGGATACGTGAGCCTGGAGACGCAGGGCGGCTTCCGCCGCCACCCGCGCGATGCGGAGGCCTCCTGGTCCAGGACCCTGGACGCCCTGGACGCCGTTCTGCGGAACTGGCCGCCGGCGGGCTGACGGCCGGTGCCCATCGCCACGGCGAGGGTGTCAGGCGCCGATGCCCAGGAGTTTGCCGAGGAGGGTGCTCAACTGAGCGCGCTCCTCCGGCGCCAGAGAGCGGAAGGTGTCATCGAGAAAGGCCGGGACCGACGTCTGGGCCTGGGCCAGCCGTCGCCGGCCCGAGTCGGTGATGGTGACGGCGTAGGAGCGGCGGTCGCGGGGGTTGCGTTCCCTGCGGACGAGATCCTCCTGTTGCAGGTCGTCGCAGATGCCGACCATGACGCTGCGGTCGATGCGCAGTTCCTCGCTGAGCGTCTGCTGGGAGCAGGGGCCGACGGCGTCGAGCATCTGGAGCACGAGATGCTGCCCCACCCCGAGCCCCGTCTCGGCGGCGTGCGTGTCGGCGGCCCGCGACACGGTGGCCGAGGCCCGGCACAGGGCGATGTCCAGGCGCTCGGCGGCGAGCCGGGGAAAGTACACGTGATCGGCGGTCTTGGTCGGCATCGATCTCCTCTTCGCTGTGCCGCCAGCCTAGCGCAGAACCGTCTGTCCGCCAATCGTTTGACAACAGATGATTTGCAGTCATACGGTCCTCACGTGACAGGACAAGGAGCCGCCCCATGACGCTGGATCTCACCCCTGATGAACTGCTGAGCACGACGCGCGCCGTCCGCAAGCGCCTCGACCTGACCCGCCCGGTGCCACGCGAACTGATCGAGGAGTGCGTGGACCTGGCCGTGCAGGCGCCGACCGGGCGCAACCGGCAGCGCTGGCACTTCCTCGTCGTCACCGAGCCCGAGCAGCGGCGGGCCGTGGCCGACATCTTCCTGCGCGCCCTGCCGCTGACCACCGCCCATCCGTTGACCGAGCGCGACGTGTGGCGCATGAACTACCACCGCGGCTCCACCGAGCGGGTCTTCGACGGCCTGCGCCACCTGGCCGACAACATCCACCGGGTGCCGGCGTTCGTCATTCCCGGCGTGGAAGGACGCACCGACAACGCGCCCGTGGCCGTGCAGGCGGGGGCGTGGGGTTCGATCCTGCCCGCCGTGTGGAGTTTCATGCTGGCCGCACGGGCGCGTGGGCTCGGCACGGTGTGGACCACCGCGCAGGGACCGCTCGAACGTGAGCTGGCCCAGGTGCTCGGCGTGCCGTACGAGGAGGTCATGCTGGCGGCGTTCATCCCGCTGGCCTTCACCGTCGGCACCGACTTCAGGCCCGCTGCCCGCATTCCGCGCAAGGAGGTCCTGCACTGGGATCGGTGGTGAGCGGGAACATCTCCCCGAACTCCCGCGGGTCCAGGCTGTCGAGCAGCTCGGTGACCACGTCTTCCGCGGTCGAGTCCGGGAGGAGAAGTTCAGCTCATGCCCTCCAGGCGAAGGACACGCACGAGCCCGGTCAGTGCTTCTGGTAGTGCTCGGCGAGGGTGGTGAAGGCGGCCTTGGGCTCCCAGGGCATGTCGGGATAGGTGGCGCCGTGGCCGGTTTCGAGCACCTTGACGATGCCGGGGCTGGCCAGGTCGAGGTCGTCGCGGGGGTCGCCGTCCGGGCGGTGCACGTGGTCGTAGAGGGCGAAGAGGAAGACGAAGGCGCTGTCGACTCCTTCCGCGTCGAAGAGCTCCAGCAGTTCGCGCAGGTACGCGGCCTGGCCGTCCTCGTCGCGCTCGTAGTGCCCGTT
This sequence comes from Nonomuraea terrae, assembly GCF_004348995.1. Classification (GTDB taxonomy): domain Bacteria; phylum Actinomycetota; class Actinomycetes; order Streptosporangiales; family Streptosporangiaceae; genus Nonomuraea; species Nonomuraea terrae. Next base: position 18,417 of record NZ_SMKQ01000136.1, read on the forward strand.
GAGCCGGAGCGGCCTGCCGGTGTGCTCGTCGTACTCGACGATCTCCAGGATGCGGGCGCCCATGTCACCGGCGCCGCGGAAGGCGGAGGAGCCGAACTCCGTGATCGCCAGGGGCTTGCCGCTCTGCGTCACGAGCGTGCGGACACCCTCGGCGAAGCGGCCGGCGACCTCGGCCGAGCGGTAGAGGTCCACGGAGACGATGTCGAACGGCGTCCAGTCCACACGCTCGAGCGGGATGGAGGCGTAGGTGATCCGGCCGCCGAAACGCTCGCGGACGAGCGCCGCGGCCTCGGCCAGGAAGTCGTTGACGCGCGCGCTGATCTCGGCGACCCGCTCGCGCAGGCCGTCCGGCCGGGTGAGCAGGGCGACGCGTTCGTCGGTGGTGTCGCCGGGCAGGAAGCCCGGGTTCATCAGGCTGAGCTCGGCGCCGGTGACGAACACGACCTCGCAGCCCCGCCGCCGCAGCCGTTCGGCCCGGTCGGCGCAGTCGGCGAACAGCGCCAGCATCTCCTCGCGGGCCAGCTCCAGCGGGTACGGCGAGAACCAGACCTCCAGCCCCAGCCCGGCCGCGAACGTGGCGGCGGTCTCCATCCGGTCGGGGTCGCCGCCGGTGATGCGGACGGCGGTGCAGTGCAGGTCGTCGCGGATGACGCGCAGCTCCCGCTCGACCAGTTCCGGGTCGAAGCGCTCGCGGGCGACGGTTGCGCCGCGGACGAAGCCGGTGTCGTAGGTGATGCCCTTGGCACGCATACGTGGGTGTCCGTTCCATCGAAGATAAGGTACGTCTAGTACCTTAATTGCCGCGGGGAAACTGTCAAGGGCAGGATTGGCGAGGCACCGTCCGTACCGATGAGGGAGGTCCATGACGCAGACGCGCAGGCGCGGCGCCGCGCTGGAGGAGGCGATCCTGCGCGCCGCGGTCGAGGAGCTCACGGAGTCGGGGTACACCGGGCTGACCATGGACAAGGTCGCCCAGCGCGCCGGCACCAACAAGAACGCGATCTACCGCCGCTGGCCCAACCGCCTCGCGCTCGGCGTCGCCGCGTACCGGCGGCTCACCACGACCGTCCAGCCGCCCGACACCGGCGACCTGCGTGAGGACGCCCTCGAACTGCTGCGCCGGGCGAACCGCCACTGGAGCTCACCGCTGGGCGCGATCCTGCGCGAGCTGATGGCCGCGGCCGGTGGCGCGGCGGAGTTCTTGGCGCAGCTGCCGGAGCAGTCCACCGACACCATGACGGCCACGTGGCTGACCGTGCTCGGCCGCGCGGCCGCCCGCGGCGAGGCGGCCCCGGAGGCGCTGCACCCACGGGTCGCCACGGTGGCGATCGTGCTGCTGCGCAACGAGTTCGTGGTGCGGGGGGCGCCCACCGCGCCCGACGAGGTGCTCGTCGAGATCGTCGACGAGGTCTTCCTGCCGCTGGTCCGGCAGCGCGGTATTGACAGCGGAACGCCATCATTGTGAACTGATGTTCATGAACGTTCATTCATGATCGGAGCTCGCGATGGCTGTGCGTAACACCGAGCAGTACACCGCGTGGAACGGGCCAGAGGGGCAGGCCTGGGCGGCGGGGGCCGACCAGGACCCGACGGAGGCCGAACTGATCGACCGGCTGCTGGACGCCGCCCGCATCGGGAAGCACGACCGGGTGCTCGACATCGGCTGCGGCGCGGGCGTGTCCTCCCGCGCCGCAGCGCGGCGGGCGGCGCGGGGACGGGTGCTCGGGGCCGACCTGTCGGGGCCGATGCTGGAACGCGCCCGGCTGGACGCGGCGGGGATCGGCAACGTCGTGTTCGAGCAGGCCGACGCCCAGGTGCATCCGTTCCCCGAGGGCGCGTTCGACGCGGCGATCAGCCAGTACGGCGTGATGTTCTTCACCGACCCGGTGGCCGCGTTCACCAACATCGGACGGGCCCTGCGGCCGGGCGGGCGGCTGGCGTTCGTGGTCCCGCAGCCCGCCCAGGAGTGCGAATGGTACGTGGTGCCGGTCGCCGCGCTGCTGGGCATCGCGCCGCGCCCGCAGGCCGTGGTGGCCGCGTACCCGGGGCAGGCGCCGGCGATGTTCGCGTTGTCGGATCCCGTCCGCATCCGGCAGGTGCTCGCGGCGTTCGCGGACGTCTCGATCGAGGCGCTGCACGTGGCCCAGTGGTTCGGCCGCACGCCGGCCGAGGCGGCCGAGGGCTTCCTGGGCAGTGGGCCGACCCGCTACCTCCTCGAACGGGACGCGGCGCTGACCAGGGAGGAGGCGCACGCCAGGCTCAGCGCCGCACTGGCGCCGTACGCGGGGGACGGGGGAGTGGTGCTGCCCGGCGCGCAGTGGCTGGTGACCGCGCGGTGGACGGGAGGTGCGGCGGCGCGGTGATGTGCCCCAGGAAGGCCGCCGCCCTGCGCGACGCCGGCGAGGTGAGTCTGCGCGACCACCTGGTCGCCACGGCCGAACGTCTCATCCGGCGGCGCGGGCTGGCCCGGCTCACCGTCCGCGACATCGCGCGCGAGGCGGGCGTGGCCGACGGGGTGCTCTACAACCACTTCTCCGCCAAGGAGGAGCTGCTGGCCTACGCCCTGCGGGCCTGCGTCCGGTCCGCGGGGCTCGCGCTCGGAGATCCGCCGCGGGCCGGTGAGGGAGCCGTCGAGGACGGTCTGCGCGCGTACGTCCACTACGGGCTGGCGTTGCACGCGAAGCTCCTGCCGGTGCTCGCCGAGCTGCCCGCGCAGCCGAAGGTGCTGGCCCGGTTCGCCGCGCTGACCGCGGACGATCCCCGCTGGGAGCTGCGACCGGCGCTGGCCGGCTACCTGCGCGCCGAGCGGGAGCTCGGCCGCATCGCCCCGGACGCCCGGGTCGAGGCCGCCGCCACCATGATCGTCGGGGCGTGTCACGAGGTGGTGCTCCCGCAGGTGTTCGAGCGGACGGCCGGGCCGCTGCGCGTGCCGCCCGGGTTCGTCGACGATCTCGTGGCCACGGTCCTGGACGGCATCCGCGCGTGAACGCTCAGGAGAACGCGCGGCGGCCGCAGGCGACCAGCTTGCGCACCGCCGGGCCCGGCTCGCTCCGCCACACCAGGGCCAGCAGGGCGGGCGTGTCGACGTCGGTGATCGGCAGGGCCCTGAGCCGGTCGGCGTAGGCGGCGGCCATCGACTCGCTGAGCACGGCCACCGCCATCCCGCGCGCGGCCAGGGCGGCGATCGCGTCGGCGGCTCCGGCCTGCAGCGTGATCGCGGGCCGCAGGTCGCGGGCGGCGCAGGCCCGGTCGAGCACCGTGCGCAGCCCGGTCCCGCGCGGCATGCACACCAGCGGGTACGCCACCAGCTCCGCCAGCGTCACCGCCCCGCTCCCGGCCAGCGGATGCATGGCCGGGACGGCGGCGACCAGCCGCTCGCTCACCACGGTGTACGCCTCCAGCCCCTCGGGCGGGGCGCTCGCCGCGCCGATGAGCGCCAGGTCGACGGCGCCGCCGCGGACGTCGTCGGCGAGGCGGTCGGAGGCGTCCTCCAACAGCGTGATCTCCACGCCCGGGTGGGCGGCGTGGAAGGCGGCGAGCGCGTCGAACAGCGGCGTCACCGTGCAGCCGACCACCATGCCGACGGTGAGCCGGCCGCGGATGAGCGCGGCCACCTCGCCGACCGCCTGCTCGACGGCCTCGGCGGCGGCCAGCGCGGCGCGGGCGTGCCCGAGCGCGGCCCGGCCGGCGGGGGTGAGCGTGGCGGTGCGGCCGGAGCGGTCGAACAGGTCGGCGCCGAGCTGGTGTTCGAGGCGGCGGATCTGCGCGCTGACGCCCGACTGGCTGATGTGCACCCGCTCGGCGGCGCGCGTGAAGTTCTGCTCCTCGGCGACCGCGACGAAGTACTCCAACTGCCTCAGTTCCATAACCAGAGATTCTAGTTTCCATGAGAAGCATCTGTTGGACTTCTGATACGGGCGTCCGCAAGGCTGGAGCCATGGATGAGACGCAGGAGAAGGCCATGCGGCCAGAAGACATCACCCGCCTGTTCGTCGAGCGGTCCAACGCGGGCGACGCGGCCGGGGTGGCCGCGCTGTACGAGGAGGACGCGGTGCTGGCGTACCCGCCGGGCAGTGTGACGGTGGGCCGGGAGGCGATCCGCGCGTTGTGGGAGAAGGTGTTGGCGGGGCGGCCCACGTTCGAGCAGGAGACGCCCCTGCCGACGCTGGTCTGCGGCGACCTCGCACTCACCTCGACGCCGCCGCGCGACGGCGCGGGCGCACGGGCCCAGGTGGTTCGGCGCCAGCCCGACGGAAGCTGGCTGCGCGTGATCGACCAGCCCGAGTTCGTGACGCCGTCAGGAGGGTGAGCCGCGTTCGGCCACCGGCCGGACGACCTCGGGTTGCGCGGGCGCGAGCCCGATTCGATCGCGCAGGCGGGCTCAGCGGAGGTGACCGTACAGGAACGTGTGGATGCCCGCGGGGACTGTCTCGGTGAGCTCTTCTGGGGACAGAGAGGCCTGATGCGCCGGCAGTTCGGCTGCGATCAGCAGCAGCAGGTGCAGCGCCGCGCGGTCGGGGTCGTCGATCCGCAGCAGTCCCCGGTCGGCCAGCCGTCGCAGATGACCGGCCAGCTCGCGGCGGACACGCCGCGGCCCGGTCTCCTGCCAGGCGTCGATCGCTTCTTGGGGGATGTGGCCCGCCTCGGCTTTGATCTGTTCGACCAAGGAGAAGTGGGCGGCGCTGTCGGGCCGCGGCGTCACCCAGTCCCGGCCGAACTCGATGAGGTCGGCCTCCAGGTCGGTGACCTTGCGCAGGTGGCGGTCGATGATGGCGATCTGGACGTCGGCCGCCCGGGTGGCGCTCTCCTGAATCACGGTCAGGAACAACTCGGTCTTGTCGGCGAAGTGGTTGTAGATGGTCCGGGTTGACACGCCGGCCTCGGCCGAGATCGCGTCGATGCTGGCGCGGGTGTAGCCGTCACGGGCGAACACCGTCAGGGCGCCGTTCAGGATCGCCTGCCGCTTGCCGGCCAGCCCCCCGCGAGGGCGGGGCGTCGTGCCGTTTTCCCTGGTCATCAGGATCCTCCAGCATAATTACAGTCATCGTTTTACTTTTTACAATGCACGTTGTACTTTACCTCATGCCCCCGCGACACACCATGAGGAGAAACACCCATGATCAGGATCGCCGTCGTCATCGGCAGCACCCGTCCCCGCCGCCGGAGCGCGGTCGCGGCCCGCTGGGTCGGCGAGGTCGCCGCCCGCCACCATGCCGTCACCGCCGGAGAGGCGACCTTCGAGATCGTCGACCTGGCCGAATACGGCCTCTCCGTACTGGATGAGCCCGTGCCCGCCCTGTTCGGCGACTACCACCACGCGCACACCCACCGATGGGCCCAGACCATCGCCTCCTTTGACGGTTTCGTCTTCGTCACCCCCGAGTACAACCACTCGGCCCCGGCCGCGCTGAAGAACGCCGTCGACTTCCTGTTCGCCGAGTGGAACAACAAGGCGGCCGGCTTCGTCAGCCACGGCGTGCACGGCGGCGTGCGTGCCGTGGAGCACCTGCGGCAGATCATGACCGAGCTGCAGGTGGCCAACGTACGCACCCAGGTGGCGCTGTCGGCCTTCACCGATTTCGAGATCAACGACCCCGCCGAGCCCGGCTCGATCGCCCCGGGACCGCACCAGGAGCCGACGCTGAACGAGTTGCTTGACGAGGTCATCGCCTGGTCGGGCGCCCTGAAGAAGCTCCGCGCGCCCGCCGGTCCGGCGGTGGCGATGTGAGCATGCGCCACCGGTTGCCGGGCCGTACCGGGTCGGCGGTATGCGGCGAGGCCACTGCGGGGCTCGACGGAAGGCGCCTCCCATGAGCGTGGCGGTCGCCCACCGACGTCAGGGCCGGCCGGCGGTGACCTTGGTCGCGGTGCTGCTGGGCTTCCTCACCCTGCCGATGCTGATGTCCGGCACGACCGTCGCGCTGCCGCGAATCGGCGCCGACCTGCACGCCACCGGACCGGCCCTGCAGTGGATGCTCGTCGGCTAGACGAGTAAGTCCTAAGTCCCTGCGGTGTGGAGTGCGGGAACCACGAAGGGTGTCGAGGATCAATGTGTGACGAAAGACCTCAACACCCTTCTCACCGCACTGTACGTGACGATCGACGACTGG
>NZ_SMKQ01000137.1 GCF_004348995.1 Nonomuraea terrae
GACTCCACCTGGGGCTCGGGCGGGTGGGGCAGGAGGTCATCGGGGTGCACGCCCCTGATCAGCTCCCCCATCGCGGCGAACGAGCCGACCTCGCCGGCGCAGCTCCCGCAGCTCTTCAGATGGCGCTCGAACGCGGCGCGTTCCTCCTCGTTGAGCAGGCCCAGCGCGTACGCGGCCACGTCCTCGTGATGGACCTCCGTCATCGCGGCGTCACCCCCGTTCCATCGTGACGCGCCTTTGTCACGGCAGCGTCACCCCCCTTTCCTCCAGCGCCACGCGCAGGGCCCGCATGGCGTAGTACACCCGGGACTTCACGGTGCCGACCGGCACGCCGATGATCTCCGCCGCCTCCTGCAACGACCGGTCCAGCAGGAACGTCTCGGTGAGGACCTGCCGGTGCGCCGGGGAGAGCGACATCATCGCGTCGGTCACGATGATCTCCCTGAGTAATCGCTCGTCCTCGGCGGCGACGGGCTCGGCCCGGTCGGCGATGTCCTCCACCGTGTCGAGGGGGCGCGAACCCGAGCGGCGCCGGTCGTCGATGACGACGCGGCGCGCCACGGTCGCCAGCCACGGCATGAGCGACCCGGAGTCGGTACGGAGATCATGCAGGTTGCGCCAGGCGCGTACCAGGGTCTCCTGGACGACGTCCTCGGCCCAGCGCCGATCGCCGCCCGTAAGCCGGACGGCGAAGGCCATCAGGGGGGCGCCGTACTGGCGGTAGAGGGCTTGAACCATGGCCTCGTCGGTTACGCGGTGATTCACAGGGGGGCGTGGCTCCTCGCGCTGCAGATATCACGAAATATCGCGTTGAGATGGGGAATTCCACTTTAATCAGCAGCGGCAGCGCGGTCAGGCGTTTGCCGCTTTTTCGCGGTCAACCATAGAAAAGTGGTTGGCCGGTCGTCACCGGGTCCGACGCAATTGATCAAGCATTCTCCGCCGCGCGCAGGAAGCCGGCGAATGGCGGGATCTCGTCCGGGGAGCATTCGACGCTCACCACCGACGGGCCGTTCACCTCCAGCGCCGCCCGCAGCGCACCGGCCAATCCGGCGGCGTCGTCCACGTCCACCGCCGGCAGACCGGGGAACATCGCGGCCAGCCCCGCCCCCAGCCGGCTCGGGCGGAACCGGTTGTAGCTGTAGGCGCCGTGGTAGAACAGCCGCTCGCGGACCGCGCACATCGCGTGCGCGTGGTTGTCGAACAGCACGAACGTCACCGGCAGCCCGTACTGCAGCGCGGTGTGGATCTCCATGCCGTGCATGAGGAACGAGCCGTCCCCGGCGATCACCACGGTCCGCCGCCCGCGCCCGAACGCCATGCCGATCGCGGCTCCGAAGCTGTAGCCCATTCCTCCCATGCCGAGCGCCACGACGAACCGGCCGTCGCGGCGTGCCGGCAGGTAGTGGATCGCGGAGGCGCCGATGTTCCCCGCGTCGACGATGACGTCGGCACCGTCCGGCAACCCGGCGTCCAGCACCGCCATCGCCTCGCGGTAGCGCACGCCGGGGCCGTCGTGCGGCGGCGGCACCAGCTCGGTGTGCCGCACCGGCTCGGGCACCCGCTGCCGCGCGTCGCCGGACAACTCCCTCGCCAGCAGCGCCAGCGACACGCGCAGGTCGCCGGACGCGACGTGCGTGGCGGGCACGTACGGCGCCGCCGAACCGATCGAGAGGACGGGCACCCGCGTCAGGTCGAGGCCGAAGCGCGCGGTCGCCGTCAGCCGGGTGCCGACCAGCAGGCACAGCGCCGATCCCGCGACCGCGTCGGCGGCCCCCGGGTGCCCCATGACCCCGGTCACGCCGAGCGCCGCCGACGCCCCCATACCGGGGGTGCCGGCGACGTCCTTGGCGTCGGGGACGACGGCCACCCGGGCGCGCAACGTCGCCCGCAGCTGCTCCAGCTCCAGCCGGGCGTCGTCGCGGGCGACCTGCTCACCGGCGACGATCGTGATCGGTCCGGCCGCGGACCGCAACGCCTCCACGAGCACCCGTGGGTCGTCGAGGCGGGTCCCGACGCTCTGCGCCAGGCTGCCGGCGCCGGCGACGTCGATCACAGCCTGCTGGACGTCCTTCGGCAGCAGCAGCACCGCAGGGCCGCCGGTACGGGCCGCCGCGACCGCCTGGGGCAGCACGGAGACGATGTCCCGCGGCTCCAGCACCCGCCGGCAGAACACCGACACCGCCGAGAAGAGCGCCTCGGCGTCCAGCGCGCCGTTGCGTCCGCTGGTGTCCTGAAAGGAGCCCAGCCCGTCGAGCGCCGACTCCGGCTGGCCGATCAGCGCCAGCACCGGTACCCGGCCGGCCAGCGCCTCCCCCAGCCCGGGAACGGTGTTCAGCGACCCGCCGCCGGAGGTCGCGGCCACCACGCCGAGCCCGCAGCCGCCGCGGCTGTAGCCGTCGGCCATCGTCGTGGCCGAGAACTCGTGCTTGGCCAGCACCGCGGTGATGTCGTCGCGGTAGTGGGCCGCGTCGTAGACGTCCTCGATGTTGGCGCCGTCGACCCCGAAGATGTACTCCACGCCGGCCGCGGCGAGGTAGCCGACGATGTGGTCGACCACCCGATTGCCGATCTTGTCCATGCCCTGCCCCCTGACCGCACGGTCCGCGCCCCCGGTGCGGACGGGGACGCGGCCCTCCCGTTCCGTCGTCATGGCCCGGCTCACCCAGGCCGCAACGACGATAAATCGGATTCGGGGCCTATCTATGTGCATAGATGCACATATCTGGACAATGTGCACGATGTCACACCTGAGGCGGCGCGTGATGTCGACGCGGCGTCAACGGCTCATGAGGGGCGGAAGCGAGCTTTGACGTTCGCGATCGCGGGCGGGGACGGTGGTCCGGCATCCCCGAGGTGGCTTCCCCTTCTAGCCCGCCGGGGTGCGCGTCGGGATGGCGCTCAGGTCGAAGGCGAAGCGGGCCGTGGAGTCGGCGATCGCGTCCGCGTTGACGTCGAGCGCCGTGGCAGCGTAGTTGGCGATCGTGTCGCACGCGCGGTGGTAGCAGGCGTCGTAGGCGGCGCCCGCCGTCCCGCCGAACAGGGTCGCCTCCTGGGCCGTCTTGAGGCCCTCGCCTCCCGTGAAGATGCCGCCCGCCGGGATGCCGGCCGCGATGAACGGGCCGTAGTCGGAGCGGCCGTCGAAGTCGGTGCCGACGCTGGTCAGGCCGCGGGCGCGGTAGAAGGCCGCGAGCTGCGCCTCGATCAGGTCCGAGCCGGGCGGGCCCGCGGGCGCGCCGGCGCGGTCGGAGTCGTCGCCGTCGTACAGCTTGTACGCGTAGTTCGGCGAGGCCACCATGTCGAAGTTCAGGTAGAGGCGGATGCGGTCGCGCTCGGCCGGCGGCAACGACGCGACGTACTGGTCGGAGCCGAGCAGCCCGAGCTCCTCGGCGGCCCAGAACGCGAACCGGACCTTGTTCGTGACCTGGACCTTCGCCAGTTCCTCGGCGACCGCCAGGATCGCCGCGCTGCCCGAGCCGTTGTCGTTGATGCCGGGCCCCTCGGGCACGCTGTCGAGGTGGGCGCCGACCATGACGACGTTGCGCGGGTCGCCGGAGGGGGACTCGGCGAGCACGTTGTGGTCGGTGGCGAGTGCGAGCGCGGCGTCGACCTTGAGCCGGACGGTCGTGCCCGGCGTGGCGGCCAGCTCCTGGCCGACGGCGAAGTCGGCGTACACCATCGGGATGCCGGCCCGCCACTCGCCGATGTCGAGCGGCTCGGACTCCGTACGTCCCTCCTGACCCTCGTTGAAGACGATGACGCCGACGGCGCCGGCGGCGTCCGCGTTGACGACCTTCTCGACGAACGGGCAGGTGCCACGCTGGATGAGGGCGATCCGCCCGGCCACGAACCCGTTGAAGTCGGACTCCTCGCACCCGCTGGTCGAGCTCGTCTGCGCGCTCGGCGGCAGCGTCAGGTCCACGGCCTGCACCTGCGCGGTCACGTCACCCGCCGGGGAGGGGCGGAAGGTGCGGAAGTCCTGGTTCGCCGCGTACGACTTCGCGGCGAGGCCGGTCATGTTCAGGACCGGAGGGGTCGTCTCGCTCCAGCTCCGCACGAACTGGATCGGTTCGAGCGTCACCTCGTATCCGGCCTCGCGCAGGATGCCGGCCACGTAGTCGCGGGAGGCCACGTAGCCGGGCGTGCCCGCGGCGCGGTTGCCGCCGTTCGCGGTGGCGATCTCCTGCAAGGCCCTCAGGTGCTTCTCGGCGGCGGCGCCCGTGACCCTCTCGACGAGTTGCTCGGCGAACTCGTCGCCGGGCCCGGCCGCGTGGGCCGGCGTGGTCTGGGCCAGCGGCGAGGTGAGCACGCTGATGAGGATGACGAATCTGCGCATACGGATCCCTTGGGTGGACAGCTAATGCGCACATTCCCGCCGGGCCACCGCGAACGGAACGTGACCTGGCAAAAATTCTCTGAGGTTGTCTACTCGGCGCGGCGGGCACGAGCGCGGCGTTTGCCCTCGTGCATGGCCTGGACGCGAGCGACCGGAATGGTGTGACCCTCGGCGACGAGGTCGTCGGGCAGGCGCTGCGGCGCGGGCATCTGCTCGGCCCACGGGTCGGCGTCCGCGAGCAGGCCGGGCGCGGTATGGACGGTGAAGTCGCCCGGCGCCACCCGGTCGAGGTCGTCCCACGCGACCGGGAACGACACCGGCGCCCCCGGCCGGATGCGCGGGCTGTAGGCGGCCACCACGGTGGCCCCGCCCGCGCGGGTGGAGTCGAGGAAGACCTTGCCCGCCCGGTCCTCCCGGATGAACGCCGTGGTCGCCAGCTCCGGATCGAGCCGCTCGGCGCGCGCGGCCAGCGCACGGGTGGCCGCGGCCAGGTCTTCCGGCGCGACGCCCGCCGCCACGGGCACGAAAACGTGCACGCCCTTGGCCCCGCTCGTCTTGACCGCCCCCGCGAGGCCGGCGTCCGCCAGCGCCCGCCGCACCAGGAACGCGCCCCGCACGGCCAGCGTGAAGGAGTCGTCGTGCTCGGGCGGGTCGAGGTCGAGCACCATGTGGGTGGCGTGATCGCCGACGAACAGCGCCGGGTGGTACTCCACCGCCCGCTGATTGGCGAACCACAGCAACGTCCTGCGGTCGTCGCACAGCGCGTACGTCACCTGCCGGCGGGACGCCTCCGCCCAGAACGACACCGACCTGATCCAGTCGGGCGCGTACTTGGGGAGGTTCTTCTGCATGAACGGCTCCTGGCCCGGACGCACCCGCATGACCGACAGCGCCCGGTCGCGCAGCACCGGCAGGATGCGGTCGCGGACGGCGTCGAGGTAGTCGACCAGGTCGCGCTTGGTCGCCCCCGCCCCGTCGAACAGCGGCTGGTCGAGGTTGGTCAGAGCAACCCCGTCGCGCGTCTCGTCAGCGGCCACCCGCCCTACGATGCCGACATTCGAACGTGTGGTCAACGATTCACGGCACAATGGCCGAACCCGTACGGAAGGAGCCCGCTGCCTTGACCCGCTACCTCTACCTCGCCCGCCACGGCGAAGCCACCCCCGACGAGAGCGGGCTGACGGAGGCAGGCCGGCGCCAGGCCGCGCTGCTGGGCGAGCGGTTGCGCGATGTCCCCCTCGCGGCCGTCCACCACGGGCCGCTCCCCCGGGCCGCCGAGACCGCCCGGATCGCCGCCGCGCGTCTTCCCGGCGTCCCCGTGCACGCCTGCGAACCCGCCGGCGACTACGTGCCGTACGTGCCGCGCCGGGACGAGCTGCCGCCGCAGGCCGCCGACCACTACCTAGGCTTCCTCGCCCAGTTCCCGCCGGAGGACGTGAAGCCGGAGCTCGCCGGAGAGGCCGTCGCCCGGTTCACCGGCCCGTCGGACGAGACCCGCCACGAGCTGGTCGTCACCCACAACTTCCTCATCGCCTGGCTGGTCAGGCACGCTCTTGACGCCCCCGAGGCGCGCTGGCTCGGGCTCAACCACGCCAACGCCGCGCTCACCGCCATCCGCTACGCCGCCGGCCGCCCGCCGGCCCTGCTCTTCTTCAACGACAGGAGCCACCTGCCGCCCGAGATGCCCGGCTGACCCCGTCGGGTGCCCGGAGTTCGGCCAGCAGGCCGTAGACGGTGGACCGGGAGACGCGCAGAGTCCCCGCGACGACCGGAGCCGCCCGGCGTACCGTGAAGACCTTGGCCTCCTCCAGCCGGGCGAGCACGGCCAGCCGGTCGGCGCGGGTCAGGCGTTCCACCGGACGGCCACAGGCGCGCACGTACGCGCCGATGATGTGCCGGACGCGCTCGTTCCAGTCGTCCGCGAACAGCGGCTCCGGCCGCGGCACGCTCGGCGCGGCGAAGGCCGCGAGCGCGGCCGCGGCCTGCTCCAGGGGCGTGCGGTCGAGGTTGACGCACAGCACCGCCGCCGCGCCGCCGTCCGGGTCGCGCAGGACCGCGCTGACCGACGCCAGGCGCCGGCCGTCCGCGAGCAGCTTCTCGTACGGCCCGGACACGTCCCGGGCCGCCGGATCGAGACTGTCCAGCTCGCCGATCGACGACGGGTCGCCCGGTGCGCGGGCGGTCAGCGGGTTCCAGATCGCGAGGACCCGACGGGTGCCCGGGTCGTGCAGGACCACCTCGACGTACGGGCCGAGCAGCAGCGCGACGGCCCGGCACGCCGGCTCCCACGCCCGCACCCGGGGGTCGGCCTCCTCGTCGGTCGTCACAGCCGGGCTCTCCTCGCGAGCCGGGCGTCGGCCTCCCGCTGCAGGTCGTCCAGTTCGCCGAGCTCCGCGGGCGGCACGGCGTCCGGGAGCTCGTCCTCCATGAAGCGCAGCCGACGGTCGCGCCAGCCGGCGATCACCCAGAGCAGTTGCAGCAGGCCGCTGAGGACGACCAGCAGCGCCAGACCACGGCCCGGCCCGGTGCCGATCACCGCACCCACGCTGCCGGCGAGGGCGCCCCCGGGTTCGAGCAGCGGCTGAACGTGACGCTCCGCCAGGGGCCCCATGACCAGATAGCCGAGCGGCATCGTCAGCGTCATCGTCATCATGAACAGGGAGAGCACCCGGCCCTGCAGCTCCAGCCCGACCTTCGCCTGCACCAGGGCCAGCCAGTGTCCTTCGGCGATCGAGTCGCAGAACCAGATCGTGAACAGGCCGATCACGGGCAGGTACGGGCTCGCGAGGCCGGTGACGGACATTCCCACACCGGACACGCCCAGCACCACGATCAGCCCTGTGGCCCTCCGGGCGGTGCCGCCCCACAGGCCCATGACGAGGCTGCCGCACAGGGCGCCCAGACCGCCCGCCGCCAGCGCCGTGCCCAGCATCGCCGTGGACCGCTCGGTCAGCAGCATCGGCACGATCACCGAGAAGCCGATCATGTACAGGACGTGGTGGACGACGAAGAAGCGCATCGCACGCAGCAGGGCCGGGCGGTGAGCGATGTAACGCCAGCCGGCGATGATCTCCTTGCGGAAGCTCTCGTCGCGGTGACGGAAGAGCATGTCGGGGAACCTGACCGCGAGCAGCGTGGCGGCGCCCAGCAGGAAGCTGAGCACGTCCAGCGCGAGGGCGCCCTCGATGCCGATGACGTCGATCAGACCGGCGCCGATCAGGGGTGCGACCACTGTCCCCACGCCCATGCCGAGATGGGCGATGCCGTTGGCGTGGCCGAGGTAGCGCTTCGGCACCAGCTGCGCGACCGCGGCCACGTAGGCGGGACGCTGGAAGGCGCCGGCGACCGAGGTGACCGACACGGCCAGGTAGACGTGCCACGTCTCCAGGCCGCCGGCCAACACCAGCAGGCCGAGCACGCCCATCGCCACGGCCGCCGCGGTGTCGCTGAGCAGCATGATGCGCCGGCGGTCCCAGCGGTCGGCCACCGCGCCGGCGACCGGCCCGGCGACGATTCCCGGCAGCATGCCGATCGCGTTGATCAGCGCGAACTCCGTGATGGAGCCGGTGCGCTGGTAGACCCAGATACTCAGGACGAGCGTGCTGAGGCTGCTGCCGATCATCGAGACGAACTGACCCAGGGCCACGAACGCGAACCGGGACAGGGCAGGCGCCACCTGACTGGGCGCGCGGTCGCGTACCCGTGCCGGGGCGGGTCCCTCGTCCTCGCCCGGCCGCGGCGCGTTCCCGCCCCGCCACCGCTCGGCATGCTCGACCAGGGTCCGGGCCAGCGGCTCCGCGTGGGTCTTCACGAAGAAGTGACCGGCCCGGGGCAGGACGGCCAGCTCGACCGTGTCGGCGAAGTGCTCCCACTCGCGGTGCCGTTCCTCGTACAGCTCCGTGACGCGGTCCCGGGAGCCGACCACGCTGAGCACCGGAGCGCGCAGCCGCGCCTGACCGGCCCCCTGGTAGGCGGCGGTGAAGTACTCCTCGGCGTCCCGGGCGTCGTGCCGGACGTTACGCAGCACGAACTGTTCCTGCTCGGGGCCGTCCAGATCGGTGAAGCCGCCCCGCGCGCGCAGAAAGGAGACGTACTCGCGGTCGGAGGTGAATCGGTCGGTCGGCACCAGCCGGTGGAACCAGTCGAAGAAGCGTCCGGGCAACCGGGCGGTGGGGAAGCTCGCGCCGAGGCCGACACCGATCAGCTCGACGCCCGCCTCCTCGGCCCGGCGGGCGACCTCGATCGTGACGGCGCTGCCGAGGCAGTGCCCGTACAGCAGCACCGGCCCGGACAGCGACCGGAGCTCGGCGAGAACGCGTTCGGCCACGTCGGCGGCGGGCAGCAGGGGTTCGTCCGGCCGGCTCTGGTCGTGGCCGGGAAGTTCGACCGCGTACAGGGCCCAGTGGGCGGGGAGCGCCGCCGCCAGGGGCTGGTAGGCGATCGCGCTGCCGCCGGAGTAGGGGATCGTCACCACCGTGACGCCGCCCTGGCCCGCGTCGGACGGGGTCAGCCGGTGCAGCAGCCGTCGCGGGCGCGGCTCGGCCGACCGCTGGTCGAGCAGGGCGGCAAGGCCGCGTACGGTGGGCTGCCGGTACAGCTCCACCAGCGCCAGCGACGGGTCGATCCGCCGGACGAGCCGCAGGGCGGTGAAGGAGTCGCCCCCGAGGGAGAAGAAGCTGTCGTCGACGCCGAACTCGTCGACGCCGAGCATCTCCGACCAGACGGCCGCGACGCGACGCTCGGTGGCGGTCCGCGGGGCGGCACCCGCCGACGCCGCCGCCGCGTCGGGCGGGGCCGGCAACGCCCGCCGGTCGAGCTTGCCGTTGGGGGTGAGCGGGAGCCGGGGCAGGACGACCAGCCGGGCGGGCACCATGTGGACCGGCAGAGTGGCGGACAGGGCCTCCCGGACCGCGGCCTCGGTGACGTCGGCGCCCGGTCTCGGCACCACGTACCCGACGAGCTGGGCCAGGCCCGATGGCAGTGTGTGCACCGCGGCGGCGGACGCGAGCGTCTCCGGCAGCCCGGCCAGGGCGGCCTCCACCTCTCCCAGCTCGATCCGGTAGCCGTTGACCTTGACCTGATCGTCCAGCCGGCCGAGGAAGTCGACGTTGCCGTCGCGGTGGTACCGGGCGCTGTCGCCGGTGCGGTACATGCGGCCGTCCGGGACGAACGGGTCGGTGAGGAACCGCTCGGCCGTCAGCTCGGGCCGCTCGTGGTACCCGAGGGCGACGCCCACGCCGCCGAGGTACAGCTCGCCGACCACGCCGGGCGGGACGGGCCTGCCGTACGCGTCCAGGACGTAGACGCGGTTGTTCGGGAACGGCCGGCCGATCGGCAGCGGCGCGTCGGGCGGCAGGGCGGAGACGTCGCCGTCGAAGTAGACGTTGTCCACCGTCACCTCGGTGACGCCGTACGCGTTCACCACCCGGTTGCCGGGGCCCACCAGCCGCTGGGCCCGCAGGTACTCCCGCACCTGCCACTTCTCGCCGCCGCCGATCAGCAGCCGGACGAACTCCAGCCGCTCTCCCACCGCCTCGACGTGCGCGAGCAGACTGCGCAGCACGGCGGGCACCAGCTCGGTGGAGTTGACCTGTTCCGCGCGCATCAGCGCGTACAGCTCCGCCGGGTCGAGCAGCACCTCGCGCGGCACGACCACAAGCCTGCCGCCGGTGCACAGCGCGCGCAGGGTCTCGCCCACGAACATGTCGAACGAGAAGCTGGCGGCCTGCTGGTACGTCCAGCCCGGGTCGAGGGCGTAGGCGTGCTGCCACATGGCCACCGCGTGCACGAGGTTGGCGTGGGTGACGACCACGCCCTTGGGCAGGCCCGTGGAGCCCGAGGTGTAGATGACGTAGGCGGGGTCGGCGGGCCCCGCCGTCGCCGCCAGGTCCTCGCCGCTCTCCGCGGAGATCCGGGCCGTGTCCCGGTCCAGGGCGACGACCGCCGCGCCGTCCGGCGCGGGCGGGGCGGCGGGCAGGTCCAGCCGGGTGACCAGCACGGACGCGCCGCTGTCCCGCACCATGTACGCGAGCCGCTCCGACGGGTACGCCGGATCCAGCGGCACGTAGGCGCCACCCGCCTTGAGCACCGCCCACATCGCGGCGAAGAGCTCGATGCCCCGGTCGAGGCAGATCGCCACCCGCGTGCCGGGGCGCACCCCGTGGCCGCGCAGCACTCTCGCGAGCCGGTTGGCGCGCTCGTCAAGCTCCCGGTAGGTGACGGTCGCCGGGCCCGCGGTGAGTGCCGGCGCGTCGGGCGCCGCCGCCGCGCACCGCTCGAACAGCTCGTGAACGGTGTCCGCCGCGGGCAGCGGGATCGCGCTGTCGTTCCACTCGCGCACGATGCGGTCCTGCTCGGCCGCGGTGAGCAGGGGAAGATCGCGCACCGGTGTGGCCGGCGCCGCGGCCGCCGCCTCCAGCAGGGTGAGCAGGTGGTCCCCGAGGGCTTCGACGCGTTCGGCGTCGAACAGCTCGGTGGCGTAGTCGACGGTCAGGACGGGGCCGTCCACCGTGAAGTGCAGGCCGAACGCGAGATCCACCAGCATCGCGGCCGGCGGCTCGTCACCGGCGTACCGCAGGAGCGGGCGGCGCGGGGCGGGGGTGTTGTGCACGGTCACGCTGATCCCGCTCAGCCGGTTGACCTTGCCGGCCTGCGCCCGCCCGATCGCCGCCATGATGTCCGGCAACGGCAGGTCCTGGTGCTCGAGGTCGCGTACGACCGACTCCTGGACCCGGGAGAGGAGGTCGGCGAACGTGGGATCGCCTCCGACGTCACCGCGCAGCGGCAGGATGTTGAGTACGGCGCCGACGAGGTGCTCCGAGCCGGCGTCCCGCCCGGCGACCGGTGCCAGCACCGTCACGTCGCCGTGCCCGGTGTACCTGCCGATCAAGGCCTGCACCCCGGCCAGCAGCACCATGAAGAGGCTGGCGTGGTGCTCCCGCCCGCAGGAGCGGAGCCGGTCGAGCAGATCGGGCGGAAGCTCGCGGGAGATCCGCTCGGCGGCGAACGACCGCGCCGCCGGGAGCGGCCGGTCGGCCGGGAACTCCACGTCCAGGTCGGCATCGGAGAACCGGTCCCGCCAGTAGGCGTCGTCGGCGCCTGGCGGCCTGCGACGGCCGGGCTCCGCCGGCCGGCCCTGCCGGCTCTCGACCGGCTCGCGGCCCTCCGCCAGGTCGTGGTAGAGCTCCGCCAGCTCGTCCGCGAACACGCCGGCCGACCAGCCGTCGAAGCAGAGGTGGTGGACGACGAGCAGCAGTTCGTCGTCGCCGCCGGTGCGCAGCAGCACCATGCGGGCGAGCGGGCCCGCCGCGAGGTCCAGCGGCTCCCGTACGGCCTGCCGACGCGCCCGCGCGGCGCGCGCCGCCCGCTCCCCCGGCGGCAGGTCGCGCAGGTCGATCACAGTCAGCGGCACGGTCTGGGGCACGGTCTGGGGCACGGTCTGGGGCACGGTGCCCGGCGGGTCGACGATCATGACCGGTTCCCCGTCCTCGGACGGGAAGCGGGTCCGCAGCGCGGGGTGCCGGCGGACCAGTTCGGCCAGGCACGCCTCGATCAGCTCTGCCCGAGCCGGGCCGGCCCATCTGTACCGGATGCCGAGGGTGTACGCCGGCAGGTCGGCGGTCAGCTGCTCGGCCATCCAGAACGTCCGCTGCATCCCGGTGAGCGGCAGCACCCGCTGCTCGTCGTCCGGTCCGCCCTCAGCCGGTCCTCCTGGCGTGTCCCGGGCCTCCGGTGTGCCGGGTGCGGAGCCCGCCTGCGTGTCCACGGCGGAGCCGGGTGCCGCGGCCGACGCGCGGACCGCCGCCACCATGTCGGCGAACGTCGGAGCCGCATACAGCTCGCTGAGCGCCAGCTCGGCCCCGCACTCCCGGCGCAGCCGGCTGATCAGGCGGATGGCTTGGAGCGAGTCGGCACCGAGCGCGAAGAAGTCGTCGGCGGGCCCGACGCCGGTGACGCCGAGCAGGCTCTCCCACAGCCCGCGGACGCGCGCCTCGGCGGTGTCGCCCGAGCCTTCCGCCGAACCAGGGTCCCCGCCCGGCACGTCGCCGTCGACCGCAACCGGCGGCACGGAAGGCGGCACGGAAGGCGGCACGGAAGGCGGCGCGGCCGCCAGCGCGGCCGTGTCGACCTTCCCCTGAAGGGTGAGCGGAAAGGACTCGTGGCAGCGGATCACGGCCGGCACGAGGTGGTGCGGCACCTGCTCGCGCAGGCGCCGGCGCACCTCGGCCGCGTCCGTACGGCCGTCCTCCGCGATCAGGTGTGCCACCAGCCGTGTCTGCCCGTCGCTCTCGTCGGCCAGCACCACCGCGTCGGCGACGCCCGCGAGCCGGCGCAGCGCCGCCTCCACCTCCGCGGGCTCCACCCGGAAGCCGCGGATCTTCACCTGCCGGTCGAGCCGGCCCAGATACTCCAGCGTCCCGTCGGGCAGCCGCCGTACGCGGTCACCGGTGCGGTACTCGGGTGCTCCGCCCGGCCCCGGGACGAACCGCTCCGCCGTCATCTCGGGCCGGCGCAGGTAGCCGATGGCCAAGGCGGCGCCGCCGATGCGCAACTCGCCCGGCTGCCCGGCGGCGGCCTCGGTGCCGTCCGGCCCGACGACCCGGCAGGTCACTCCTGGCAGCGGAAACCCGATCGGCACCGGGTCGGCACCGGACCAGGAGGTCAGGTCGGCGACGGTCGCCGTGACGATCGTCTCTGTCGGGCCGTAGGTGTTGAGCAGCCGCACGCCGGGGCGGACCCGCGCGCGCCAGCGCTCGACGGTCCGCGCATGCGCCGCCTCCCCGCCGATGATCACCATGCGGACGCTCGCCGGCAGCGCCGCCTCGTGCCTGTCGATCGCGGACACGAGCTCCCGCCAGTACGCGGTGGCCATGGCGAGCACGGTGACGCCGAGGTCGGCGCAGCGGTCGAGGAACAGGTCCGGACGGCTGATCATGTCCTCGTCGCGGACGACGACGGCCGCGCCCGCGATCAGGGCGGGGAAGATCTCCTGGACGCTCGCGTCGAAGCTGAGCGAGGCGAACTGGAGCACGCGGTCGTCAGGCCCGATGCCGTACGCGTTCCGGGCCACCTCGCAGAAGTGCGACCAGCCGCGCCGGGGCACCAGCACGCCCTTGGGACGGCCGGTGGAGCCGGAGGTGAAGATGACGTAGGCGGCGTCGTCCGGAGACGCGGCGGGGGCGGGCGGCGGCGCGTCGGCCGGGCCGGCCTCCTCCAGGCGCAGCACCGGGGTGCCGGCGGGCAGCGGCGGGGCGGCGCCCACCAGGACGACCCTGGGTCGCGTGTCCTCCAGCATCAGCGCCAGCCGCGCCGCCGGATGGCCGGGATCGAGCGGCACGTACCCGGCCCCGGCGCGCAACACCGCGAGCAGCGCCGTCACCGCGGCCCGCCCGCGCGGCAGGCACAGCCCGACCAGGTCACCGGGCCGGACCCCGGCGGCCGCCAGCACACCCGCCAGCCGGTCCACCTCCGCCACCAGCGCCGCGTACGAGGTCTGCCCCGTCGCGTCGATCAGAGCCGGTGCGCCGGGCGTTCGGTGTGCCTGCTCGGCGACGGCGGCGAGCACGTCGAAGGCCGGGGCCTCCAGCGCGTCCCGCGATCCCGTGGCGGAACCGTGGGACGCCTCCGCCGGGCCGGCGATGCGCATGTCGCTCATGCCGCACCTCTCCCGTGCGGCCGGCGAAGGGCCGCCCAGAGGGTGCGGTAGAAGTCCGCGTACGTACGCTCCACGTGGACGGCGTGGCGGCGGGTCTCCTCGTGACGGCCGGGCAGCAGGTTGATCGGCACGCTCATCGCGGCATGGTGCTCGATGTGCAGGTTGTTGCCGTTGGTGAACCAGGTGCTCAGCCGGCTCCCCCTGATCGACCGCGTGTTGCGCAGCACATCGGTGCTGTCGGTGTCGCAGAGGACGTGCTCGGGCAGCTCCACGAGGAAGTGCAGTGGCACGGCGAGCAGGAGGGGCAGCACCCACAGCCGGAGCGGGTACTGGCCGTACCCGGCCACGGCGACGCCGAGCGCGGCCAGGACGGCCCCGCCCAGGACCAGATGGTCCACGACGATGCGGCGGCGCATGGCCGGGCTGACCGCGCCGAACCCGTACGTCCAGCAGCCCGTGGCGGCGAGCAGCACCTCCCACAGGACCGAGGCGAGCCGCCGGTAGTCGAGCAGCCCGCGTACCAGGTGTGACACGGTCAGCGGTGCCCGGGTGTCGAAGCCGAAGAACTCGGTGTCCTGGGGCGTGCCGAGATAACGGTGATGCTGCAGGTGACGCAGGCGGTAGTGGCTGTAGACCACCATCAGGGGCAGGCCCAGCGGTACGCCGGCCAGCCGGTGCGGCCAGGGCCTGCGGAACGCCGAGTGGTGCAGGCACTGGTGCTGCAACTCGACGGCGTGCGTGTACATCGCGGCGAGGATCACCACGCCCACGGCGACCAGGGGTAACTCCGGGCGCAGCGCGAGGACCACCCCCACGGTGGTCAGCACGGCCAGCGCGGCCAGCTTGGCGACGAAGACCCGCTGGTCGTCCCGGGTCACCTTGGTGCGCGCGAAGAGCAGCGCGAGGCCGCCTCCGGTCAGTGCGGTCATCGTTTCCCCGATCAGGTGCGGCAGGTACGGTCAGCGTCCGCTGAGCAGCACGACGTGGGTTCCGGACAGCGGGCCCGCCGCGCGGGCGTGCGCGAGCAGCCCGGCCAGGGCCGCCGCCCCGGCCGCGGTCGGGCTCGCACCGTACGGGGTGAGCGCGGCCCTGGCCTCGATCAACTGCTCGTCGTGGACCCCGAACACCGCGCCGCCGGTGTCGGCGATGGCCGCCATGGCCTCGGCGCCCTGCAGGGCGTGCCAGTTGACCAGCGGCTGGTTGTGGTCCGACGCCGTGACGGCGTCCGGCGGCAACATCCGGTACTCGCCGGGCCAGCTCGTCACCACCGGGTTGTTGCCCGCGGAACACACACCGTTGATCACGCTGGACCAGCCGAGTGCCCGCATCCGGCGGTGGACGGCGATCGTCGTGGTGCCGTTGCCCACCGGGACCCACAGCGCCGCGGGCGGCTCGCCGAGGGCCTCCCGCAGCGCGGGGACCACCACGCCGTGTCCCTCGAACACCGCGTCCGCGTACGGACCGTCCACGTTGCCGTCGACCGCGCCCTCCTCCGCGGCCACCCGGCGGGACTCGTCCACGGCGTCCTCGTAGCTGCCGGGCACCAGGTGCACGTGGGCCCCCGCGTCGCGCATCCACGCGCCGCCGTCGCTCCAGCCCTCGGGCAGGACGACCGTGCAGGTCATGCCGGCGGCGCGGCACGCCATCGCCATCGCGCGGCCGTAGTTGCCGCACGTCGCGACCACCACATGGCGGTACCCGTCGGCGGCGGCGCGGGCCACCACGGCCCGCGCCGCGGGTTCCTTGTGGCTGCCGGAGGCGTACCGGGTCTCGTCCTTGATCAGGACGCGGGCTCCGGGGACGAGGTCCGCGGCGTCGATCAGCGGCGTGCCGTACGCGTCGATGGGCGCGTCGATGGGCGCGCCGGCGGACGTCAGGGTTTCCGTGGACATGCGTCTCCTCGGACGTGGTCGTGCAGAGAGAAGGAGGTCAGGGCCTGATCAGCGACCGCGTCCTGATCCCGATCGGGACCGCACGGGGAGGAGGGCGCGCGACTGGGACGAACGTTACAAAGCGACATATCAGGCCGGGTTAACCGCAGCCGAAACCTGGATGTTGATCAAGGAGCAACTGCCTGATCTTGGAATGAATCGCCAGGTAACAACCCACATGAGGGCTGACGTACGAGATGTCCGGCTAATCCCGTGTTACAGTCGGCGCGTTGACGCGGGGTGCCCGGGCGTCCGGGCTGAGATCACACCCGTCGAACCTGCTCTAGTTCGCACTAGCGAAGGGACGTCATGTTCTGCGACGACATGTGGCAGCGCACGGCCGAGTTGATGAAGGCCATCCACGATCACCCGTTCAACGTCGCGCTCGGCGACGGCACGCTCGAACCCGACCGGTTCGCGTTCTACATCGTGCAGGACGGCCGCTATCTGGAGGCGTTCTCCAAGACGCTCGCCACGGCGTCGGCCCGCGCCGGCGACCCGGCGGAGGCCGCGTTCTACGCGCAGAGCGCGCACACCGCGCTGGCCGCCGAGCGCCTGCTGCACGCCGGCTACGTCGCCGAACTGGGCGCCGACGGCGAGGGCGTCGCCACGTCGCCGACGTGCCTGGCGTACGCGTCGTTCCTGCAGGCGACCGCGCTCACCGCGCCGTACCCAGTGATCGCGGCGGCGGTGCTGCCGTGCTTCTGGATCTATCAGGACGTCGGCACGGCGCTGCTCGGCAGGGCCGGCGACCTGGACGGCCACCCGTACGGGAAGTGGATCTCCACCTACTCCGACCCCGGCTTCGCGGCCTCCGTGGAGCAGGCCAAGGCCGTCGCCGACCGGCTCGCCGCCGCCGCCGGGCCGGACACCCGCGCGGCCATGGAGCGGGCGTACTGCCGGGCGGCGGCGTATGAGTGGATGTTCTGGGACAGCGCCTGGAGGCGCGAGACCTGGCCGACCGAGCGGTGGCTCGCGCCCTGACGCTCAGCTCCCCGCTGTGGCCCTGGCCATCGCCTCCCGTTCCTCGCGGGTGGGGATGAGGCCGGACGGCGCGAGGATCTTCGACTCCTGGAACGGCTCCTCCGTGCTCGGCAGCGGCTCCGGCGATCTGATCGCCTTCACCCACACCCGCATGGCGTCCACGATGACGACGATGATCAGAATGGCGAACAGGGCCGTCAGGATGCCGTCGACGGTCGAGTTGATCACGATCTGCCGCATCGCGTCCTCCGTCCGGGCGGGCGCGAGCAACTGGCCCTGGTCGAGCGCGGTCTGGTAGCGGTCGCGCTGGGCGAAGAAGCCGAGCCCTGGGTCGGGCGAGAAGATCTTCTGCCAGCTCGCCGTCAGCGTGACGGCGACGTCCCAGGCCAGGGGCACCGCCGTGACCCAGGCCCATTTCAGCCGCCCGCTCTTGATCAGCAGAGTGGTGGCGACGGTGAGCGCCACCGCGGCGAGCAGCTGGTTGGCGATGCCGAACAACGGGAACAGCTGGTTGATGCCGCCGAGAGGGTCGTTGACGCCCTGGTAGAGGAAGTAACCCCAGGCCGCGACGACGACGGCGCTGGAGATGTAGACGCTCGGCCACCAGCTCACCCGGCCCATCGGCTTCCACAGGTTGCCGATGGTGTCCTGGAGCATGAAGCGCCCGACGCGGGTGCCGGCGTCGACGGTGGTGAGGATGAACAGCGCCTCGAACATGATCGCGAAGTGGTACCAGAACGCCTGCAGCGCCTGGCCCCCGAGGAAGCCGGAGAAGATCTGGGAGATGCCCACCGCCAGCGTCGGCGCGCCGCCCGTCCGGGCGATCAGCGTCTCCTCCTGTACGGCCGTCGCCGCCGCCTGCAGCTGCTCGGGCGTGATGATGAAGCCCATGTTCGTGACGGCCTCGGCGGCGCTCTGCACGGTGGTGCCGACGACGCCGGCCGGGGAGTTCATCGCGAAGTAGAGGCCGGGGGTGAGCACGCAGGCCGCCGTGATGGCCATGACGGCCACGAACGACTCCATGAGCATGGAGCCGTACCCGATCAGGCGGACCTGGCTCTCCTTCTGGATCATCTTGGGCGTCGTGCCGGACGAGATCAGCGAGTGGAACCCCGACAACGCGCCGCAGGCGATCGTGATGAACACGAACGGGAACAGCGATCCGGCGAAGACCGGCCCGTCGCCGGTGAAGGCGAAGTCGGTGAAGGCGGGGGTCTGCATGACCGGCATGGTGACCGCGATGCCGATCGCGATCAGCACGATCGTGCCGATCTTCATGAAGGTGGAGAGATAGTCGCGCGGCGCCAGCAGCATCCAGACGGGCAGCACGGCGGCGACGAACCCGTACGCGATGAGCCACAGCGCGATGGCGGACGGGCTCAGCGTGAAGAACGGCGCCCAGCTCGACTCCTGCACCCAGCCGCCGGCCACGATCGCCAGCAGCAGCAGCGCGACGCCGATCACGCTGGCCTCGACGACCTTGCCGGGCCTGATCATCCGCAGGTAGAAGCCCATGAACAGGGCGATCGGGATGGTCATCGCGATCGAGAAGACACCCCACGGCGACTGCGCCAGCGCGTTCACCACGACCAGCGCCAGCACGGCCAGCAGGATGATCATGATGGCGAAGACCGCGATGAGCGCCGCCGCGCCGCCGACCGGGCCGATCTCCTCGCGGGCCATCTGCCCGAGGCTGCGTCCGTTGCGGCGCATCGAGAAGAACAGCACCACCATGTCCTGGACGGCCCCGGCGAAGATCACCCCCGCGATGATCCAGATGGTGCCGGGCAGGTAGCCCATCTGCGCGGCCAGCACGGGCCCGACCAGCGGCCCGGCCCCGGCGATGGCGGCGAAGTGGTGGCCGAACAGGATGCGACGGTCGGTCGGCTGGTAGTCGACGCCGTTGTCGAGCCGTTCGGCCGGAGTGGCCCTGCGGTCATCGGCCCGCAGCACCTTCTTGACGATGAAGCGGGCGTAGAACCGGTAGGCGATGGCGTACGAGCCGAGCGCGGCGCACAGGAGCCACACCGCGTTGACGTTCTCTCCTCTGGACAGGGCGAGCATCGCCCACCCCACGCCGCCGACGATGGCGACCGCCGTCCAGATGAGGATGGAACGCAGCTTCAACGGTTACCTCCAGGTGAGGCGGGGCCATACAGGGGGCGGCCCAGGCAGCAGCGCAGTCCGGCATCCGGCGGCAGATCGGAGGTGAAGCGCCGCCAGCGCCACAGCGGACGGCAGTCGATCGTGACGGGGAGCTCGGCGAGATGCACCCAGGCGAACGGATGGGCGTACACCAGATCGGTCGTCCCGAGGCGGCGCGAGCGCCGGGGCAACCGGGACCGGCGCAACGGCCTGAGCGAGAACTCTCCCGCGTCCGCGCAGCAGAGGCCGGTCACGTGCCAGTCGAAGAACACCACTTCGTCGTCGCGCAGAGACTCGCGGGCGGCCGGCGTGAGCGAGATACGGGACATCTGTGGCTCCTGGAAACAGGCAGCTCAGAATTCACGTCGGCTTTACCCGCCAGGGTGGACACTGAAACGCTTCCTCACCATCAGCGAGTAATGGCCGTCACAACTCCCGCGCATTTTCCATCTCAATATATCGAAAAATGCCTTTTTTCGATATATATGCGCTTCTGTCGGGTCCGTGTAGGTTTCTCGGCGTGAGCCCCGTGGTGAGCCTTGGCAACTCCCGGAAGGCCTGTTACTGGAGCTGACCGAAACCCCTCCGGCTCGACCGGCGGTGCGAGGGCCCGCTGACGGCCACGGGACGGGGCGCCGAAGCCGGCCATTCCCGGCTCGGCTACTCTCGGCGGCGTTCACTCTGCGATCCGGGCAAAGGGCAGCCGAATCGTCACTCGGGAGACGCGAACGCATGAATACGCCACCATCGCCACCTGGAGTGGAGCGGACCGACGAATCAGCCGTCCAGATCGGCGCTCTCGTTCCGCTGACCCGGCCTGGCTGGGTCGAGGCGGGCCGGCACCTGCTCGCTGGGCTCGAGCTGGCCGTTCGCGACGTCAACGACGCCGGCGGGATCGTCGGAAGACCACTCGAGCTGGTGGTCCGGGACACCGCGGCTGATCCACGAAGGGCCGCGGCGGCCGTGGACGAATTGGCCCGCCTGGGCGTGGCTGCCTTGGCGGGGGAATATCACAGCGTCGTCGCTCGCGCCGCTGCCGCCAGGGCCGACGCCCTCGGCTTGCCGTTCCTCTGCTCCTCAGCGGTTCTCGACGCGCTCACCGAACAGCCGACGGAATGGGTCGCGCGTCTCGCCCCGGCGCAGTCCCACGGCTGGCGGATCTACGCGGACTTCCTCCTCGGCGCGGGCCACAGCCGAATCGCCGTCGCAGCGGAACCGAGTGTCTACTGGGCGTCCGGAGCCCGCATTCTGCGGGACCACCTCGCTCCACGCGGCGGCGCCGTCATCGAGCTCGACATGCGGGCGCTCGCTCCCACGGCCGTGTGCGACGAACTCGTCGACAGTCGAGCGACGGCCCTCCTTCTTCTGGTCGGCCACCCGGAGCCGGCGGTGTCGATCGTCAGGTCCGTCCGCCACGACCAGCGCCTCGCCGGGATCATGATCGGTGCTCCGGCCGGGCAGCCGGAGTTCGCCGAATGGGCGACGTTGCTGGGCGACGACAGCGCCGCGATCCCGTTCTTGCGCTACCTGCCCGAGCGCCTCGGCCCACTCGGCGCACGAGTCGAGACGGCCCTCCGCGAGCGGCTGGCCGAAGCGCCCTCCTTCGTCGCGTTCGAGGGCTACGACACGGTCGCCGTCCTCGCCGATGTGCTGCGTTCTCACGGCGTGGACCGGGCGCGCATCGCCGAATCCTGGCCGTGCGTCGCGGTCGAGGGCACCCGCGGGCAGATCCGGTTCTCCCGCACGCCGGGCATCAGCGTTTGGCAAGGGGCTTGGACGCCCGTGCAAGTCGTCGATCGAGATCCGGCGGAACCCGATCGCTTCCGGATCCTTCACACCGGCTGACAGAGCACGGAGGTCCCAGCTCCGGCGCTGGGAGAACGTCAGTGTTCGGCGTTCTGCGGCTGGAGAGGGCCGCTGTGCCAGCTGGCCAGGAAGCGGAGGGCCTCGTCGCTGGGTGAGCCGGGCTCGGGCAGGTAGGTGACCAGCACCTGGTCGGGGTCATCGCCGACCTTCAGGCTCTCGTAGTCGAGGACCAGCTCGCCGACGAGCGGGTGGTCCACGCGGACTTCGCCGTTCGAGCGTTCTCTGACGTCGTGCTCCGCCCACAGGCGGCGGAAGTCGGCGCTCCGCATCGACAGCTCGCCGATCAGCGTGGCGAGTTCCTTGTCGCCGGGATGGCGACCGGCGTCGAGCCGGATGAAGGCCACCGTCTCGCGTGCCTTGTCCTCCCAGTTGAGGTAGAGGGCCCGGACGGACTCGTCGAGGAACACCAGGCGCGCGCAGTTGAGACCTTCGGCGGGCGGTGCGGGCTCCGTGCGGCCGAAGAAGAGGAGCGCGGCCAGGCGGTTGCAGGCGAGCAGTTCGGTACGGCGGCCCATGACGAACGCGGGCCCTCCGCACGCGTCCAGCAGCCGCTGGATCGTGGGCCGGACGCGCCGCGACGGCCGTGGCTCCGTACGGCGGCGCAGAGAGCGGGCCACGTTGCGCAGGTGGGCCTGCTCGGTCTCGTCCAGCCGCAGCGCCCGGGCGATCGCGCCGAGCACCTCGTCGGAGACATTGGCGGCACGTCCCTGCTCCAGGCGCACGTAGTACGGCACGCTCACCCCGGCGAGCAGGGCCACCTCCTCGCGGCGGAGCCCGGTGACCCTTCGGCGCTCCCCGTACAGGGGAAGCCCGGTGTCCTCGGGCCGTACGCGTGCGCGCCGCGAGCGCAGGAACTCTCCCAGCTCTTTCCTCACGTCCACACCCTTCAGTATCAGACATTCCGGACGCGCTGCCCTGACCCTGCCAGTACCACCCTCACCAGAGTCCTCCCTGTCCCCGTACGACGTGCAGCAGCATCTCTGCCGAACCCACTCAACTGGAGAAATGCGATGACTTCTCAGTCCTCTCTTGCCGGTCGGCGCGCGGTCGTGACCGGGGCCTCTTCCGGGATCGGCGCGGCCACCGCCCGGCTGCTCGCGACCCAGGGCGCGCGGGTGGCCCTCGTGGCCCGCCGTCAGGACCGCCTCGACGCGCTGCACGCGGAGATCAAGGACGCGGGCGGCTTCGCCGTGCCGATCGTCCTCGACCTCGCCGCGGACACGGTCGAAGCCGGTGCTCGGCTGGCGGCCAGGGAATTGGGCGGCCTGGACCTGGTCGTGAACGCGGCCGGGATCCTGTCACCCGGCCCGGTGCTGGGCGGCCCGACGGACTCCTGGGAGCGCCAGATCGACCTGAACCTCACCGGGCTGCTCCGCCTCTCCCGCGCCCTGCTACCCGAGCTGGTCGCGGCCGCGTCCGCCGGCGGCGCCGCCGACCTCGTCAACGTCTCGTCGGCGGCGGCGACCCAGGTGGAGCCGGGGGCGCCGGTGTACGCGGCGACCAAGGCGGCCGTCAGCCATCTGTCCAGGCATCTCCGGATGGAGCTCGCGCCGCACGACGTGCGGGTCACCGATCTGCGGCCGGGCATGGTCCTCACCGAGCTGCTGTCCGGCTCGGAGATGGGGGTCGCCTGGACGGAGGACATGAAGAAGCGC
This sequence comes from Nonomuraea terrae, assembly GCF_004348995.1. Taxonomy (GTDB): domain Bacteria; phylum Actinomycetota; class Actinomycetes; order Streptosporangiales; family Streptosporangiaceae; genus Nonomuraea; species Nonomuraea terrae. The sequence continues at coordinate 22,573 of NZ_SMKQ01000137.1, forward strand.
ATCGACCCGCTCACCGCCGACGACGTGGCGCAGGTCATCGCCTTCGCCGTCGGGCAGCCGCGCCACGTCAACCTGCCGGAGATCGTCGTGATGCCCGCCAAGCAGACGTGAGCCCTTCTGCAGGGGTCTGCTCAGGTGCTCACCAAACGGTGCTCCCAGGCCCAGGCCGTGATCTCCACCCGGTTGCGTACGCCGAGCTTCGCCTGGACGGCCGCCACGTGGCCTTTGACGGTGCTCAGCGAGATGCCGAGCTCCGTGCCGATCTCCCGGTTCGTCCGGCCCTTCGCGACGGCCCGCACCACCTCGGTCTCGCGTTCGGACAGCGGCCTGGCCGGGACGCGGCTCTTCGGCTTCGCCTCGGCGGTGAGTTGGCGGAGCAGGCGGAGGGTGACCTGCGGCGAGATGAGGGCGTCGCCGGCGTGCGCGGCCCTGACCGCCTCCACGAGGAGGTCAGGGCCGGCGTCCTTCAGCACGAACCCGACCGCGCCGCCGCGCAGGGCGCCGTAGACGTACGCGTCGAGGTCGAACGTGGTGACCACGACGACCCGCAGCGGAGCGCGCACGTCCGGCCCCGCCAGCGCAGCGGTGACCTGAATACCGTCAAGCCCCGGCATCTGCACGTCGACCAGGCACACGTCCGGACGCAACCTGCGGGCCAGCGCGACCGCCTCCGCGCCGTCCCCCGCCTCCGCGACCACCCGAATACCGGGCTGATCCTCCAGAATGACCCGCAGACAGTCCCGGATCACTGGCTCATCATCAGCAAGCAGCACCGTGATGCTCATCGGGGAGGCCTCGCGGGGAGGGCGGCCTTGACAGACCAGCCGCCCTCCGGGCGTGGGCCGGCCGTGAGCGTGCCGCCGAGGGACTCGACGCGTTCCCGCATTCCGAGCAGGCCGTAGCCGCCGCCGCAGCGTGGGCGGTCCTGGGCCGTCCCGTTCGTGACCGCCACGATCAGCATGCCGTCGGCGTCATGGACGGCGACGGTGACGGAGGCGGCGTCCGGGGCGTGGCGGGAGACGTTCGTCAGGGACTCCTGGACGATCCGGTAGACGGTAGCGGCCACGCCGGGCGGCCACTCCGGGTCCCCCTCCGGGAGCGACAACCGCACCGGAGGCCCGGCGTACCGGCTGACCAGCTCCCGGACCCTCGCGAGCCCGAACCCGCCCGACACCGCGCCACCGAGACCGTCATCGGCGCCGCCCCCGCCGTACGCCTCAGAAGCGTCGAACCCGGCGAGGTCAGCACCGTTCCTCTCTCTCATCCCCGAGGGCCGGAACCCCGCGAACACCCCCGGCGGCGCGGCGGCGGGTTCACGGAGGAGACCCACCACGTGGCGGGTCGCGGCGAGGGCGTCCGCTCCGGCGGTCTCGATGGCGTCGAGGGAGTCGGCCGCCTTCTCCGGGTGCCGGCGGGCGACCACACGGGCGGCCTGCGCCTGGAGCACCACGCTCGTGACGTGGTGGGCGACGACGTCGTGCAGTTCCCTGGCCAGCTCCAGACGTTCGTGGCGGCGTACCCGGTCGGCGGCGGCACGGCGGCGGACCGCGAGCAGCCGCGGCCCCAGACCGGCGGCGACGGCGGCGAGCCAGCCTGCGCAGTTCAGCAGCAGCACGGCGTTATGAGGGGACCCGGAGAGCACGCTGCCGCAGGCGACCGCGAGCCCGCCCGCCGCGACACCGGCCGCCTGCCGCCACGGCAGCACCCTGACCGCCGACGCGACCAGCACGGACAAACCGAGCGCCACGCCCGGCCCTGGCTCGGCCGGCAACCCCGCGACCCGAGCCACGGCGATGGCGAGCGTCGCGACGAGCAATCCGGCGACCGCCGCCCACAACCGCCCCCGCCGCCGTACGACCGCCAGCCCGCACAGCAC
>NZ_SMKQ01000138.1 GCF_004348995.1 Nonomuraea terrae
CGCCGGGGGTGTCCTCGATCGTGATGCCGCCGCGCGACAGGGCGGCGCGCAGCGCGTCGGCCACGTCGTAGCGGCCCTGCGCGCGCAGCTCGCCGCGGAGCGCGAGCAGCGCCTCCACCAGGCGCGGCAGGCTCCGGGAACGGCGGGTCTCGGCCGAGGCCAGCTCGCCGAGGCGGGCGATCAGCAGCCGCAGCACCTCGCGGGCCTGCTCGACCCCGCCGGAGTCCTCCTCGGTGTCGGCGGCCCATTTGACGATCTCGGTCTCGAGGTCGAGCACCGCCTGCGCGGCGGCCACCGGCTCGGGCCGGGCCGCCGCCGCCCGGAACAACCCCTCGCACGTGCGGATCGACTCCTCCAGGGTGGCCTCGGTGGGAGCCTCCCGCCGGTCGGGCGAGGGCGGGGGCGGCGCGGGGGCGTCGGCCGCGCCCTCCGCCAGGCGGCGCAACCCGGCGAGGTCGGTGTCGGTGCCGGCCGGCAGGAACGCCTGGGAGCCGGGCCGGCGTACGGTCAGCCCGCCGCGGCCCGCCACCCGCACCGACTCGCTCTCCAGGTCGATGACCAGGGCGGTGTGCTCGTCGAGGCCGAGCACGGCCGTGCCGGGCGGCAGCTCGCGCTCCATCCGGGACAGGCGGCGCTCGCCGAGGTAGCAGAAGCGGGTGTCGTGGGTGCCGCCCTCGGCGTTGTCGAAGTGGGGGATCAGCACGGCCCGCAACCCGAGCGGCTCCAGCAGGCCGAGCCCTTCGCGCCAGTGCGGTTCTGCGCCCACCTTGTAGATCTCGTAGACGGGCACCGTGGCCAGGCCGGCCGTGCAGGCCGCCGCCGAGGCCAGCACGGTCACGCCCTCCCGCGCCCTGATCCGGGCGCGCAGGTCGCCGGCCACTCCTGAGCCGGTCCACCGCTCCAGCGCGTACGTGGGGCTGCCGGGGCCGGAGAACACCCAGTCGGCACCCGTGATGCCCGCGGCGACCTCGACGTCGAGGCCGACGCTGCGCGCGAAATAGCGGTGGGCGCGGGCCGAGATGTCGGCGTGGTTCTCCTGGAAGGCGTAGGGCGTGTCGAGCAGCACGGCCCGTGCCCCCGGACGCAGCGTCCGCGCGGCGGCGCGGTGGATCTCGACCATCGTCGGGCTCGTCTCCCCCGACCCCATCAGCACCAGCAAACCGGCCATGGCCGTCGGCCCCCTCTCTCCCACGCCATCGACTACACCCCGGACGGCCCCCGGCGTTCAAGAGCGGGAGACATATGCTTGATGGACGCACCTGCACATCATTGGCAGTAAGTTGTTGGCGGTGACGGGAGGACACGTGGTCTCGGTCGAGACGCTCATGCTACGGGTCGATGCCGACGGTCGCTGGTCGTACCGGCAGGCCCGCGCCACGCCGCCGCGCGGTGAGAGCCCCGACGCGACGGCCCGCAGGCTGGCCGGCGTCGCGGCGGGCGACGGCGACACGGTCGTCCACTCCACGAGCTGGCGTCACCAGCCGGGCGGCACGATCGTGCTGACCTACGCGGTCTGCCCCGATCCCGCGCCGTGGCTGCCCGCGACGGAGGTGCCGGTGCTGGAGATCGTCCGGGGCGAGGCGCCCGCGACGCCGTCGCCCGGGCAGATCTCAGTCGCCAACGTTGTCGCGCACGCGGTCAGGCACCTGGCCTTCCTCATGGCCGAGGACCCGGTCGTCGCCCGGGTGCTCGGGCACCACCCGGGCCTCGCCCGCGCTCTGGAGCCGGCTCTGGCGTGAGACGCGGCGGCCGAGAGCCTGCATGGGCTTCTCGACGTAGCGGTAGGCCAGCGCGCTGAGCGCCACGACCGCGACCAGCGCCACCGCCGTCACGGCCAGTTGGTACGGCAGCTCCCGCGCCCGGAGGTCACCGGTGACCTCCACGACGTACTTCAGCACCGGGTGGTGCACCAGGTAGAGCGAGTAGCTGATCAGGCCGAGCCACACGGCCACCTTGGGCAGCCGCCGCCCCCGCAGCGCCATCGTGCCCGCGAACGTGGCCCCGGCCAGCGCGATCGTGGTCAGCCACACACCGGTCTGGACCCACCACCAGCCGCTCATGACGGCCCACACCGGCGTGATGCCGACCAGCGCCGCGGTGACCGCCACCGGCCACAGCCCGGCGTCGCCGCGCTCCCACCGGTAGATCGCCGTGCCCGCGAACATCACGGCGAGCACCGCCACCCCGAGCCACGGCACGCGGCTGCTCAGCACCAGCAGCGTCACCGCCATGAGGCCGAGCACGACCGCGGCGGCCGTACGGAACTTTCCCCCCACCACGCAGGTCAGGCCCACCACGAAGACGGCGCACGACGCGTACGCCGTCCAGCTGCCGCCGAGCACGGCGCCCGGCGCGAGCAGCCCGACCACCACGGCCCCGCCGGCGAACGCCATCGCCAGCGTGCCGCTGCGCTGATGTCCCCTCGTCAGGAACAGCGCGGTCACCACGAGGTAGAAGACCATCTCGTACGACAGCGTCCACATGGTGTCGGCGACGCCGCCGACGCTGACGACGTCGAGCAGCATGGTCGCGTGCGCGGCCACCGCGCTGCCGTCGCGCGGCACGGCCTCGCGCACCGGCACCCACCAGGCCAGGGCCAGCACCAGCGCGATGACGGCAAGGTAGAGGGGGTAGAGGCGGAAGAACCGGCTGATCCAGAACGCGCGCACGTCGCCGTGGCGTTCCAGCGAGGCCGGGATGATGTAGCCGCTGACCAGGAAGAAGACCAGGATGCCGTAGACGCCCGGGTTGAACCAGTAGAACCGCAGGCTGGGCAGGTACCAGGGCAGGATGTGCTCGACCACGACGGCCAGTGCCCCGATGCCGCGCAACGCGTCCAGCCAGGCGAGCCTGGGAGCGGACATGACGGACTGCGGGGCGGCGATGGACACCCGCCTCAACCTACCCCGTTTTCGTATGGACAGATGCCGCGGGAGGCGCACTTCGGGCACCGCGTCTCAGGAGGCGCGGTGCGTGGAGAGGGAGGCGTGGTGGTCGGCGCCCGCGGGGCCGTCGGGCCCGGCGGCAGGGCGACGGCCAGCCTGCGGGTGGAGGCCACCGACGCCGCGGGCAACACCGTCACCCAGACCATGCACGCGCCTACAGCGTGCGCTGACACGATCCGGGCACGGCGATCCGGGCACGGCCGGCCGGCCGTGCCCGGATCGTCACCAGCCGACCTTGCCCTTGCCGGAGATCAGGGCGCGGGCGATGACCATGCGCTGGACGTCGTTGGTGCCCTCGCCGATCGCCATCAGCGGCGCGTCGCGGTAGAGCCGCTCGACCACGAACTCCTGCGAGTAGCCGTAGCCGCCGTGGATGCGCATCGACTCCAGGGACGCCTTCAGCGCCACCTCCGAGGCGAAGTACTTCGCCATGCCGGCCTCCATGTCCACCCGCCTGCCGCCGTCGGCCTGGGAGGCGGCCCAGTACGTGAGCAGCCGCGCGGCCTGGATCTCGGTGGCCATGTCGGCGAGCTTGAGCTGGACGGCCTGGAAGTCGGAGATGGGCTGGCCGAACGCCGTGCGCTCCCGCGAGTACGCCAGCGCGGCGTCGTAGGCGGCCTGGGCGACGCCGACGGCGCGGGCGGCGATGTTGACGCGGCCCATCTCCAGCCCGCCGAGCACCTGCTGCATGCCGCGCCCCTCGACACCGCCGAGCAGCGCCGAGACCGGCACGCGCACCTCGTCGAGCACGACCTCGCACGTCTCGGTGCCCTTGTAGCCGAGCTTGGGCAGGTCGCGGCTGATGCCGAAGCCGGGTGAGGCCGGGTCGACCAGCAGCACCGACATGCCGCGGTGCGCCGGCTGCTCGACGGAGGTCTTGACCAGCACGGGCAGCGGGTCGGCGTGGCGGGCGTTGGTGATCCAGGTCTTGGTGCCGGTGACGACGTAGTGGTCGCCGTCGCGCACGGCGCGGGTCTGGATGCCCTGCAGGTCGGTGCCGGCTCCCGGCTCGGTCAGCGCGATGGCCGTACGGCGGGCGCCGGTGGCCAGGTCGGGCAGGTGGCGGCGCTTCTGCTCGTCGGTGCCGTGGCGGGCGATCATCCAGCAGGCCAGCGAGTGGGAGCCGATCGTGCCGGCCACGCCCATCCAGCCCCGCGCGATCTCCTCGAAGACCAGCGCGAACGTCACCATGTCCGCCTCCAGCCCGCCGTACTCCTCGGGCACGGACAGGCCGAACAGCCCCATCTGCTTCATCTTCTCGACGATCTCGGCTGGATAGCGGCCGGAGTGCTCCCACTCGGTCGCCACCGGCACGATCTCCTTGTCCACGAACGTGCGCAGCGTCTCGCGGAACGCCTTCTGCTCGTCGGTCAGCTCGAAGTCCATATGCCTCGAATCCTCACAGCGGGCCCGTCTTGGCCTGCGGGAAATATCCCTTGTCGTGGGGCGCGTCGCGTTTGTACACCATGACGGTTCGCGTCCACGACATGATCTCGTCGCCGTCCTGGTTGAGCCCGCGCGTGCGGAAGCCGACGATGCCGGCGTACGGGCGTGACTTCGAGTCCCGCTTGGTGGTCACCTTCGACTCGGCGTAGACGGTGTCGCCGATGAACACGGGGTGGGTGAGTTTGATCTCCTCCCACCCCAGGTTCATGATCGCCGTCTGGCTGATGTCGATGACCGACAGGCCGAGCACGACGGCCACGGTGAGCCCGGAGTTCACGATGATCTTGCCGGTGGGCGCCTTGGCGGCGAAGTGGGCGTTGAAGTGGTTCTGGTTCGTGTTCATGGTCAGGAGCGTGAACCAGGTGTTGTCCGCCTCGCTGATCGTGCGTCCCAGCGGGTGCTGGTAGACGTCGCCGACCACGAAGTCCTCGTAGTAACGCCCCAGACCTGGTTCGTGGACGGTCACCGGCTGCTCCTGTTCACACGGTCAGATTCCCCACGTTAGTAATCAGCTGTTTTCCGGGTCAATCGGCTGTGTGACGAAAAAGGATCAGGTGCGGGCTGCCAGTTTGGAGACGACGTCCACGATGCGGGCGGCGCGTTCCACCTCGGCGCGGTGGAACACCGGTCCCTCCGCGCGCGCCACGACCACGTGCAGCCCGGCCGTCAGCACGGGCAGCAGCATCAGCCGGTGTTCCTTGCCTTCCATGCTGATGGCCCGCGGCGGCGCGTCGGGCGGCTCGAACTCCGGCGGCGCCGCCAGGGAGGCATGCCGTACGGCGCCGTCGGCCACCGCCACCGACCACTCCGCCCCGCACAGCCCCGGCAGCGCGTCCACCAGGGTGGCGAAACCGCGCGACGGCTCGGCGACCACGTGCATGAGCAGGTCGTAGTCGGGCGCTGAGCCGGGCACGTCCTTCGTCGGCCACACTCCCTCGATCCGCACGCCGGGCATGGCCGACAACCGTTCGCGCGCCTGCGCGGGGGTCATCCGCCCCGGCCAGGAGACGGTGAAGTCGTCCACGGCCCGTCCCGCCTCGCGTTCGAGGACGGTGACCTGGAGGATGTCCGCTCCCAGAGCACCCAACGACTTGGCGACCTGGCCGAGTCCTCCAGGCCGGTCCGGCAGCGACACCCTCAGTCGCAGCAGCATTGCACGCCCCCTTTCCAGAGGCTCTCACAGTGCCGTGGAAAGATTTCAAGCACGTTCCACGGATATGTCGCACATGCTGCGCTTATATCCCAGGATGCAGTGTTAAGTCGGGTTTGTCGATAAAGGGAGGTTGGAGTTTCCGCAGGTCATCCGTCACTCATCGGCGGGGCGTTCCTGCAGGACCCAGCCATTGCCGTCGAGGTCGTTGAAGAACACGAACGAGTTCCACCGGCCGCCCCTGCCCTCGGCCAGGGTGCCGTCCTCGGCGTAGTGCTTGACGGCGCTGACCTCGACGCCGCGCCCGGCCAGCTCGGCCCGCGCGGCGTCGACGTCGGGCACCACGATCTGCAGCCCCCGCACGGCTCCGGGCTCGGTGCCGGTGGGGGCGCCGATGACGATCGAGCAGGCCGACCCCGGCGGGGTGAGCTGCACGATGCGCACGTCGTCGCCGGTCCGGGTGTCGTGGTCGACCACGAACCCGAGCTGCTCGCTGTAGAAACGCTTCGCCTTGTCCACATCGGCCACCGGAATCGGAACGACTTCGAGCTTCCAGTCCACCTGTGCTCCTTCCACGCGTGGTGATGGTGCCTGTCACGTACGCGTCGAACGGGGTGTCCCGGATTCGACAGTTCAGCCGGCGGCTTCCCAGACGGCCTCGAACGCCTCCGCGGTGACCTCGCCCAGCTCCCAGATCTCCAGCGGCTGGTCGGTGAGGAAGCCGTGCTCGTCGTACAGGTGGCGCCACCAGTAGCGGTGAGCGACCCGGCCGTCCGGGCCGGGGCCGATCTCGACCTGCCGGACCGCCCAGTGCTCGCCGTCACCCTCGACGCTCTCGAACAGCCAGGCCCGGCCGTTGCCGCCGCCCAGATGCCAGTAGTGGCGGGGCGCGTCGGACTCGGCGAGCTGCCGCACCAGCGGCCTGCGAAGGTCTTCTTCCAGCACGCCGTTCACTCTAGATGCTCAGTGCTGGAACGCCCCCGCGTCCGGGGCGCCGGCCAGCGGCCTGCCGGAGGCGTCCTTGGCGAAGGCCTTGCCGCCGTACCAGGAGTGGGTGAGGGCCACGCCGCGGCCGAGCGCCGGGGAGCCCGGGCGCACGCGCAGATCGTTCGGGGCGAAGAAGCGCGGGTCGGCCATGACGGACTTCGGCCCGAGCGCGAACCTCGCCCTGCGGCTCTTGTACACGCTGCCGGCCTCGTCGGCGCCCTTGCCGTCCTCCCAGCCGGCCTCGCCGCCGACCACGATGACGTTGTTGCGCAGCTTGAGGATCGACGGCGCGCAGCCGTCATGGCAGGACCAGCCGATGGTGTCGCGGGCCGGCAGGTAGACCGAGTTGTGCACGGCGACCGTGCCGTTGACCGGGCCGACGATGTGGCGCGGGCCGCGGGTGATGAGGAAGGAGCCGCGGCTGCGCGTCGAGGTGACGACGTTGAAGGCGAAGACGTTGCCGGAGGCGGTCTTGCCCTTCTTCGCGCCGAGCTCGGTGAAGGTCTCGTTGTTCCTGGCGACGTTGTGGGTGATGAGGTTGCGGTCGCCGTTGTAGACCTCGACCGCCGCGCCGTCGGCGCCGTAGTCCTTGCTCTTGGCGAAGCTGCCGGTGATGGTGTTGCCGCTCACCACGTTGTCGTCGCCGTTGAGCAGCACGCCGAACGCGCCGGAGTCGTCGTCGCCGCCCGCGTCGTTGACGCTCATCCGGTTGTTGTCGGCCAGGACGCTGTCGCGGACGGTGTTGCGCGAGCCGGAGTAGGCGACGTGGACACCGGCGATGTTGCGGTCGGCGTGCACACCGGACAGTTCGTTCTGGTCGCCGTCGAGCCGGAACCCGGCCCAGCGGCAACCCGAGGCGCGCAGCCCGCTGACGCGCCAGTGGTCGCCCTTGACGATCACGCAGTCGTCGTCCTTGCCGCTGATCCTCGCCAGCGGGCCGGTGCCGTACGGCTTGATCACGATGGGCTGGGCGGCGGTGCCGCTCGCCTCCAGGGTGAGCGGGCCGGTGAAGCCGCTGCCCCGCTTGAACGCGACCGTGTCACCCGGCTTCAGGTCGGCGGCGTTGACGGGGGCGAGGGTCTTCCACGCGGTGTCGGCGCTCGTACCGGCCGCCGCGTCGTCTCCGGCCCGGGAGTCGACGTAGTAGGTCGTGCCCGCCCTGGCGTGCGTCTGCGCCTGGGTCGCTGACGGGACGGCAGGAAGAAGCGAAGCGACCAGGGCCACGGACAGCAACCTCATGCGAGCACACCACTATCTAGTTGAATCGGAACGGAATTGCGGCAGTCGCCACCGTAGCGTGATCGTCATGTGACGCGCCACACACTCGGCGAAGCTCCGGCATGTGACATGACGCCGCCGTCAAGCCCGTGGCAGAGCTCGGCAAAGCCAACGCCAAGACGGCCTTCGCCCGAGACCATGTACCCTCTGCCTGCAACTTTCCGCAACTTGCGCTTGACCGTTCGCCGGAGAAGGCGCGATCCTGCACCAGACCATCACCCGACAACTCGGGTCATCCGGGGGAAGGACAACCATGCTCGGCAACGACGACTGGTGGCGCGACGCCGTCGTGTACCAGGTGTACCCTCGCAGCTTCGCCGACGCCGACGGCGACGGCATGGGGGATCTGGAGGGCGTGCGCGAGCGGCTGGGCCATCTCGCCGACCTGGGCGTCGACGCCGTCTGGCTGAGCCCCTTCTACACCTCCCCGATGGCCGACGGCGGCTACGACGTGGCCGACTACCGCGACGTCGACCCGATCTTCGGCACGCTCGCCGACTTCGACGCGCTCGTCGCCGAGGCCCACGGCAAGGGCATCAGGGTCATCGTCGACCTGGTGCCGAACCACTCCTCCGACCAGCATCCGTGGTTCCAGCAGGCCTTGCGAGGCGAGCGCCGCGACCGGTACGTCTTCCGCGACAAGCCCAACGACTGGGAGTCGATCTTCGGCGGCCCGGCGTGGACGCAGGTCGCCGACGGGCAGTGGTACCTCCACCTGTTCGCCCCCGAGCAGCCCGACCTCAACTGGGAGAACCCGGAGGTGCGCGCCGAGTTCCGCGACGTCCTGCGCTTCTGGCTGGACCGGGGCGTCGACGGGTTCCGGATCGACGTGGCACACGGCATGATCAAGGCCGACGGGCTGCCCGACGTGGGCGTGAAGGAGGGCCCGCAGGCCGAGATGCTGGGCGACGAGATCGTGCCGTACTTCGACCAGGACGGCGTGCACGACATCTACCGCGAGTGGCGGCCGATCCTCGACTCCTACCCGGGCGGGCGCATGGCGGTGGCCGAGGCGTGGGTCTCCTCGCCCGAGCGGCTGGCCCGTTACGTCGGCCCGGACGAGCTGCACCAGGCGTTCAACTTCGAGTTCATGATGGCCGACTTCCACGCCAAGTCGTTCCGTACGGTCATCGAGAAGTCGCTGAAGGAGGCCGAGCTGGTCGGCGCGCCCACCACGTGGGTGCTGTCCAACCACGACAAGCCCCGCCACGTCACCCGCCACGGCGGCCTGGCCAGGGCGAGGGCGGCCACCCTGCTGATGCTGGCGCTGCCCGGCTCGGCCTACCTCTACAACGGCGAGGAGCTGGGCCTGCCCGAGGTGCTCGACCTGCCCGACGAACTGCGCCAGGACCCGGCGTTCAAGCGCCGCGGCGAGAGCCGTGACGGCTGCCGGGTGCCGATCCCGTGGACGTCCTCCGGCGACCTCGGCTGGCGCGACCCGTGGCTGCCGATCCCGCCCGCGTGGGCGTCGCTGTCGGCCGAGGCCCAGCAGGACGACCCCGATTCCACGCTGAACCTCTACCGGGCCGCGCTGCGGCTGCGCAAGAGGCACCCGGCGCTCGGCGGCGGCACGCTGAAGTGGCTCGACTCCCCCAGGGACGTGCTGATGATCGAGCGCGATCCGGGGCTGGTCGTCGTGCTCAACACGGGCGAGGAACCCGTCAGCGTGCCCGGCGAGGTGCTGCTGGCCAGCGGGCCACTGGCCGCCGATGGGGCAATTCCCCCAGACACCGCCGTCTGGGTACAACGCTGACGATTGGCCGAAACTTTTCCTTTACCGGACAAATACCTGCAATTACGCTCGGTAACCTCGGGGGGTGGCACCCCGGTGGGTCCGGTCCCTGCGTGTCCGCGTCACCCTCATCGCGACGGCCGTCGCCGCCCTCGTGCTCATCCCCGTGGGCGTCGGCGGCATCGCCGTGTCCCGGGCCCTGGTCACGGCGGGCGTCTACAGCGAGACCCGTGACACCGCGGAACGCGTCGCCTTCGAGATGCGGGGCGGCGCGCTCCCCCTGGGCTCGTCCATCCCGGTGCCGCACCCGTCCGTCGACCTGATCCAGGTCGTCGCGCCAGACGGCCGGATCCTCGCGACCAGCGACGCGGCCAGGAACCTGCCGCCGCTCAGCGACGTACGTCCAGGGGCTCGCCACCGCGTGGTCAACACCACCAACTGCCTGCCCACCGAGTGCGTCCACCTGACCGCGGTCCGGGTCTCCATGAACGCCGACTCCCCCATCGTCTACGCCGGCCGCGGGACGCCCGAGATGCTCGCCACCCGGGTCGTCGACGTCGTCGTGTACGCCGAGATCGCCGTCCTCATCGCGCTGGCCGGCTGGGCCACGTGGCTGATCACCGGCCGCGCGCTCCGGCCGGTGCGGATCATGGGCGGCGAGCTCGACGCCGTGCACGCCGGCGACCTGAGCCGCCGCGTCACCCAGCCGCCGGGCGACGACGAGGTGGCCCAGCTCGCCCGGTCCGTCAACGGCACGCTGGAGCGGCTCGAACGCTCAGCCGAGCAGCAGCGCCGCTTCGCCTCCGACGCCTCCCACGAGCTGCGCACGCCGATCGCCGGGCTGCGCGCCCAGCTGGAGAGCGCCCAGCTCTACCCGGAGGACACCGACCTGCAGAAGCTGGTGGACAGCGCGCTGCGCGACACCGACCGGCTGGAGGCGATCATCACGGACCTGCTGCTGCTGGCCAGGATCGGCTCGCGGGTGGACGCGGCCAGGGAGCGCATCGACCTGGCCGGTCTCGTCCGGGCGGAGCTGAAGGTCAGGAACGACAAGCTGCCGGTGCGGGTGGACCTGGACCAGGGCGTGGTGGTCAACGGCGTACGGCTCCAGCTGGCCCGCGTCCTGACGAACCTGCTGGACAACGCCCAGCGGCACGCCGAGCACACGGTCCGGGTCACGGTCGGCAGACAGGGCGGCCAGGCGGTGCTCGCGGTGGAGAACGACGGCGTGGAGATCGCGGTGGAGGACCGTGAGCGCATCTTCGAGCGTTTCACCCGCCTGGACGCCGCCCGCAGCCGCGACGTCGGCGGCACCGGGCTGGGCCTGGCCATCGCCCGCGACGTTGCCCAGGCGCACCGCGGCCACATCTGCGTGGAGGACTGCAAGGGCGGCGCCCGCTTCGTCCTGCGCCTCCCCACAGCCCCACCGGACGAAGCCTCCTGAACCGCCTCCTGAACCGCCTCCTGAACACCCCGCTCGACGGGACGGCGGGGCCGGGAGACCCCGGCCCCGCCGTGAAGGCGCCGCTCCGCTCAGGCGGGCGTCATCTCCTTGGCCGGCTCGCGCCGCTCCGGCTCGTCGTCGTCGAGCAGCGTGGCCTCGTCGAACGGCGCCTGCCCGGCCAGCACCTGCCCGGCGCGCTCCCGGTCGAACTCGCCGGTCCAGGTGCCCACGAGAACCGCGGCCACGGCGTTGCCGGCGAAGTTCGTCAGCGCGCGGGCCTCGGACATGAACCGGTCGATGCCCACGATGAGCCCGACGCCGTCGACCAGCTCGGGCCGGTGCGCCTGCAGGCCGCCGGCCAGTGTGGCCAGGCCCGCGCCTGTCACGCCCGCCGCGCCCTTGGAGGCGATCATCATGAAGAGCAGCAGCGCGAGCTGCTCCCCGAACTCCAGCGGCGACCCGGTGGCCGTGGCGATGAACAACGTGGCCATGGTCAGGTAGATCGCCGTGCCGTCGAGGTTGAACGAGTACCCGGTCGGCACCGTGATGCCGGCCACCGCCTTGCTCACGCCCAGGTGCTCCATCTTGGCGATGAGCCGCGGCAGCGCCGTCTCCGACGACGAGGTGGACAGGATGAGCAGGAACTCGCGGCCCAGGTAGCGCAGCAGCGACCACAGGTTGATCCGGGCGACCACCCACAGGATCGTGCCCAGCACCACGCCGACGAACAGCACGCACGTCACGTAGAAGGCGATCATGATGATGGCCAGGCTCTTGAGCGCCTCGATGCCGGTGGCGCCCACGACCGCCGCCATCGCGCCGAACGCGCCCACCGGGGCCGCCCACATGATCATGGCGAGGATGCGGAACACGAGCCGCTGCAGGTGCTCGATGCCGCGCAGGATGGGCTCGCCCTTCGGCCCCATGGCCTGCAGCGCGAACCCGGCCAGCAGCGCCACGAGCAGCGCCTGCAGCACCGAACCCTCGGTGAGGGAGGACACCAGCGTCTTGGGGATGATGCCGAGCAGGAAGTCGACCGTGCTGGCCTCCCCGCCCTCGGCCGCGGCCGTCTCCGCGGCCTGCCGGGCGCTGTCGGTCAGCTGCAGCCCCGCCCCGGGGTCGATGAGGTTGCCGACGAGCAGGCCGATGATCAGCGCTACCGTGGACATGACGATGAAGTAGCCGAGGGCGAGCCCCCCGACCTTGCCGACCTTGGCGGCCTGGCGCACCGAGCCGACGCCGAGCACGATGGTGCAGAAGATGATCGGGCCGATCACCATCTGGATCAGCGCGACGAAGCCGGTGCCCAGCGGCTTGAGGGCCGTGCCGACGTCCGGCCAGAGGAAGCCGACCATGATGCCGAGCAGGACCGCCACGATGACGGCCAGGTAGAGATATCGGGTGCGATCACGCATGGCACTGTCTTTCAGCAGGTTTTGGAGGGACCTTCTGATGTGCGACTATGCGCCTCACGAGTGATGCAGGTCACCATTGCGTAAGTTTCGTTCACGGAGAGGTCCCCAGATGCGGCGCTGGAGTCTGGCGGGCCAGATGCTGGTGCTGCAGCTGCTCGTGGTCGCCGTCACGGCGACGGGCGGCGCGGTGCTGGCGCTGGTGCAGGCCCACGAGTTGCTGACCGAGGAGGCGGGCGCCACGGCGAGGGCCGTGGCCGTCAGCGTGGCGGCCTCGCCCGACGTGGCCGACGCCCTCGACGACCGCGACCCGAGCGCGCGCCTGCAGCCGTACGCCGAAGGGGTGCGCCTGGCCACGGGCGTCGACTTCATCACGATCATGCGGACCGACGGCACCCGCTACACCCACCCGAACCCGGCCGAGATCGGCCGCCGGTTCCTCGGGCACACCGGGCGGGCGCTGGCCGGCGAGACGTTCACCGAGACCTACACCGGCACGCTCGGCCCCTCCAAGCGCTCGGTCACCCCCGTCGTGGCGGACGGCCGGGTGCGGGCACTGGTCAGCGCCGGCATCACGATCGACCGGATCAGCGCCCGGCTGCGCGACCAGCTCGCCTGGGGCGGGCTCATCGTGGCGCTCGCACTGGCCCTGGGCGCGGCCGGCACGTGGCTGGTCACCGTACGGCTGCGCCGCCAGACGCACGGGCTCGGGCCGGTCGAGCTGGGCCGCATCCACGACCACCACGACGCGGTGCTGCATGCCGTCCGCGAGGGCCTGCTGCTGGTCGGCGGGGACGGCCGGCTGACGCTGTGCAACGACGCGGCCCGGCAGCTGCTCGCCCTGCCCGCCGACGCCGAGGGCCGCCACGTGTCCGAGCTGGGCCTGGCCCCGCTGGGCGAGGTGGTGCTGAGCGGCGAGGAGGAGCAGGTGCATCTGGTCGGCGACCGGGTGCTGGCGGTCAGCACCGCGCCGAGCCGGCTCGGCACGGTGGTCACCGTACGCGACCACACCGAGCTGCAGGCGCTGACCGGCCAGCTCGACGCAGAGCGCGGCTTCGCCGAGTCGTTGCGCTCGGCCGCGCACGAGGCGGCCAACCGGCTGCACACCGTCATCACGCTCGTGGAGCTGGGCCGCACCGAGCAGGCGGTCGCGCTGGGCACGGCCGAGCTGCGGGCCGCCCAGGAGCTGACCGACCGCGTGGTGGGCTCGGTACGCGAACCGGTGCTGGCCGCGCTGCTGCTGGGCAAGAGCGCCGAGGCGGCCGAGCGCGGCGGCGAGCTGCTGATCAGCGAGGACAGCGAGCTCGACGACCTCGGCCTCGACCCGCGCGAGCTGGTCACCATCGTGGGCAACCTGATCGACAACGCGATCGACGCGGCCGGCCGCGTGGAGGTGCACCTGAGCGGCGACGAGCACGGCGTGGTGATCCGGGTGGCCGACGACGGGCCGGGCCTGACGGACCCGGCGGCGTTCGAGAAGGGCTGGACGACCAAGGGCGACGGCCACGGGCTGGGCCTGGCGCTCGTCGGGCAGGCGGTGCGGCGGCTCGGCGGCACCATAGAGGTGACCGGCTCCGTGTTCACCGTGCGGTTGCCCGTTCCGGAGCCGGCGCGATGATCCCTGAGAAGATCAGTGTGCTGGTGGTGGAGGACGAGGAGATCACCGCCGAGGCCAACCGCATCTACGTGGAACGGGTGCCCGGCTTCGAGGTCGCCGGGGTGGTCAGGTCCGGCGGGGAGGCGCTGCGCTTCCTGCGCCGCCGGCCGGTCGACCTGATCCTGCTCGACCTCAACCTGCCCGACATGCACGGCCTGGAGGTGTGCCGGGCGGTGCGGGCGGGCGGGCTCATGTGCGACGTCATCGCCGTCACCTCCGCGCGCGACCTGGCCATGGTGCGCTCGGCGGTGTCGCTGGGCGTCTCGCAGTACCTGCTCAAGCCGTTCACGTACGCGACACTGGCCGAGAAGCTGCAGCGTTACGCCCGGTTCAAGGAGGAGGCGGGCCTCGCGGTCGGGCAGGGCGACGTGGACCGGGTGCTCGGCACCCTGCGCGGCAGCTCCGAGCTGCCCAAAGGCATGTCGCGCGACACCCTCGACGCGGTCGCCGCGCGGCTGCGCGAGCACCCGCACGGGATGGCGGCGCAGGGCGTGGCCGACATGGTCGGGGTGTCCAGGGTGACGGCCCGCCGCTACCTGGAATACCTGGTGGAGCTGGGGATGGCGGTACGCGTCCCGAGGTACGGCGGCGTGGGCCGGCCAGAGTTGCTCTACCGGATCCCCATGGAAAGTTAATGACGGTGACGCTGGCCGTTCAATCCAGCCATCTAGCTTCTGGGTGCTGTCCGATGCACTGAGGAGAAGAACACCGTGCGAGTCCTGGCCGTAGTTCCCGCCCGCGGAGGTTCGGCGGGCGTACCCCTGAAGAACCTCGCCCTGGTCGGGGGCGTCCCGCTGGTCACCAGGGCGGTGCGCGCCTGCCTGCGCGCCGAGCTGGTCGACGAGGTCGTGGTGAGCACCGACCACGCCGGGATCGCCGAGACCGCCGAGCAGGCCGGCGCCACCGTCGTCGAGCGTCCCGAGGAGCTCAGCGGCCCCACCGCCTCCAGCGAGTCGGCCGTGCTGCACGCGCTCGACGCGCTCGGCGCCGACCCCGAGGTGGTCGTGCTGGTGCAGGCCACGAGCGCGTTCATCGACCCCGCGACCCTGTCGGCCGCGGTGCGCAAGGTGCTGGACGGCGAGGCCGACTCGGTCGTGTCCGGGCTGCCCACGCACGAGTTCCTGTGGACGGCCGCCGGCGCCGGCGTCAACCACGACCCGGCCGTCAGGAAGCGCCGCCAGGAGCTCGACCCGCAGTTCCGCGAGAACGGCGCCTTCTACGTCATGCGCACCTCCGGCCTGCGCGAGCACGGCCGCCGCTTCTTCGGCACGATCGCCGTGCAGCCGGTGCCGCCGCAGCACGCCATCGAGATCGACCGGCCGGAGGACCTCGAACTGGTGCGCGCGCTGGCCCCGTTCGTCGACCAGCCCGAGCCGATCGACGTGGACGCCGTCGTCACCGACTTCGACGGTGTGCACACCGACGACCGCGCCTACGTCGACTCCGACGGCCGCGAGATGGTGCTGGTCAGCCGCTCCGACGGGATGGGCGTCTCGCTGCTGAAGCGCTCCGGGGTGAAGGTGCTGGTCATGTCGACCGAGCAGAACCCGGTGGTGGCCGCCCGCGCGCTCAAGCTCGGTGTGCCGGTGCTGCAGGGCCTGTCCGACAAGCGCACCGCGCTGCGCGAGTGGCTGCGGATCGAGGGCCTCGACCCGGCCCGCGTCGCCTACGTCGGCAACGACGTCAACGACCTGGGCGCGATGGCCGAGGTCGGCTGGCCGGTCGCCACGCCCGACGCCCACCCGAAGGCGCGCGCCGCGGCCCGCGTGGTGCTGACCAGGCCCGGCGGGTCCGGCGCGGTGCGCGAGCTGGGCGACCGCGTGCTGGCCGCCCGGCCGGAGACGGCCGCGACGCCGGTCGCCCCGGTGGCGCCGGTCCGCGCCCGCCCCCGCTTCGCGCCGGTGCCGATCGGCGACGTGCTGGTCGGCGACGGCGAGCCGGTGTACGTCATCGGCGAGATCGGCATCAACCACAACGGCGACCTCGACATCGCCCGGCGCCTCATCGACGTGGCCGCCGACGCCGGCTGCCAGGCGGTCAAGTTCCAGAAGCGCACCCCCGCCATCTGCGTGCCCGAGGAGCAGAAGGGCCAGATCCGTCAGACGCCGTGGGGCGAGATGACGTACCTGGAGTACAAGGAGCGCACCGAGTTCGGCCGCGACGAGTACCGGCAGATCGCGAAATACTGCGACGAGCGTGGGCTGCACTGGTTCGCCTCGCCGTGGGACGTCCCCTCCGTGGAGTTCCTGGAGGAGATGGACGTGCTGGTGCACAAGGTGGCCTCGGCCAGCATCGCCGACCACGAGATGCTGCGCGCCCTGGCCGCCACCGGCAAGCCGATCATCCTGTCGACCGGCATGTCCACGCTGTCGGAGATCGACCAGGCGGTCGAGATCCTCGGCACCGACAAGCTGATCATGATGCACGCGACGTCGACGTACCCGCTGCCTCCCGAGGAGGCCAACCTGCGCACGATCACCACGCTCAAGGAGCGCTACGGCGTCCCGGTCGGCTACTCCGGGCACGAGCGCGGCCTGCAGATCTCGCTGGCCGCCGTCACGCTCGGCGCGGTCTGCGTGGAGCGGCACATCACCCTCGACCGCACGATGTGGGGCTCCGACCACGCCGCCTCGCTGGAGCCGTCCGGCCTGGAACACCTGGTACGCGACATCCGCATCATCGAGCAGGCCATGGGCGACGGCGTCAAGCGCGTCTTCCCCGGCGAGGAGGCTCCGAAGGCCCGCCTTCGCCGGGTGACCGTCTAGACAAGTCCGTAACCCCTGGAGACATTCACTTTGACCACCCTCTCGGTCGTCGTACCGGTGCGGGACGGCGAGCGGTACATCGCCGACGCGCTCACCTCGCTGTGCCGCAACGCCCGGCACGACTTCGAGTTCATCGTCGTGGACGACGGGTCCGTGGACGGCACCGGCGAGGTCATCGCGGACTTCGCCGGTGAGCTGCCCGGCCTGACCGTGGTGCGCAACCCCTCCCCCGTGGGGCTGGCGGACGCGCGCAACACGGGCCTGTCGGCCGCGACAGGCCGGTACGTCACGTTCATGGACGGCGACGACTGGCTCGCCCCCGGTTACCTGACACAGCTCGTCGAGGCCATCGACGGGCTCGGCTGCGACTTCGTCCGCGCCGACCACGTGCAGGTCGAGGGCCGTAAGCGGGTCGTGCACCGCGCGCCGGCGGCGCGGCGGGGCGCGGTGCTCGACCCCCGCGACGCCATCCTGCCCGCCGACGTGCGGACCATGGTGGACTACCCGTACGCCTGGGCGGGGATCTACCGGCGTTCGCTCGGCGACCTGCTGCGTTTCCCCGGCTCGCTGCACACGGCGGAGGACCGGCCGTGGATCTGGCGGCTGCACCAGGAGGCGGCCTCGTTCGCGGTGGTGTCGCTGGCCGGGGTGTTCTACCGGCGGATGGTGGCGGGGTCGCTCACCCAGGTGGGCGACGAACGCCAGCTGCACTTCTTCGACGCCTTCGAGCTGGTCTTCAAGGACGTGGACCCGCGCTTCCTGCCCAAGGCGGTGCGGAACTTCTGCGCGCTGCTCGGCCACCACCTGGAGCTCGGCGACCGGTTCACGCCGGAGCTGCGCGCCCGCTTCGAGGAGCGCGGCGCGCAGATGCTGCGCGCGCTGCCGGTGGAGCTGGTGGCCGGCTCGGTCGCGCGGATGTCCGCGGAACGTGCGGCCGCGCTGCGGCCTGTGCTGCCCGACCTGCCCCCCAGCCCGCACGTCCGGGTCCGCCGGGACCGGGAGGAGACGTAAATGAAGGTCTTCTACGCCTCGACGCTGTTCGGGGTGATGTCGCTGGCTGCCGCCATCGACGACGGCCGGTTCGGCGACGGCCGCCGCGTGCTGATCGTGTCGAACAACGCGGCCGTCCCCGAGGTGGCGACGCCGCTGGAGCAGACCCCCGGCTTCGCCGTGCTGCGCTCGCGCTTCGACGAGGTGCGCTCCTGGAACGAGCTCATCGCGCCGCTGCACCCGTCGGACTGGCGGGCCCGCGTCATCGAGGTGCCGATGATGGAGCGGCTGCTGCGCGCGGTGTGGGGGCTGGAGGACGTCGAGGAGCTGGTGCTGGAGTCGATCGCGGTGGCGCCGGCCCGCACGATCGCGGGGCTGGTGCGTGACTGCCCGATCTCGGTCTACTCCGACGGGCTGATGAGCTACGGCCCCACCCGCGACCCGCTGCCGGCCGAGATCTTCCGACGCATAGAACGGCTCATCCACCTCGACCTCGTGCCGGACCTCACGCCGCTGCTGCTCAGCGAGTACGGCGTCGCCCCCGAGGTGCTGCCCGCCGAACGGTTCCTGGCGGTCGTGGACGAGGTCACCGCGACCGCCCCCGACATGCTGGCCGGGCAGGCGCTCATTCTCGGTCAATACCTGTCGGCGCTCGACATCGTGACGCCGGAGGAGGAGGCCGGGCTGCACGACACCATGCTCGCGGCGCTGGCCGCCCGCGGCTACACCAGCGTCGTCTTCAAACCGCACCCGGCCGCCGGGCGCCGGCACGCCCAGCTCATGCGGGCCGCGGCCGACCGGATCGGGGTGCGGCTGGCGGTGGCCGGGGAGAGCGTGCCGGCCGAGGTGTGCTTCGCCGCGCTGCGGCCCGAGCTGGTCACCGGCTGCTTCTCGACCGCGCTGGTGACGGCCCAGCGCTGTTTCGGGCTGCCGGTGGCCTCGTACGGCACCGAACTGGTGCTGGAGCGGCTGACGCCGTACGAGAACAGCAACCGGATCCCGGTCACGATCGTCGACGCGCTGCTGCCCCGGCTGTCGGACGAGGGGCACATCGACCGGCCGCCGGCCGTCGACCTGCCCGCGCTGGTGCGCGCGGTCGGCTACTGCATGCAGGCCGACGCCTATCCGGACCTGCGGCCGGCGGAGATCGCGTTCGATCCGCGCTACTTCAAGCGCAAGCGCCTTGAGGCGCTCGGCTTCGCCGTCCCGGCGGCCAGGGCCGAGCAGAAGCCCAAGCCCGGCGCGCTCACCCGGATCGGCAGGAAGCTCAGGTCAGCGCTTTGAGGTAGCGGCGCACGCGGCGCTTGGCCCGGTATCCCACCCGCAGCATCTTCGGCGGGACCTCCACCCGGAGCCGGGCCCTGCGCCGCGCGGCCGCGTGCTCGGGCCCGTCGAGCAGCGACCTGGCCGGCGTGCGCGAGTGGGAGATCACCAGGCCGGTCAGCAGCCCCGTCCAGTCACTGCGCTCGGCGGGGTGGAAGTAGTTGGCGGCGCACCACGCCGGCGAGGCGGTGTGGAACCTCCCGGCGGCCAGGTCGTCGAGCGTGCCGAGCAGGCCGCTGTCCTCGAACACCAGGTTGATCATCTCGGCGTCGACGCCGAAGTCGCTGAGCACCAGCGTCGGCACGCCGAGCGCGATCGCCTCCAGCGCGGCCGTGGAGCTGACCGTGACGAACCCGGCCGCCCGCGTGAGCTGGTCGTGCATCGACCCGGTGGCGAACTCCACCCGGCCCGGCTCGCCCATCTCCCGCCACAACCGCTGGTAGTGGAAACGTTCCTTGTGCGTCTGGCGCTCGTCCTCCAGGGCGCGGAGCTTGACCACGACGTCGAGGTCGGGGCGGGCGGCGGCCAGCTCGGCGAGCACGCGCAGGATGCTCTCGCGCTGCTCGCGCGGGCGCGGCACCTTGGCCTGGGTGGCGAACACCACCCGGTCCCCGCCGCGCGCCGGCGCCTCGAAGGCTGGCCCCGCGGGGCGCAGGAACGGCAGCCGGGCCAGGCCCACCGCCCCTCCCCCGCCGAGCCGGGCGGCGATCTCGGAGAACTCCGCCACCTCGCGCTCGCTGTGCACCACGAACAGGTCGCAGCCGCTGCGGAACAACCACGCCTTCTCCGTCGCCGGCACCGAGATGCCCGGCAGCCCGCTGACGAACACCGGTCGCGGCCGCAGGCCGGCCAGCACGTCGGCCACCAGGATGTCCACGACGGGGCCCGTGCAGGCCACGAGGATCACGTCGGGCCTGGTCCGCTCGGCCAGCCGCCGCACGGAACGGGCCGACAACACGGGCGGCGCCGGGCGCCCCTGCACGGCGGCGGCGATCTGCTCCCCCGAGGGGGCGATCGGCGTGCGCACCACGGCCAGCTCCGTCACGCAGCCCGGGGGCAGGTCACCGAGCAGGCAGGCCGCCCACTTCAAGTACGAGTCGGAGTCGGCGACCGCCAGCACTCTCACCCAGACACTCCAGTCAAATGCGATCGCAGGGCGGGGGCCGCCCTGCTGGTCCACCAGTCATCGGGAACGTCCACGGGTTCGACGGCGACACCGCGCGGGCTGAGCAGCACCCGCAGCGAGGTGATCGCGGTCGAGGGCAGGCTGAGCACCCGCTGCCCGGCGTCGAGGCCGCGCAGCGTCAGCTCGGCGGGCGCGCCGGCGTCGTGGACGGTGATGCCGGGACGCTCCCGGATCAGCGCGACGTCCACGGGGTCCTCACGGCGGTGCGGGAAGTACGCCAGCGGCTCGCGCGCGGCCAGGTCGGTCAGCCAGCGCAGGTAATGGTCGCGGTGCACCAGACCGTTGCGGACGAGCGAGGTGCCGAGCACGACCGTGCGCTCGGCGGGCCCCTCGGCGCTCAGCGGCTGGGCGCGCAGCCAGGCGAAGTCGTGCCGGACGAGCTCGACGCCGGCCCGGCGGACGGCCGCCTCCAGCTCGGCCTCCACCGGCAGGGCGGTGAAGACCGACACCCTGCTCGCACGCAGCCGCAGCGCGGCGGCCAGACCCAGCGCGGCGCGCAGGCGGCCCGCCTCTGCGCGGGCGCGCAGCAGCGGTCGGTACGGGCCGTCCGCGATCAGTTCCAGCAGCCGCAGCGTGGCCAGCCCGTCGTCCACGATGACGACGCGGCCGGGCCTGGACAGCAGCCAGCGCAGCTGGACGCGGCCGGAGAAGGCGTCGCCCACGGCCTGCACACGCCGGGGCATACGCTCGCGCGGCTCGCTCAGCACCAGCCCCTCGGGCAGCCCGAGGCGGCGCAGCTCACGCCGCGTGGCCTTCAGGGCCCGCAGCCCCGCGCGCGGCACGATGGCCGTCGCAGGGCCGAGCAGCCCGGCATGGTGGGCCTCGACGGCGCACAGCATCTGGAGCGGGGACTCCACCCAGGCCGACGCCTGTTCGACCACTCCTGCCCTCCAGTCGATGGCCCGTTCACGACCGCTTCAAGCTAGCCCCACCGCCTTAAGCGGTCAGAAACGCGACATGAACAATGGAGGGTATGAATTCGCTGCTGCTGAACACCGACGGCGTCCAGATCCCGCAGCTCGGCTACGGCGTCTGGCAGGTCCCCGCCGACGAGGCCGAGCAGGCCGTCGGCCTCGCCCTGCGGGCCGGCTACCGGCATGTCGACACCGCTGCCGCCTACGGCAACGAGGAGGGCGTCGGGCGCGCGGTACGCGAGAGCGAACGGCCGCGCGAGAAGGTGTTCGTCACCACGAAGCTGTGGAACTCCGACCACGACCGCGCCGAGGCGGCCTTCGACGAGAGCCTGGAACGGCTGGGCCTCGACTACGTCGATCTCTTCCTCATCCACTGGCCGGTGCCGGCCCAGGACAAGTACGTCCAGGCCTGGCGTGCCCTGGAGAAGATCTACCGTGACGGGCGCGCCAAGGCCATCGGGACCTCCAACTTCACGATCGAGGCCCTCACCCGGCTCATGAACGAGACCGACATCACCCCGTCCATCAACCAGATCGAGCTCCACCCGTACTTCCAGCAGCGCGAGATGCGAGCCTTCCACGAGGCCAACGGCATCCTGACGGAGGCCTGGAGCCCCCTCGGCTCGGGCCGCGGCCTGCTGGAGGACCCGGCGCTGGAACTGCTGTCGCGCAAGTGCGGCAGGACCCCCGGGCAGATCGTGATCCGCTGGCACCTGCAGATGGGCCACGTCGTCATCCCCAAGTCCGTGACCCCCGCCCGGATCAAGGAGAACATCGGCGTCTTCGACTTCGTCCTCGATCAGGAGGACATGGCCGCCATCAGCGCGATGAACCGCGGTCAGCGCCTCGGAGCCGACCCCAACACCTTCAACATGACCTGATTTTTACCTCGGTGTACGATTTGCCGCGTGCGAGACTTCACGTGGGGAATTGCGGCGACCGGCGGCATCGCCCGCACCGTGGGCGCGGCCATCGTGGCGGAGCCGGGGATGCGGGTGGCCGCCGTCGGCTCCCGCGACCTCGGCCGGGCCCAGGTCCTGGCCGCCGAGCTGGGGGCGGAGTCGGCGTACGGCTCCTACGAGCAGCTGTGCGCCGACCCGAACGTGGACGCGGTCTATGTGGCGACTCCCCACGCCCAGCACCTGCAGGTGGCCGAGGCCGCGATCGCGGCGGGCAAGGCCGTGCTCTGCGAGAAGCCCCTGGCCGCCGACCTCGACGACGCCGAGAAGATGGTGCGCCTGGCCCGCGAGGCGGGCGTGTTCCTGATGGAGGCCATGTGGATGAGGTTCAACCCCCTCGTCCAGCGCCTGGCCGCCGACCCGCGCTTCGGCGACATCCGCTCGGTGCAGGCCAGCTTCGGGTTCTCGCTGCCGTACGACCCCGCGCACCGGCTGTGGGCGCCGGAGCTGGGCGGCGGCGCCCTGCTCGACCTCGGGATCTACCCCTTCGGGCTGGCCCAGCTGCTCATGGGCATGCCCACGGGGCTGCACGTCACCGGATCCCTCGCGCCCAGCGGGGTTGACGCGGAGGCGGCCGGCGTATTGCTCTACCCCGGCGGCAGACACGCCCTCGTGGCCACCTCGTTGCTCGGGAATTACCCCAACCAGGCCTGTGTTGTAGGTACGCAGATGCGGGCGGACATCCCGGCGCCCTTCTGGGCGCCACAGCGGATCGTCCTCTCCGGCCCCGACATGGAGCCGGAGGAGCACGTGCTCGATCCGGCGGACAACGGTTACGCCGGAGAGCTGCGCGAGGTCCGCGCCGCAGCGGCCGAGGGCAGGACCGAATCCTCGATCATGCCCCTTGACGAATCCCTGGCCATGCTGGGGCTTCTGGCCGACGCCCGCAGGCAGCTCGCCTGACGGGCACTCCATGAGGCTGAGCCGACCGGGGTGTTGCACTGCCCCCGTGGCGCACACGGTCTCGTGGAAATCTCGTTGCCGGGGAATTACCCCGGCGCGAGCCTGGTTGTCATGGCCGGACGCGGGACATCCCGGCGCTCTCGTGAGTGCCTCATCCGCGTCGCCGCAGGCCCAAGGCCCGATCGATTTGCCGATCTTGCGCCTTGACGAATCCCTTGCCATACCGGGGGTTCGGGCCGACGCCCGAAGGCTTTTCGCCTGACTGGGCCTTTATGGAGTTGTAATCCTCTTGCCCCATGTATTACTTTATGGGGCATCTTGCGGCGAACGTCCGGTTTGTCCGGCGTTGTCCGACCATCGCACGACACATCACAGGATCGTCCTGTGACCGCTGAATCCGCCTTCGGGCGGAACCGGGGACCCAAGTCCTTTCGGGGCGAATCGGCACTTCGGTGCCGTAGGGCAGCTTCCACGCCCGAGCCCGTCAGCTAACCCGGTAAGCGGCATGGAAGCAAGGAGTAAACCCGCTCGATGGCCAAGCACCGTATTCTCGCTGCCTCGAAGAAGAACATCGCCCGTGCCGCTCTGGGCACGTCCGTCCTCGCCACGGTCCTCGGCGGCACCGCCGTAGCGAACGCCGAAGCCACGACGACGCCGGTCAAGACCGCCACCGCGGCCGTCACCGCCAACCACCCGGACAACGCCCAGAAGCCGGCCGGGAAGAAGTCCGAAGAGACCAAGGTCAGCGTCACCGCCCAGCAGGTCCTCGACCTGGCCAGGTCCCAGGTCGGCACCTCCGAGAACTCCGCCGGCGGCGGCACGCCGTACCAGAAGTGGTACGCCGCCTCGCAGCGCGCGGCCGAGACCATCAACCGTGACGGCGGCAACCGCGCCGCTTACCTGAACGCCCCGTGGTGCGCGATGTTCGTGTCCTGGGTCGGTGAGCACTCCGGCGCCCGTCCGGCCATCGGCTGGGACGCCTACACCGTCACCTACGCCAAGTGGTTCGAGAAGAACGACCGCTGGGGCACCAAGGTGCAGCCCGGCGCCGTGGTCTTCTTCTCCTGGAGCGGCAGCAAGGACCTCGACGACATCAACCACGTCGGCTTCGTCGTGAAGGACAACGGCGACGGCACGATCTCCACGGTCGAGGGCAACACCGGCAACGGCAAGGTCGAGGAGCGCGTCCGGCCGAAGTCGCAGGTCGTCGGCTACGGCTACCCGCAGTACGCCGCCTGACCGGTTCCCCCGCGAGGCGTGTGTCCCCCGTACGAGGGGACACA
>NZ_SMKQ01000139.1 GCF_004348995.1 Nonomuraea terrae
CCTGTGCCCCTACATCGGCGCCGCCGTCGAACTCCACGACCCCCAGCACCCCGCATCCCAGTACGCGCGCGACTACAAGAAAGCCGTCGCCGCGCGGCTCGCCGACACCGCCCGGGAAGCCGGCGCCGCCGAGCCTGAACAGCTCGGCGAGCAGCTCGCGCTGCTCATCGACGGCGCCGCGGCCCGGACCCGGGTTCTCAACGCCGACGCCTTCCCCACCGCCGCCGCCATCGCTGCCGTCCTCATCGACAACGCCATCCCCGCGTCATCTCCTCGGCAGCCCAGCGATGACCGCGGAACTACCGGGTCTGCTCCCGTTCCGGTGGGAGGCCAATGACGGCCCGATCACGCCTCGTCGGCCGGAAGACGACGTCGAGTTCGGCGCGGCCGGAGCGGTAGATCACGCCGTACAAGGGCAAGAACAAACCCGACTCGCAGAGGGACGTCAACCGGGCTCATGCCCGGCTTCGCGGGCCCGGCGAACGCGTCAACGCCCAGCTCAAGTACCGGCGCATCCTGCACAATGTCCGCGTCAGCCCACGCGGGGTCGGTCGACTCGCCAAAGCCATCCACGTGCTACACAACAAGTTGAATTCGTAGGGTCGGTCATGTCTTTGCCGGGGTATCGAGGGTGAGTCCGGCCTGGGCCAGGCAGCCGGTAAGCAGATGCGGCCGGTACTGGATCTTCTTGAGCTTGTGTTTGACGATCCGGACGAGTCCAGGTAGGTCGGCGACGGCGAAGTTGGCCAGGGCCCGACGAAGGAGGGACCAGACGCCCTCGACGGGGTTCAGCTCAGGAGCGTAGGCGGGTAACTGGACGATGTGTCCAGCCGGCGTTCTCGGTGGGGAACTCGGCGAGCTGGCCGGCCAGGTGCACGTTCAGGTTGTCCCAGCACCACACCAGTGGCGCGCCCAGGTGCTGGTGGGTGGCCACGATCAGGTCCCGGTAGTCGATCCAGGAGAACGACTTGGACTCGCCCTTGCGACCGCGGTAGATATGCAGCTTGTAGAACAGGTGCGGGCGTTCGCCGTCCCGGTAGGCCACGACGCCGGCCATGTTGACCCGGCCGGAGCCCTTGCCGCGTACCGTCACCACCGGACGGGCGCCGACCGGCGCCCAGGTGCGTCCCTTCGGCGGCCTCAGCCCCTGCCCGGCTTCATCCTCGAAGCACAGGTAGGCGCCCAGGTCCGCTGCGGTCCTTTTGCCACCGGCCACACCTCGGCCTCCCAGGCAGCGATGGCCTCCTCGTCCCGCTCCAGGGCCCGTCGCGCCGGAACCTGGACCGACCAGCCGTGGCGATGCAGCAGCTTGCCCACGCCCTCGATGGTGTAGCCGATGTGGAACAGCTGGCCGATCAGCGTCTTGACCCGGCCAGCGTCCAGCACTGGTTCTGGTCGTATCCCCAGGCCGGCGGGCCGCGCCGAAGCTCGGTCTCCAATCGCTGCCACTGTTGGGCCGACAGCTTCTCCTTCGACACTGGCCCCTTCGAGCGCAGCGCCTGCGTCCCACCCTCGCGCCAGGCCTTGCGCCAGCGAGTCACCGACCGCTCGTGCACCCGTAATTGTGCGGCGACCGTCTTGGTCGACTCGCCGGCCTCGAACCACTCGGCCGC
Organism: Nonomuraea terrae; assembly: GCF_004348995.1. Classification (GTDB taxonomy): domain Bacteria; phylum Actinomycetota; class Actinomycetes; order Streptosporangiales; family Streptosporangiaceae; genus Nonomuraea; species Nonomuraea terrae. The sequence goes on from NZ_SMKQ01000139.1 coordinate 1,614, forward strand.
TTGCAGCCGCACACGCTCTCGCCGTTCCTGCTCGGCAGGCGTGTATCCACCCCTTTGCCCGTACCGCATACTCCGGTCGTACCGCACCGAGCGCTATCCGTCACGACCGGAAGACTCTACGCATTCAACCTGTTGTACTCCCAGCGTTGTAGCTCGGTCAGTCGTTGGTCCCAGTGTGGTAGTGGCAGAAGACTCCGCCTGTGGGACGACACGCACCGGCTGCTGGACAACCATTGCGGGTTATGGGGATCTCAGTGCAGTTTGTCCAGGTAACGCGCCAGGCCGCCGTCGAGACGCTGCCGTGACTTCGGTCCAGATACCGAAAGCTGCCGCAGCGGTGCGGAAGCGAAGAGTCATCAAGATCGTCAGAATAGTGCTCGCTGTCCTGATCGGGATCCCGGCCGCGGTAGTCGCCGGGCTGCTTCTTTGGGACGGCGGCATCGACACCGGCCCGCGCCGGGAGCTCCTCCCCAGTGTCCAGATCGACCTGCGGATTGCCCAGACACGGCGTGGCCCGATCGAGTACGACCTGTACGGTACGAAAGGTCCGGTTCTGTTGTCTGTTCACGCCGGGCTCGGCGGAGCCGATCAGGGACGCCTCTTCGCCGCTTGGCTGCAGCGGGACGGGTTCCGCATTCTGAGTCCTTCGCGGCCCGGTTATCTCGGCACGCCCCTGGAGAGCGGCCGGACCAACGAGGAGCAGGCCGACCTGCTCGCCGCGCTGCTGGATGAGCTCGGCATCGACCGGGTCGGAGTCCTCGCGGTCTCGGCCGGGAGCCCGGTCGGCTACACCTTCGCCGCACGCCATCCGGATCGGATCTGGGGGATGGTCTCCATCGGTGGAGTGAGCAAACAACAGCCCCCCGGTAAGCCGAGCTCGTCACTGCGGAGAACGTTCCTGAACACCGTCGTGCAGAAGCTCACCCGGCTGACGGCGATGCTCTCGTTCGAGACCGTCGTCTCGGCGACGCTGGACGAGACCAGCACCTTCAACCAGGAACAGCGATCCGGGCGGCTCTCGTACATCATGAACACGCCACGCGTGCGGACCCTCTTCGAGGCGATGTTCGAAACGACGTTCCCCTACGAGGAGCGCTGGCCGGGCACCGACAACGACGCGGCGCAAGCCCGGCGCGGCGGGTTGCCTCTGGAGCAGATCACGGCTCCGATGTTGGTGGTCCATGGAAGGCAGGACGGCGATGTGTCCTTCGACCATGGAGAATACGCGGCCGAGCGGATACCCGGCGCGCGTCATTACTGGATGGCAGATGAGGATCACCTGGGCTTCTGGCTCAGCCCCAGGGCGGACCAGCTTCACGCCCTGGTGCGGACCTTCTTGCGGCAACACGCACCGCGCGAATGAGCCCCCGGCTGGCTACTGCGTATCCCTCCTGATGATTGCGTCCACGGGGGTGGTGTACGAGTTCGACCTGGTCACAGGCGTGGCGTCATGAAATGAAGACGGCCATCGAGTGATCCTTCGACTAGCAAGATCAAGATCGAAGGAGAATCGGACGATGGCCGCAGGCAACAGTGTGACGCTGCTCACCGGCTGCCTGGCCGACTGGGCTTACCCTCGACGCTCCGGCACACTCATGACGGACTCTACGAATTCAATCTGTGGTACAGAACTACGAAGCAACTGCAGGATGAAAAGGGTTCTTTCATTACTTCAGAGGCTGCCGTGCGGCGATGACGATTCTCGCTGTACGCGAACGTAGCCTCCGCCGTCGCACTTTAATGCCTTCGCCTTTGCTGTGGCGTCCTCTGTTGGCTCTGATGTTGTCGGTCGAACTGATCAACCGTGTTGTGAGGCGGCACCGCTTGCCAGCTGCCACATTTCATCGTTCCCGCATTCTGCGGTGATCTCGGCCGTCGCGTGAGCTGCGGCGAGGAAGTCGTCGACCACCGGTGAGGTGCGCGATGCCGCCACCGCGAGGCACACCTGGTCGGGCGCCAGATCTGTGACGGGCACATAGCTGACTTCCGGGTGTGAGTAGAACACGGCTGTCGAACGGGCCAGGAACGAGATGCCCCGGCCGGCCGCGACATGTTCGAGCGTCTCGTCCACCCCGCGCACCAGGTATCCGGCGTTGGGGTGCGGGCGCTTGGTGGGCTGTGTGCTTGTGTCGGGATGCCAGAGCAGCGGCTCGCCGGCCAGGTCGGCCTCGGTGAGCTGTTCCCTGCCGGCGAATCGGTGGCCGGCGGGCAGCACCGCCACCCGCGGCTCGGTGTACAGCGGGGTGACACGCAGGCCGGTCTCGTCGATGGGCAGCCGCACATAGCCGACGTCGATGCGGCCGTCGAGCAGCATCGCGGCTTGGTCGTCGGACTCGATCCGCTGCACGTCCACGATCACGTCCGGGTGCCGGATGGCGAACTCCCGCACCGCCGCGGTGGCCGTGATGCCCGCGCGGAAGCCGACCATCAGCCGCCGGCTGCCGCGCGCGGCCACGGTCACCCGGCGGCGGACCGCGTCTGCGGAGGCCAGCAGCGGGCCGGCGTCGGTCAGCAACTGCCTGCCGGCGTCGGTCAGCGCCACGCCGTGGCTGTCCCTGATCAGCAGCGGGGCGCCAAGATCCTGTTCCAGCGCGCGGATCTGCCGGCTGAGCACCGGCTGTGCGATGTGCAGGTCATCGGCGGCGCGGCCGAAGTGCAGCCGGTCGGCGACGGCGACGAAGTAGCGCAACTTGCGCAGGTCCAGATCCATGGAGCCTCCCGGTACGGCGATGCCTCCAGGGTATCGCCATCGCTGAAATAGGTCTTGGACACCCGCTCAGACCAATGAAATCCTCAATAGGTACCCGGTGGGCCGGAGCGAATCCGGAATAAGAATTCGACATCGGGACTTGACAGTAGGTCCCCAGAACTTGAATTAGCGCGTCCTGAATTGGTTCGGGCCCGTCGTGTCATTCGAGGGCATCGACGACACAACCGTTAACAACAACGGGGTGGGCGTGGCGTTCTGTCCAGATATTCCACTCCAGAAAGCAGGCACTCCATGAGCAGCATCAGCATTATCGGCCTGGGGGGTATGGGCCGCGCCATTGGCGCCCGCGCGGTCGAGGGCGGCCACGCCGTCGAGGTCGTCGGTCGCGACGCGGCCAAGGCCAAGGACCTGGCCGCCGCGCTCGGCGGCGGCGCCACGGCCGGGACATTCGGCACCGCCCCAGCCGGCGACATCGTCATCCTCGCCGTGCCGAACGCCAGCGCCGTGCCGGTCGTCGCCCAGTACGGGGACGCGCTGGCCGGCAAGGTCATCATCGACATCACCAACCCCATGAAAGCCGACGCCACCGGGCTGACCACCCCTGACGGCACTTCCGCCGCGCAGGAGATCGCCAAGGCCGCCCCGGCGAGCGCGCACGTCGTGAAGGCGTTCAACACCGTCTTCGGCCACGTCCTGGCCCCGGGGCGCCCATTGGACGTGCTCTTCGCCGGCGACGACGCGCGGGCCAAGGCAAGCGTATCGGCGTTCATCGAAAGCCTCGGGTTGCGCCCCCTGGATGCCGGAGGCCTGGAGATGGCGCACTGGCTGGAAGGGACGGGCCTGCTGATGATCAACCTGGCCCGCCATGGCGTGGGGGACTTCAACTTCGCCCTCGGCGTCAGCAATCTCAGCTGAGCACACCCGCACCACCAGTTCTCGCGCTACCTCACTCATAAGGAACGGCAGAATGCGCGTTTTCGTCACTGGCGGGACCGGCCATTCCGGTTCGTACATCGTCCCCGAGCTCATCGCCGCCGGGCACGAGGTCACCGGCCTGGCCCGGTCGGACACGGCTGCGGCGGCGCTGTCCGCGCTCGGCGCGAAGGTGTGTCGCGGCGACCTCGGGGATCTCGACGGACTCAAGGAGGCGGCTGCGGACTCCGACGGCGTCATCCACGTCGCGCACCGGCAAGACCTGCTTTTCTCCGGCGGGATCCACGCCGTGGCCGCCGCCGAGCTCCCGATCATGCTCGCCTACGGCGAGGCACTGGCGGGAACCGGAAAGCCGCTGGTCGCGGCGGGGAGCATCGGCTCGCCCGGGCAGGGATTCCTGGGCCGGACGGCCACCGAGGAGGACCCAGCCCTTCCCAGTGGCGATGAGCACAAGGGCACCCTGCGGGCTCGTAACGTCGTGGAAACCACCGTAATCGGCCTCGCCGAGCAGGGCGTGCGGTCTTCGGTCGTGCGGATCGCCAACATCGCGCACAGCACGACCGATCGTGCCGGCTTCCTTCCGGCGCTGATCGCGCTCGCGAAGGAGAAGGGCTTCATCGGCTACCCCGGAGACGGCGCGAACCTGTGGAACGCCGTGCACATCCGCGATGTCGCCTCCTTGTTCCGCCTGGCGCTGGAGAAGGGCCCGGCCGGCAAATACTGGCACGCGGTCGACGACGGGGGCATCCCGTTCCGCGAGATCGCCGAGGCCATCGGCAGCCGTCTGGGCCTGCCCGCCGTGAGCGTTCCCGTGGACGAACTGGTGCTGCCGGGATACTTCGGGTTCCTCGCGAACATCGTCACGCAGAGCTACCCGGCGTCCAACCTCGTCACCCGCCGGACCCTCGGCTGGGAACCCGCTCAGCCCCGCCTGCTCGCCGATCTGGACAACGGCCACTACTTCCCCGCCAGCTGACGGCAAGGACCCGAGTCTCAACGAGTCCGGCACATGACAAGGAGGGCGGCTCAGAATATGACGACTGTGGGATTCACCGGCGTCGTGATCCCTCCGCGGCACCTTCGCCGCCCCGTCCTGGTTGCGGCCGTAGCCGGCGCCCTCTCTGATCCGCCTTGACCACCCGGCACGATCCCGGCACCATGCCCGACAGCCGCGCGGACCAGAGGGAACGGGAGGCGTCTGGATCCGATCGCGCAGCCGGAGCTGCCGTGTGACAGCGATGCCGGGGTAGCGATGTCGGGGTGAGGTGCTGGCTCGTCGGCGTGGTCGGTCAGCGGTCCGAGCCGGGAGCCGACGGCGGTACCTCGACGACGAAGACCAGGAAGGCGAGCTTGTCCGCGCAGTCCTGGTAGTCGTCGGGGAACAGCTCACGGGCGGCCGGGTCGACCTGGGGCTCGCTGATGACGGCAAGGCGGAAGCCGGCGGCGGTGAAGGCGTCGGTCATCGCCTGCAACGGCCTGGTCCAGAAGGTCAACGGGAAGGACTGTCCGTTGAACGTCCATGCGTCGGTGTAGCTGGTGGTCGCGAAATAGCTGGGCCGAGGATTCTGGGTCAGGTGCTCCACGAACGGGTGGTTGACCGACGCGATGAGCCGGCCGCCCGGCCTGAGCACTCGCCGTATCTCGGCCAGGGTCGGCCCCCAGTCCTCCAGGTAGTGCAGCACCAGCGACGCGACCACGTCGTCGAACGCGCCGTCGGCGAACGGCAGCGGGTCACGCAGGTCGACCACGCGCAGGTCGGCGTCGTCACCGAGCCGCCGCCTGGCTATCGCCAGCATCCCGGCGCTGGCGTCGATGCCGGTGACGACGGCGCCGCGGTCGCGTAGTTTGGCTGACAGGGGGCCCGCGCCGCAGCCGGCGTCCAGGATCTGGCGGCCGGCCACGTCTCCGACGAGGGCCAGGATCGAGGACCGCGCCCAGTACTCGTTCAGGATGCTGTTCTCGGTTTCCGCCGAGTACGCCTCGGCGAAAGCGTCGTAGTCGTTCACCTGGTCCGGATCTGCGGGCTGGGTTGCGGCCGAAACCCAGGCAGGATGCTGTCCGGGAAAATCTTCGGGCAGGTCGGTTACGCGGTCCATCGTCGCAGCCTAGCGATCTTTGGTCGCGTTTCCGGACGTTTGTCAAGTTTCGCCGATGCGCGAGCGCATCGGCGCCATCAGCTACTCAGACGTCGACGGCACAGGCCCAAACACTCACCCGTGGAGATGGTCGGCCAGAACGTCCAGGACCTTCCCCGCGGCCGTGGGGCCGGCGTTGAGGAAGGTGGGGCCGGCGTTGAGGAAGAACGTGTCGACGTCCACCGGGATCGCGGTCTTGCCCGCCACGGCGGACAGCGTCGTCCACAGCGGCGCATTGGTCAGCGGCCCGGCCACGGCCTCGCCGCCCTGCACCCCGTAGAAGATCCAGTCGGCGTCGGCCAGGTCGAGTTGCTCGTTCTGATGTCCTGCGAGGTCTCGTCGAAGCGCTGGCTTGCGGGGCGGAGCAGCCCGGCCTCCTCGGCGATGCCGAGATGAACGACGCCACGCCGTACAGACGCAGTTCGTCGCCGGTCAGCCGCAGGAAGGACACGGTGGGCGGTGCGGCGAGCCGGTCGCCGGGTTCGGCGGCCCTCGCGTGGAAGTCGTCCAGGACCGGCGCCGGCGGACCGGCTGGCGCGGGCGAGGCCGCCGGCCTCGCCCGCCACCGGACGACATCAGTCGGCCGCCGCCTTGAACAGCGCCCGCTTCGCGACCTCTTCGACAAGACGCCCGGAGGCTACCTGGCCGGCCTTCGCTCACGTGGAGCCGTCTTGTGGATCCGAAGTCCGTGCACGCCCTAGTGTCCGGGCACGACCACGGACACGGTGACGGGGAAGGCCGGGTTGCGCCCGCTGGCCGAGCGCACCATCAGCACGCCGGTCCGTACGCTCCCGGGTTCCATGCCTTCGCTGGACGCGGTGATCTCGAGAGTGGCGGACCCGCCCGCCCCGATCTCGCCGGACGCGGGGCTCACGCTCAGCCAGCCGCTCTGCTCAGGATCGACCTCGATCGTGTACGCCGCCGCCGCGCCCGCGTTGGCCAGCCTCAGCTTGCGCGTCCTGGTGGCCGAGGCCGGCACGACCAGGGTGAGGCGATCGGTGGCGGCCGTCACCAGGCCGGTGGTCAGCGCGGCGTCCAGCACCGTGCGACCGCCCGCCTGCACGGTGACCTTCCTGGCGAGGGTGCCGTAGTTCGCCGCCGAGACCTCCAGCCGCTGCTCGCCCGCGGGGACCTGCCCGAGGAACGTGCCGTCCGCCCCGGTGGTGAAGGAGGCCCCGCCCACTTCGACGGTCGCCCCGGCCACCGGCTCGCCGTCGCCCGCGTCGGTGACGGTGCCGGTCACCAGGCCGTGCCGCCGCGCGGTGAAGGCCAGGCTCTGGCCGTCGGCGACGGCGGCCACGCCGGAGGAGTACTGCAGCGCGTCCGTGCCGTCGGCGTTCTCGATGCCGATCGTGGCGCTCTCGCCCGCGGCGCGCGAGCTCGCGATCCCGCGGTAGCGGAACCCGATCGAGCCGTCCTCGCCCAGCAGCGCCTCGAACGAGAACCACTCGTCGGCGTTGTAGAAGCGCGCGTTGCGCCACTCGATGACGAACGTACGGTTCGGCGCGGAGCCGAGCGTGGCGGTGTAGAGACCGCCCCGGTCGTCCAAGGCCAGATCATCCCAGTACGGGTAGATACCGGCGTTGGGTGCGCCCGCCGCCGGCAGGGGGGAGTTGTTCGGGTACGACCACTTCTCACCGAACGCCAGGAACCCGTTCGTGCTGAGCATGCCGCTGGTGTACGTCCTGCCGTAGAACGGGAACGCGAACGGCAGCTCGACCGTCTGGAACTCGTCGTCCCCGGTGAGCGCCTGCTTCTCCGTGGCCTCGGCGTACGCCTCCGTGCCGCTCCTGCAGGTGTGGCCGAAGGCGTCGGCGTTGGCGGGCAGTTCGACGTCCTCGGTCATCGTGCCGGTCACCGTGATGGGCGTGGTCGCCGCGTTCGCGCAGCGTGAGGCCGGCGTGACCTTGAGGTCGTACTCCCGGTGCGGGAGCGAGAGCGCGTAGTGGCCGGCGGCGTCGGTGACGGTCGTGACCGGGGTGCCGGGCACGCTCACCGTGGCGCCCTCCTCGGGCGCGCCCGAGCTGCTGACCGTGCCCGACACCGGGCTCATCGCCTGCGGGGTCAGCGTCAGGTCGGCGTTGGCCGTCCCGTCGTCGGTGACGGTGGCCGTGGCGGTCGCGTCGTCGTAGCCGAACTTCGTGACGGTGATCCGGTACTCGCCGCTCAGCAGGCGCGGCAGCGTGTACGTCCCGTCCGGGCCCGTCGGCACCGTACGGCTCAGCGGTCCCGACACGCTCACCGTGGCGCCGGCCAGCGGCGCGTCCTCCGAGATCACCGTGCCCGTCAGGGTCCCCAGCTCGCCGGCCGGGGTCGCCTTGACCGCCGCGTACGCGTCCAGCCTGCCCTCGCCCCAGACGAGGTTGTCGGCGGCCGTGCCGCCGCAGGAGGTGTCGTCCACGTCGGAGGCGGTGCCGTCGAGCAGCGCCCGGGTCGCCTCCACGTCGTGGCGCAGGGCGGGAGAGGCCGACCACATCAGCGCCACCGTGGCGGCGACGTGCGGGCCGGCCATCGAGGTGCCGCTCTTGACCCCGTACGCGTCGCCGGGCAGGGCCGAACGCACGTCCACGCCCGGTGCGGCGATGTTGGGCTTCAGCTCGCCGTCCTCGCCGGGGCCGCGCGACGACTCCGGCATGATGCGGCCGTTCACGTCGAACGCGCCCGCGCTGTAGGAGGCGGTGTAGCCGCCAGGCGACCCGGTGGTGCCGCACGCCGGGCCCTCGTTGCCGTTGGAGAAGGCGGGGAAGATGCCGGCGGCGGCCCAGGCCTCGACGATCTCCTTGTACCAGAGGTCCAGGCCGGTGCCGCCCCAGGAGTTGTTGACGATGTCCGGCGCGAGGTCGGGACGCGGGTTCTGGTTCTCGAGGTCGGTGGGGGCGAGGATCCACTGACCGGCCGCGAGCAGCGCGTAGTCGGGGCAGCCGGTGGTGCCGCACGCCTTCGCGGTGATCCACTCGGCGCCGGGTGCGACGCCGATGCCGTCGGCGCCGGCCATGGTGCCCATGGTGTGCGTGCCGTGGCCGCGGTCGTCGCAGGGGGCATCACCGGGGCACGAGCCCGTCGCGTCGTACCAGTTGTAGGCGTGGTCCGCGGTGCCGTCGGGCAGGGTGCCCCGGTAGCTCGCCTTCAGCGCGGGGTGGTCCCACTGCACGCCGGTGTCGAGGCTGGCGATGACGACGCCCTCGCCGTGGTCGCCCAACTCGTCCCAGACCTTGGGGGCGTTGACGCGGTCGACGTTCCATTCGACGGAGCCGGCCTCGGCACGGGCGACGCCCGGCTTCGGCTCCGGCAGGCCGGCCGTCCGGCCGGGGGTGATCTCCGCGACCTCGGGCAGCTCCGCGATCTCGGCCGCCAGGCCGGCGTCTCCCGTCACCCGGATCGTGTTGACGATCCAGTACGGCGTGAACTCGGCGCCCGCCGACTTGAGCAGCTTGCGCAGCCGGGCCTGCGAGGCGGCGGCGGTCCCGGTCTTCAGCCGGTAGACCTGCCGGCCCTTGTCGGCCTTGGTCGTCGCGGTACGCGCCGCCCGCAGGTCGGCCTCGTCCTTGAGCCGTACCCAGAAGGTGGCCTTGTCGTCGGCGGACAGCTCGGCCGCGACCGTCCGGTCGATCTTGCCGGAATCGGGCGGGTCCTGGGCGAACGCGGGGGTCTGGGTGGCGAGGAGGGCGAGGACGGTGCCCGCCAGGAGCCATCGCCGGGGGTGCGAAAGGGACACACGATCTCCATGGGGAGGTTTGTGGGATCTTGTGAGCCCACCGCCGAGCATCTTTGGTGGATCGTGTGCTCTTAGCAAGCGGCCGGACGCCGCCTCGTGTGGGTGTGCACCCCTTCCGTCAGGACCGAAAAAGGTCGTTCAACTGGGGTTTCGTGGGGCGTGCCGGCCGGTTCGGGCGATCGGTGGCGAGTTCCCGCCAGGTGTCCGAAAGCCGACATAATGCGACACCGCCGGAAAACCAGTGGGGCGGAGGGGCGGGGCCGGGCTAGCATGCGGGCGCGTGAGCACGAGACTGCGCGCGATCGCGGCCGCCAACGCCGAGATCGCCGCCACAGGCGCGTACACCACCACCGAAGGGGTCGAGGTCCTCGTGGGGCCGGCCCTTGCGGCGGCGCTCGCGGGCACCGTGAGCTACGCGCCCGGCGACCTGGTCGAGCCGCCCGCGCCACGCCCCGGCGTCCGCACGACGTTCGAGGTGACCCCGGAGGGCAGCCTGCAGGCCGCGCGGCGGCTTCACCTCGACGGCGCCGGCCACATCGCGGTGCTCAACTTCGCCTCGGCCCGCAACCCCGGCGGCGGCTACCTCGGGGGAGCCAAGGCGCAGGAGGAGGACCTGTGCCGCCACTCGCTGCTGCATCCCTGCCTCCTGCGGGCGCCTGACTACTACGCCGCCCACCGCGCCTCGCCCGACCTCCTCTACAGCCACCGCGTCATCTGGTCGCCCGGCGTGCCCGTGCACCGGGGCTCCGGTGGCGGGCTGGTCGCCGAGCCGTTCCCGGTGTCGTTCCTGACCTCCCCGGCGCCCAACGCGGGAGAGGTGCTGCGCCGCGACCCCGGCCGGCGCGAGGAGATCCGCCGGGCGCTGCACGAGCGCGCCGGGCGCGTGCTCGCCGTCGCCGCCCGCCACGGCGTCCGCCGGCTCGTCCTCGGCGCGTGGGGCTGCGGCGTGTTCCGCAACGACCCCCGCGACGTTGCCGCGGCCTTCCACGACCACCTCACGGGCGCGTACGCGACGGCGTTCGACCAGGTCGTCTTCGCCGTCTGGGACCGCGCGAAGGAGTCCGCCAACCGGGCCGCCTTCGCCGCATGTTTCGCGTGACCCGGCAAGGGGTGGAGGGCAAGGGGTGGATGCGGGGTGCTCTTTGATCTAGCCTGAGCAGGCGAGGGGAGTACTTCCCAAGAGCCGGCCCGGTCAGTACGGACGTCCCGCGCGTCCCCGGGCGGTCGCCCCTGTCGGGGTGAAGGAGACCTCGAACGGTTCGAGCGTTCGAGGGAGGCTTCCCATGCCTGCGGGCACACTGTCGCATGCCGTCGAGTCGCGTGCCGAGCTGGACGGCATCGCCACCCCCGCGCTGTGGTCGGCCACGGTCGCGGCGTTGATGCTGCTGCTGGCGATCGACCTCGTCCTGACCCGCCGTTCCGGTGCGGAACGCATGGGGCAGGCGGTCGGCTGGTCCGTCTTCTACCTGGTGCTGCCCCTGGGCTTCGGGGCCGGGCTGTGGGCCGCGTTCGGGGGCGCGACGGCGGTGGAGTTCTTCACCGGGTTCGTGGTCGAGAAGTCGTTGTCGGTGGACCACCTGTTCGTGTTCATGCTGCTGCTGTCGGCGTTCGCGGTGCCGTCCGCGCCGGCCCGGCAGGTGCTGCTGTACGGGATCGCCGGGGCGCTGCTCCTGCGGGTCGTGCTCGTCGGGCTGGGGGCCGCCGCACTGGGGAGCGGCACGTGGGCGTTCCTGCTGTTCGGCGCCGTCGTCATCGTCACCGCCTGGAAGATCCTCAACGGCGACGGGCGCCAGGTGGACGTCCGGTCCATGTGGAGCGTACGGCTGGTGCGCCGTTTCGCGCCCGTCACCGGGGACCACCGGGGGTCCCGGCTCTTCGTGCGCGACAGGGGGCGGCTCGCTTCGACCCCGCCGGCGTTGGCGGTGGTCGCGATCCTGGCCACGGACGTCGTCTTCGCCGCGGGCTCCGTGCCGGCCGTGTACGGGGTCACCGACGATCCGTACCTGGTGTTCGCCGCCAACGCGTTCGCCCTGCTCGGCCTGCGGGCGCTGTACGTCGTGCTGCGGGGCGGGCCGGTGAGGCCGCGCCACCTCGGCCACGGGCTCAGCGTCATCCTGGCGTTCATCGGGGTCAAGCTGGTCCTGCGCTGGGCGCACGGGATCTGGACGTGGGTGCCGGAGGTGCCGGCTTCGGCCTCGCTCGCGTTCATCGTGGCGGTCCTCGTCGTCGTCACGGCCACCAGCCTGATCGCCGACCGCCGCGCCCGCCTCCGAGCCGCCGCCGAAGCCCGGGCGGGTCGCGTACCGGAGGCTCGAAAGTCCTGGTCGGCCGCCATCCGCATTCCTGAGGAGGACGGCGTGGTCCGCGGGGAGCGGGCGGAGGAGGACTGGGAGTCCCGTGAGGTACGCGAGGCGCTCCGCGACTTCGACGACTTCGACGACTTCCGAGATTTCCGTGGCCTCCGTGACATCCATGATCTTCGTGACCTAGGTGATTTGCGTGACGTTCGTGGCTTGCGTGACTCCGGTGACCGAAGGCGCGGGGCGGCGCGCTTGCGCGGAGCCACCGGTCACCACGGCCCTGGACCGCCCTTCGCCTGACCCGCACGGCCGGGCGCGACGGCGGCGCAGCCGGAGATCGCTCCGGCCCCGCCCGCTCCCCCGGCTCCCGCCTGACCGGCGGAACGAACGCCCGCCCCTGCGGCCAACGACGTCCGCGGGTGGCGGGGATCACTCGCCGCCCACGGCCGATGACGTCCGTGGGCGGCGAGTAGGGGAACGCTCGCCCTCGCGGCCGACGATGTCCGCGAGGGCGAGCCAGGCCCGCGCGAGCCGTCCGGCCGGAGCGGGGAATCCGCGTGGGGGTGGCTACGGATCGCCAGGATGGGGAAAATCACCGTGAGGGATTAGCGTGCAAGGGGTGTCGTCCCGCCGCAGGGCGGTGCCGGGGTCCGGCTCCGTCCCTGGAGTGAGAAGTCCTGACGTTCGACCGGAGGGGAAGCGATCGTGGGGTCTTTCGTGGGCGAGGTGCTGCCCCCGGACGACGTCGTCGTCAGGGCCCTGCGAGCCGGCGATGAGACGATGTTCGCCGCGCTGCTCGACACCTGGTCCCACGGCATGCTGCGGGTGGCCAGGTCGTACGTGTCCACCGACCACTCCGCCGAGGAGGTCGTCCAGGACACCTGGCTGGCGGTGATCGACGGCATCGACGGCTTCGAAGGGCGTTCCTCGGTCAAGACGTGGGTCTACCGCATCCTGGTCAACACCGCGAAGAAACGCGGCCTGCGGGAGAGCCGCATCCTGCCGTGGAGCGCCTTCGAGCAGGACGGCCAGACGCTCGGCGGCCACGGCCCGCCACCGGGCGGCAGGGCGGAGTTCACCGCCGCCTGGCCGACGCCCGAGGGGGAGGCGCTGGCCGCGGAGGCGCGGGGGCTCATCGCCGAGGCCCTGGGCAGGCTGCCGCCCCGCCAGCGCGTCGTGATCACGCTGCGCGACGTGGAGGGCTGCACCTCCGAGGAGGTCTGCGACATCCTGGAGATCTCGGCGGCCAACCAGCGGGTGCTGCTCCACCGGGCGCGGGCGACCGTGCGCGGCTGGCTCGCGAGCTATTACGACTCGGTGAAACAGCCGGATTGACGCCGAACGGCACCGTCCGGCCCGTTCAGCGGTCACAATAAGTGAAACGGTTCATCTCAGAGGCAAGGGCGGTCAACGTCGTGAAGCGGTTCACCTGCGACGAACTGGTGGAACACCTCACCGCCTACCTGGACGACGCCCTCGACACGCCCGCACGCGACGCCGTACGCGACCATCTGTCGTGCTGCGAGGGCTGCGGACGCTACTTCGACCAGTACCGCGCCACCATCCGCGTCCTCGGCGACCTGCCCACCAGGCCCCTGCCCACCGAGACCCGCAGCCGCCTGCTCTCCACCTTCCGCACCCGCCGCGCCGACCACCTCACCGACGGCTGACACCAGGCCCGCCAGGCATACAGCCTGGGCGCGAGGTGTTGAAAGCAGGTCTACCCGGGCTGGCCGGTCGGCGGCGAAGCCCCCGTGGTGGACGCGTCGGGCAGGGTACGCACCGGGTGGAGCGGTTACTGGGGCGACACCGAACGCGCCCGGGCGAATTTCTGGCGCCACTGGGTGTTCGGCGACCCCGACTGGGACTGGCGGGACTTCGACTACCACCGCGACCTGCGCCTCGCCCAGAAGAAGCTCGGGCCGATCATCGACGCCACCGACCCTGACCTGCGGCCCTTCCGGCGCAGCGGTGGCAAGCTCATCATGTACGCGGGCTGGGCCGACCCGGTCGTCGCGGCGTACGACACCATCGGCCACTACCGTCAGGTCGTCCGTGCCACCTCCGGCGGGCGCGCGGACCAGACCGGAGATTTCGCGCGGCTGTTCCTCGTGCCCGGCATGACGCACTGCGGCGGCGGTCCGGGCCCGAACGCCTTCGACAAGCTGACGCCGATCGTGCGCTGGGTGGAGCGGGGAATCGCCATGTACTTCGTCGCGACGAAGTACGTGGACGACGACCCCGCCGGCGGTGTCGCGATGACCCGTCCCCTCGTGCCTTTCGCGGGTCAGCGCCTGCGGGCCGGCGCCGTGTCGTTCCGCGTGCCGCTCAGCGGCGGATGACGGCCTGTTGCAGGAGGTCGTGCAGGATGCGCTGCTGATCGAGGGAGAGGCCGGCCAACGGGGATTCCTGCGTGAGGAGCTGGAGGAGGCGTTCGCGCAGGGCGGTGCCCTCCTCGGTGAGGACGAGGTGTCTGGCGCGGCGGTCGGTGGGGTGCGGGTGGCGCTCGATCAGGCCCTGTTTCTCCAGCTTGTCGACGACGAAGGTGGCGTTGGACGGCTCGCAGCTCATGCGCTCGGCGAGCTCGCGCATGGTCATCGGCCCGGTCAGCTCCCGCAGCGCGGTCGCCTGGGCCGGGGTGAGGCCCAGGACGACGGCGCGGTCGCGCACGTGGTCGGCGATCTGCTGGGCCAGCCCGTTCACCAGCCCGCACAGCTCACGCTCGGCGGTGGCCCGTGACTCGGAGGGCGTCGTCATATGCTCATCCTAGCAAGTCCATCAAGCCAGAATATTTCTAGCTTGAACGTTTCTGGCTTGAAGCTTATGGTGGCGTCCTCGAACCGACACGGGAGGACATCATCATGACGAACGACCAGAGGGAACGGTTGCGACGCCCGGCGGGGATCCGCTCGGTCCGGCTGGGGGAGACGAAAGTGTCGTTCGTGCCCGACGGGGTCGTGCGGTTGCCGCCGCGCGGCTGGCTGCCCGACACCACCGACGAGGTCTGGGCCGCCCACCCCGAGTACCTGGACGCCTCCGGCCACCTCATGGCGAGCCTCGGAGGCCTGCTGGTGGAGCACGGCGACCGCGCGCTGCTCATCGACGCCGGCTTCGGGCCGCAGTCGCTGCCGCCCGATCCCGGCACCCCGCGCGGTCCCATCCACGGGGGCGCGCTCCTGGACAACCTGACCGCGCTCGGCCGCGAACCGGGGACGATCGAGGCGGTGGCCTTCTCCCACCTGCACGTCGACCACGTCGGCTGGGCCTGGCATCCGGCCCCCGGCGGCGACCGGCCCGCCTTCGCCCACGCCGACTACCTCGTGGCCGAGCAGGAATGGGCCCAGCGGGACGTGCTGGAGGCGCACGGCACGACCGAGGAGATCGTCGCCGCCCTGGCGCCGAGCGTGCGCACCGTGGCGGACGGGCAGGAGATCTTCCCCGGCGTACGGGTCCGGATCACCGCAGGTCACACCCCTGGGCACGCGGAGTACGTCATCACCGGGGGCGGGAGGCGGCTGATCGCCTTCGGCGACACCGTGCACTCGCCGATCCAGTTCGACCACCCCGAATGGTCCGCCGGCAACGACCACGACCGCGCCCGCAGCGCCGCCCATCGCCGCCGTCTCGCCGACGAGCTGGCGGAGCCCGGCACGATCGGCTTCGGCGTCCACCTCGCCGACGTGGTCTTCGGCCGGGTGAGCCGGGACGGCGCCGGGCCCGCCTGGCGGCCGTTGGACGCCTGACCAGCCGAAATGTGCCGATTTTGCCTGATTCGCGAAATTAGTCTGTAACGTTCGCGCGGCTCGCGGGTCTGTACTCCCGATGTGCCAGGCGAAGGGACAGCCATGATCGGGCTTACCGCCGAGAGCGCGCCGCTCAGGGGCGTCTCGGAGGTGGCGGACTTCGCGCGCCGCTGCTTCCGTTCCGACGCGGGCGACCGGGTGGGGGTCGAGCTGGAGTTTCTCGTGTTCGACCGTACGGACCCCACCCGGCCGGTGCCGCTGGCCAGGGTCGAGGGGGCACTGCCCCGGCTCGCCGGCGGGAGCAGGGTGACGTTCGAGCCGGGCGGCCAGCTCGAACTGTCCGGGCCGGCCGGGGCGCTGCCCGGCACGCTGGAGCGCCTGGCCGGCGACGTGGCCGCCGTGCGTGCCGCGTTGCGAGCGGAGGGACTGGCGCTGGGCGGCGTCGGCCTCGACCCCGTGCGTCCCGCCCGCCGCCAGCTCCGGCAGCCGCGCTACGACGCGATGGCGGAGTTCCTCGGCCTCCCGTACGGGCCGCTGATGATGTGCTCGACCGCGTCCATCCAGGTCAACCTGGACCTGGGGGAACGGCCGGAGATCCGGTGGGAGCGCGCACACGTGCTCGGGCCGGTGCTGCTGGCCGCCTTCGCGAACTCGCCGCTGAGCGGCGGCCGGCCGTGCGGCTGGATGTCAGGACGCCAGGCCGTCTGGGCCGGCCTCGACCCCACCAGGACCGCGCCCGTGCCCCCCGACGCCGACCCGGCCGCCGCCTGGGCGCGGTACCTGCTGGACGCCCGTCTCATGCTGGTGCGCGAGGACGACGGGGGATGCCGGCCGGTGCGCGACGGCTCGACGTTCCGCGACTGGCTGGCGGGCGGCGGCGAGCGCCCGCCCACCGCCGACGACCTGGCCTACCACGCCACCACCGTCTTCCCGCCGGTACGGCCGCGGGGCTGGCTGGAGATCCGCTACCTCGACGCCCAGCGGCCGGACGCCTGGCCGGTGTGCGTGGCCGTGAGCCACGCCCTCGTCACCGACGACCGGGCCGCCGACGCCGCGCTGGCCGCCGCCGAGGAGTGCGGTACGGCGTGGGAGACGGCGGCGCGGTGCGGCCTGTCCGATCCCCGCCTGCGCCGGGCCGCCGAGGCGTGCTTCCGCGCCGCGCTGGAGGCCCTGCCCCGCATCGGCGCGGGCCCCGGCCTGACGGGTGAGGTGGCCGCGTTCGCCGACCGGTACGTGGCGGCGGGCCGCTCACCGGCGGCAGACCTGATCGACCCGATGTCGGGGCCGCCCGTCCCGGCCTGGCTCAACGACGAAGGGCAGCAATGAACGACTTCAAGGAACGCATCGCCGCCGAGCTCATCGCCGTGCGCGACCGGTCGCTGGCCTACACCGAGGCCGACGAGGACCTGCTCGTACGCCAGCACTCCCCGCTGATGTCGCCCCTGGTGTGGGACCTCGCCCACGTCGGCAACTACGAGGAGCTGTGGGTGCTGCGCGAGGCGGCCGGGATCGACCCGGTGCGTCCTGAGATCGACGACATCTACGACGCGTTCAAGACGCCGCGGAAAGACCGTCCCAGCCTGCCCTTCCTCGGCCCGGCGGAGGCCCGCCGCTACATCGAGGGCGTGCGCGGGCGCGTCCTCGACGTGCTCGACCGGATCGACCTGGAGAACGCCTCGCCGCTGCACCGCGACGGCTTCGTGTTCGGCCTGGTGATCCAGCACGAGCACCAGCACGACGAGACCATGCTCGCCACGCTGCAACTGTCCGGCCAGCCGGGCCTGGTCCGCGACGGCGCCCTGCCGCCCGGCCGCGACGCCGGCCCGGAGGAGGTGTACGTGCCCGCCGGCGGATTCCTCATGGGCACCGACACGACGCCGTGGGCCTACGACAACGAACGCCCCGCCCACTGGGTGGACCTGCCCGGCTACTGGATCGACCGGCTGCCCGTCGGCAACCGCGCCTACGCGGCGTTCATCGAGGACGGCGGCTACGACGACCCGCGCTGGTGGACCCCCGAGGGCTGGCATTGGCGGCAGAGCACCGGCGCGACCACCCCGCTGTTCTGGGAGAACGACGGCCGCTCCTGGTGGCGCACCCGTTTCGGCCGCACCGAGCCCATCCCGATGGACGAGCCCGTCCAGCACGTCTGCTGGTACGAGGCCGACGCCTACGCCCGCTGGGCGGGCAAGCGGCTGCCCACCGAGGCCGAGTGGGAGAAGGCGTGCGGCTGGGACCCGTACGAGCGGCGGGCCCGCCGCTACCCGTGGGGCGAGGCCGACCCGGGGCCGTCGCTGGCCAACCTGGGGCACCGCGCCGCCCGTCCGGCGCCGTTGGGCGCGTACCCGGGCGGGGCCAGCGCGTACGGGGCCGAGCAGATGGTGGGGGACGTGTGGGAGTGGACCGGCTCCTGGTTCCATCCGTACCCGGGATTCCGGAGCTTCCCGTACAAGGAGTACAGCGAGGTGTTCTTCGGTCAGGAGTACCGCGTGCTGCGCGGCGGGTCGTGGGCGGCCGATCCGGCGGCGGTGCGGACGACGTTCAGGAACTGGGACTATCCGATCCGCCGGCAGATCTTCACCGGGTTCCGGTGCGCCCGCTCGGAGCTGGTCTGAGGTGTGCAGGCACGCCGCCTGGCTGGGCGCGCCCCGTCCGCTGGCCTGGCTCATCCACGAGCCGGAGCACGGCCTGCTGCGGCAGTCGTACGCGCCCCGCAGGCAGCGCTTCGGCATGGTCAACGCCGACGGCTTCGGCATGGGCTGGTACGACGACGCGCGTCCGGAACCGGTCCGCTACCGCCGTTCCGTGCCCATCTGGACCGACGCCAACCTGCCCGCGCTCGCCGAGGTGGCCCGCTCGACGTGCCTGCTGGCCGCCGTCCGCTCGGCCACCGTCGGCATGCCGATCGAGGAGAGCGCCACCGCCCCGTTCGCCGACGGCGGCTGGCTGCTCAGCCACAACGGCCGGGTCAGCAGGGACGCGCTGCGCGACCTCGCCGACGACCTGCCCGACCGGGCCGAGAGCGCGTGTGACGCCGCCTGGGTCGCCGCGGCCGTGTTCCTGCGCGGGCGCGCCGGCGCCGGGCTCGCCGACGCGCTGGCCGAGGTCGTCGTACGGGCCGGGGAGAAGGACCCCGACGCCCGCCTGAACCTGCTCGCCTCCGACGGCACCTCCATCGCCGCGACCGTCTGGGGCGACACGCTCTTCCACCGCCGGTTGGACGACGGCGTCGTGGTGTCCAGCGAACCGCTCGACGACCTGCCGGGCTGGCGGGCCGTGCCCGAGCGGAGCCTGTTGACCGTCGGCCGCTCCGGCGTCCGCGTCCAGCCCCTCACCATCCGGGAGGTCTCATGACCGTGAGCCATTCACCCGTCCACGTGATCAACCACCTCGACCGCGACTACCTGCGCCAGGCGCTCGAACACGACGTCACCGTGGGCCTGACGTCGTCGCCGAAGTGGCTGCCGCCCAAATGGTTCTACGACGAGACCGGCAGCGCGCTGTTCTCCCGCATCACCCGGCTGCCCGAGTACTACCCGACCCGGCGCGAGCTCGCCATCCTGCGCGAACGGTCCCATGAGGTGGCCCGGGCCGGCGGCGCGGACACGCTCGTCGAGCTCGGATCCGGGACCAGCGAGAAGACCGTGCTGCTGCTTGAGGCGATCAAGGGCGCGGGCGTGCTGCGCGGCTACACCCCCGTCGACGTGGACGCCGTCACGCTGGAGTCTGCGGCCCGGCGGCTGTCCGTCCAGTACCCGGGGCTGGACGTACGGCCGGTGTGCGCCGACTTCGAACGGCACCTGTCGCTGCTGCCGCAGAACGGGCGGCGCATGGTCGCCTTCCTCGGCGGCACCATCGGCAACCTGGAGCCGGACGCCCGCGCCGTCTTCCTCAAGGAGCTGCGGGCCGCGCTGCGGCCGGGGGAGTCGTTCCTGCTGGGCGCCGACCTGGTGAAGAACCCCGCGCGGCTGGTGGCGGCGTACGACGACGCCGAAGGCGTGACGGCCGAGTTCAACCGGAACGTGCTCCGGGTGATCAACCGGGAGCTGCGCGCCGACTTCGAACCGGAGGCGTTCACACACGTGGCCCGGTACGACGAGCACCACGAGTGGATCGAGATGCGGCTGCGGGCGAACCGGGACATGCGGGTGCGGATCGACGCGCTCGGGCTCGCGGTGGACTTCGCCGAAGGCGAGGAGACGCGTACGGAGATCAGCGCCAAGTTCCGCCCGGAGGGGCTGCGCGCGGAGCTGGAGGACGCGGGCTTCCGCGTACGCCGCCACTACACGGACCCGGACGGCGACTTCACCCTCCTCCTCGCCGGCCGATGACCATCCGGCAGGCCCGCTCACCACAGTCGGCGGCGCCACGTGCGGCGGAGTCGTCTCCGGTCGACGTGGGCGCGGTGTGGCGGGCGGCGCGTGACGTGATGCCGGCCGGGCATCTCGACGCGGCCGGGTGCAACGTGCCCAGCGACCGGGTGCTGGACGCGATCGTGGGGCAGTTGCGGCTGGAGCGCGCACGCGGCGGGTACGCGGCCGTTCCCGACCTCGCCGATGCCAGGGCGGCGCTGGCCGCGCTGGTCGACGCCGCTCCCGCCGACGTGGCGTTCCTGGAGAGCGGTACGGCGGCGATGGCGGCGCTGCTCGGCGGATGGCGGCTCGCCCGGGGCAGCCGCGTCGGCCACGCCCGCACCGAGTACGGCGGCACGGTCATGCTGCTGCGGCGCCTGGCCGCCCGGAACGGATGGCACCTCGTCGACCTGCCGGTGGACGGCCACGGCCGCCTCGACCCCGAGGCGGTGCACTCGGGCCTGGACCTGGTGGTCGTCTCACACATCGGCTCCCACAGCGGCGTCGTCCAGCCGGCTCAGGAGATCGGCGCGCTGTGCCGGGCGGCCGCAGTCCCGCTCGTCCTGGACGTCTGCCAGTCGCTGGGCCACGTGGACGTACGCGGCACGGGCGCGACCGCGTACGTGGGCACCTCCCGCAAGTGGCTGGCCGGCCCGCGCGGCGTCGGCTTCCTCGTCGTGCCCGGCCCGACCGCCGCCATGGACGCCGCCACGCCCACTCTCGGCGGCCACCACTGGCCGGAAGCGACACCGTCGTCCGGCCACGGGCGAGCGGCGCAGGACGTGATCCCGCTGCCCGGGGCGGCGCGTTACGAGACCTCGGAAGGGGCGATCGCGGCGCGGGCCGGCCTCGGGGTCGCCGTGCTGGAGCACCACGCGCTCGGGCCGCACGCCGTGCACGCGCACCTCGCCGGCCTGGGCCGGCTCGCGCGCGGGCTGCTCGACGGGGCCGGCGGCTGGCGGGTGGCCGAGCCGTCGGACGAGCCGTCCGCGCTGGTCACCCTCCGGCCCCCGCCCGGCGACACGCCCGAGCACGCCGCCGCCCGCGCCGCCGAGGCCTCGCTCCTGGTCTCCGTCGTCCCGTACGCGCGGGCGCCGCTGCACCTGCGCGGACCCGTCCTGCGCGTCTCACCGCCGCCGGGCACACCGGAGGAGACCTTCCACGGTCTGGCGCGCGTTCTGGCCGCCTCCTGACTCACGGGCCGGCCGGGAGGAAGCGCTTGCGCAGGGCCGTCGCCAGGCGGCGGGTGAACGGTGAGGCGCAGGCCGGGCCGTGGAACGGTTGGGTGCCTCCGTCCGTGACGCCTTCGATGGTGGCGACGTCGGCGCCGGGATGGCACACCACGTCCGGCCCCGGCAGGTTCGCCAGCAGGAACTCGCCCCGGTCGGCCGCGGCGTCGGACGGGTGCGCCCCCGGGCGTACCCAGCGCAGCCGGTCGAGGTCGTCCAGCCGGTAGACGCCGGACCCGCGCGAGGTGACGACGCGCACGGGGCCGTGGGCGCTCAGCCGTACCTTGACGGTGAAGGGCCCGCCGGGCTGGGTGGCGCGCAGCAGGCTGAGCTGGTTGAACTCCTGCGGGTCCCCGAGCCAGCTCACCCGACCGCCCAGCATCACGCTCAGATGCCCGAGCACGAACGGCGGCAGCCCGACGACCTGCTGGTTGACCGCCGACACCTCGGTGCTCTCGTCGTGCCGCCACTTGATCGCCGTCACGTACACCCGCTCGTCGGGCGTGAGCAGCGCGCGCACGCCGAACAGCCCCGCCACGCCGTACCGTCGCCAGCCCCACAGCGCGATGCGTTCCGCGCACTCGATGAGCAGCGCGGCGGCGGGCGCCGGCCACGGGCGCGACCAGTCGGCGCCGGCGCCGCGCAGCGGCCCGACGCCCAGCTCGGGGACGCCGGTCGTCGCGTGCGAGGGACGGTCGGCGTACACGCGCACACCGCCCGCGCCGTCCGGGACGCTGAGCACGGCGACGGCGCACGGCCACCCCTCCACGTGCGCCGCCACCCGGTACGGCCCCAGCAGCCGCACCGCCCGCTCCATGTCACGCTCGCCCGACACGACCACGGTGCCGCGTCCGCCCGACGTCCCGCCCGCCTGCACCACGACCCGCTCGGTGCCGACCGCGCGGCGGAGCTCGGCCAGGCTCCCCAGCCGCTCGGCGGGCACGCACCGGATCCGCGCCACGCGGGGCACGCCGGCCGCGCGCAGCACGTCGTCGAGGAGGTGCGGGGCCTCGACGAAGGCCCGTACGGCGGGGTCGATCGCCGCGACGGTCCCGCCCGCGCCGGCCAGCTCCTGCAGGAGGTCGCCGTGCCAGGCGGAGATGACGGGCGGGCGGTCCAGCGTCACGAGGTGGCGGGCGGCGTCGTGCCGGACGCGGCGCAGCCAGCCGTTCCGCTCGGCCACCGAACGGGTGCGGGTGCGGTCCTCGGCGGCGACCACCATGCCGGGCAGGGCCGGCGCCCACGCCGCGTAGCAGCCGATGCCGAGCACGGGACGCAGCGCCTGGACCGGCGCGGGCCCGGTGTAGCCGGTGCGCAGCGCCGTACTGAACCGGTCCACCGTGACCAGGGGCCGCCCGGCCAGCGCCGCCAGCAACTCGGCCTGCGCCACCTCCGCCGCCGCGCCGGTCTCCCGCCCCGACGCCTCCGGCACATCCGCGCCGCCGGCGGTTCCCGGACCGCCCGCCTCCATACGCGCCCTCATGACGCCGTGCGTGGTCGGGCGCCAGGACGGGGGCGCTGCGCGGGGTGGGGTGGCTGGAGGGAGGT
>NZ_SMKQ01000013.1 GCF_004348995.1 Nonomuraea terrae
CCTTCAAGGTGCTCATCAAGGAGATGCAGTCGCTGTGCCTCAACGTCGAGGTGCTCTCCAGCGACGGCATGTCCATCGAGATGCGCGACACCGACGAGGACGTCTTCCGCGCGGCGGAGGAGCTCGGCATCGACCTGTCCCGGCGTGAGCCGAGCAGCGTCGAGGAAGTCTGACGGGTCCACACGTGCGGCCCGCGCCGGAGGGGACTCCGGCGCGGGCCCGACGCACTTCAGGAGCTTGTGAGCACGGCGAGCCGCTGGGTCGCCCGGGTCATCGCGACGTAGCGGTCGACCGCTCCCTCGATGCCCTCGCCCCACCTTTCCGGGTCGATGAGGACGACCAGGTCGAACTCGAGCCCCTTCGACAGCTCCGGGGTCAGCGACCTTACGCGGGACGTCGCCTGGAACGTGGGATCGCCGATGACGCAGGCGATCCCGTCGGCGTGCGCGGCGAGCCAGGTGTCGAGGATCGAGCCCAGATCCGAAACGGAACCGTGCACGACGGGCACGCCGCCGCTGCGGATGGAGGTCGGCACGTTGGCGTCCGGGAGCGCGGCCCTGATGACCGGCTCGGCTTCCGTCATGACCTCTTCCGGCGTCCGGTAGTTGATGCTCAGGGAGGCCAGGTCGATCCGGTCGAGCCCGACCCGTTCGAGCCGTTCCCGCCACGACTCCGTGAACCCGTGCCTGGCCTGCGCACGGTCGCCGACGATGGTGAAGCTCCGGGACGGGCACCGGAGCAGCAACATCTGCCACTCCGCGTCGGTCAGCTCCTGAGCCTCGTCCACGACGATGTGCGCGAACGGGCCGGCGAGCCGGTCCGGGTCGGCGCCGGGCAGCGCGGTCTCGTCGATCAGGGCGTCCCGTACGTCCTGTCCGTGCAGCATCGTCACCACGCCTTCACCGTCGTCGTCGGCCGCCAGCAAGTCGTCGACGACCCTGGCCATGCGCTCCCGTTCGGCGGCCACGGAGGCTTCGATGCGGCGCTTACGTCGTGACGCCTCCGGGTCGCCGAGCCGCTGCCGTGCCGCGTCCAGGAGCGGCAGGTCGGACACCGTCCAGGCCTGGGCGTCCTCGCGCTGCAATCTGCGGACCTCATCGGGGCTGAGCCAGGGAGCGCACATCCGCAGGTACGCGGGCACCGACCACAGGTCTCCGACCAGGTCGGCCGCTTCGATCACCGGCCACGCGCGGTTGAAGGTCGTGAGCAGCTCCCTGTTCTGCAGCAGCGACCTGCGGAGCAGGTCAGGCGAGACGTCGTCGTCGTGCTTGTCCAGCAGGATCGTGAGCAACTCCTGCCAGATCCGGTCGCGCGCCTCGTTGTGCGGAGTGCCGGGTTCTGCCGCTTCGAACGCCTCGGCCCAGTCCGCGGGGCTCAGCGAGATGTCGGACCAGTGCGTCGTGACCGTCATCCCCTTGGTGGGCGGGTTCTCGTAGAACCTGACGGCCGGCTCGATCGCCTTCACCAGGTCCGCGGACGACTTCAGGCGGGCCACGTCCGGATCGGTCTCGACCGTGGCCGCGGCTCCCTCGGCGACGAGGTCCCGCAGGGTGCAGGTCTGCACGCCCTCCTCTCCGAGACTGGGCAGGACGTCGGCGACGTAGGCCAGGTAGGGCTGGTGCGGGCCGACGAACAGCACGCCGCCCCGGCGATGACCGAGCCGAGGGTCGGAGTAGAGAAGGTAGGCGGAGCGGTGCAGGGCGACGACGGTCTTCCCGGTGCCCGGGCCGCCGTCGACGACGAGAGCGCCCCGGGATCCCGCGCGGATGATGGCGTCCTGGTCGGCCTGGATGGTGCCGAGCACGTCGCGCATCCGCGGCGAACGGCTGCTGCCCAGGCTGGCGATGAAGGCGGACTGGTCGTCGAGCGCGGCGTGCCCCTCGAACCCGTCCGAGGTGAACACCTCGTCCCAGTAGTCGCTGATCCGGCCGCGGGTCCAGCGATACCTGCGGCGGCTCGCCAGACCCATCGGGTTGGCATGCGTGGCTCCGAAGAACGGCTCAGCCGCGGGGGAGCGCCAGTCGAGCAGCAGCCGGCGGCCCGCGCGGTCCGTGAGGCCGAGTCGTCCGACGTACACGGGCTCGGGGTCGTCCGCGCTGACCATCCGTCCGAGGCACAGGTCCAGACCGAAGCGACGCAGCGCGCGCAGGCGAGCGCTCAGCCGGTGGATCTCCAAATCCCGGTCGAGCGCCTGCCGGCCTTTGCCGCCGGGCGCCTTGCGCGCGGCGTCGAGGCGGTCGGACAGGTCGGCGATCGACTGATCGAGGCTCTCCGCGATGGCCGCGAAGTGTTGCTCATCGCCGGCGATCAGCTGCGGGTCGGCCTTGGGGGAGAGGTGGTCGGGAAGGTCAAACGCGCTGGTGGTCAGCGGGTTCACTGCGATTGGCTCCGATCTGAGTTCTCTTGCGCGCGGGGCGCCCGAATCGTGGCCATGACCGGCTGGACCCCGAGGCCGTTGCCGGTTCAGGTCGCAAAGGTCTGGCTCGACGATCTCACGCGAACACGGGCGGCTTGTCAGGGTCGAGCAGCAGCTTGGCGGCCACCGTCGCACCGTCGGCGCGGATCATGCCGGCCACGGCGGTCGCTCGTTCGCGGGTCTCGGGGGTCAGGGCCGTCTTGAGCGCGGTCGACAGCGACTCGGCGGTGGGCTCCGGGCCGTCGTGTGCCGCGCCGATGCCCAGCTCGGCCACCCGACCGGCCCAGTACGGCTGGTCCGTCGCCTGGGGGACCACCACCTGGGGCGCGCCGGCCCGGGCCGCCGTCGTCGTGGTGCCCGCGCCGCCGTGGTGCACGACGGCGGCCACCCGGTCGAACAGCGCCTGATGGTTGACCTCGCCGACGACGAAGCAGTCGTCCCGGTCGTCGATCAGCGCCAGGCCGGCCCAGCCGCGGGAGACGAGTACGCGGCGGCCCTGCGCGCGGATCACCTCGATGGCCACCTGGGCGGCGTCCGCCGACGCGCGCATGGGCATGCTGCCGAAGCCCACGTACACCGGCGGCGTGCCGGCGTCCAGGAACGCCGTCAACTCGGCCGGGAGCGGGCGAACGTCCGGCAGGATCCACGCGCCGGTCTGGACGACGTCGAGATCCGGCGTCTCCTGCCACCGGTCCAGGATCGGGTCCGTCGCCAGCAACGGCCGGTCGCCGATGACATAGTCGCGAACGTCGTCCACCGGGGGTAGGCCGATCGATGTCCGATGGGCGTTGAGCGCCGTACCGAACAGCGCATTGATGCTCTGGGCGTCCAGCTCCCACAGCACCCGGTTGTCGGTCACGTCCGGCGGGAACGGCCGGCCCGGGTACGCCAGCGGCGGGTGGTGCGGCGACGGCAGCGTGAGCTGCTGGAACGTCGCGTGCACGCAACGGATGCCCAGCTTCTCGGCCACCGAACGGGCGCCGGCGGCGGCCGGCATCATGCCGGTCGCCACCAGCACGTCACATCCCTCGGCCGCCGCGAGGACCACGTCGAGCTGGCCGGCGATCAGCTCGGCCGCGCGCCGCGGCAGGTCCGCCGGTGACGGCTTAGCGGTCGTCAGCGCCCGCGCCGACCGGCCGAAGGGCACCATCGGTACGCCGACATCGGCCAGCCGCTGAGCGAAGTCCTCGTCCGGCGGCGCGCACACCCGCACCTCCGCGCCGAGCTCCCGCAACCGCACCGCGAGTGCCACCAGCGGTTCGACGTCCCCGCGCGACCCATACGTCGACAACAACACACGCACTTCTCGTCCCCCCGGTTTACGCAGCTCCTGGCCTTGGCCGACGATTCTCCGGCACGACCCGGGCCTTGCCGCAAGCCCCCCGGTGCGCTATACGTTGAGAGTGGAAGGGGTGGGGACTCCTCTTTCCACTTCCTCAGCCGCTCGGCGGTCAAGCGTCCGGCGTTGCCGGCGAACTGGTCGCGCGTGCCTTGAGCAGGTCTGCGACGTCAGCGAGTCCGACCTCGATGCGTCCGTAGATGCGGGGGTTGAGCAGTCTCGTACCGTCGAAGTCCCCGGCGGATGCGAAGAACGCGACGGGCACGGTCAGCGCCTGGAAGAAGGCGAACAGCGGCCGCAGCGCGTGCTCCAGGACAAGCGCATGGTGGTCGCCTCCGCCCGTCGCGGCAAGGAGGACGGGCTTGTTCGCGAGCGCGTACTGGTCGACAAGGTCGAAGAAGTGCTTGAACATGCCGGGGTACGTACCTCGGAAAACGGGTGCCGCGGCGATGAGGAGATCGGCGTCCTCGGCCAGCCGGAGCGCGGCCTCGACCTCGGGCGTGACGTCGTCGCGCCCGATCGCTCCGGTGAACCCCGGGCCCAGGCGGTACACGTCGATCCGAGACGTCTCCATGGGGAGCATCCCTCCCAGCATGTCGAGCACGACGTCGACGAGACCCATCGTCTTGGACGGCTGATTCGGGCTGCCGTTGACGACGACGACTCGCAGCGCCGCGCCATCCATGCGCGCGGCCGGTTCCGCGTCGACGACGGACGTGGTCATGCCGTCCTCCCCTCACGCGCCGCGACCTCACGGCGCACGACCGGCGCCACCTCTGTGCCGAGCCGCTCGATCGCCTCGAGGTGCTCCTTCTGCGGAAGCCCGCCGAAGCCCATTTGCATGATGGCGCGGCTCACACCGTACAACTCGTGGTAGGCGAGCAGCTTGTCGATGATCTCTTGCGGACTGCCCACCAGCAGACCGGCCCCCGGCGACGACTGCGCGTCGAACGCGGCCCGCGGAAGCAGCAACCCCTTGCCCCGCTGGTGGTTGTTGTCCGCAATGCCCTTCGCGAAGTAGGGGTACATGACGTCTCTGGCCTCCTGACTGGTGCGCCCGACGTACCCGTGCGCGTTGATGCTGATCCGCAGCGCGTCCACGTCGTGCCCCGCCTTCGCGGCGGACTCCCGGTAGAGAGCGACGGTCTGCTCGTGGAAGGTGATCGGCCCCAGCAGCAGGGCCAGCGCCATCGGCAGACCGAGCCGGCCGGTGCTGACCGCGGACGCCGGCGACCCGCCGACCCCCACCCAGACCGGGATCGTGGCGCCGTCCGCGCGGGGCGCGATGTCGGCGTCGACCAAGGGGGCGCGGAAGCGTCCCTTCCAGGTCAGCGGGTTCTGCTCCCGGATCTTGAGCAGCAGATCGAGATTCTCGCGGAAGAGGTCGGCGTAGTCACTCAGGTCGTATCCGAAGAGCGGGAAGGATTCCGTGTAGGAGCCGCGTCCCGCGATGATCTCGGCTCGGCCGGCCGACAGCAGGTCGATCGTCGCGAACTGCTCCCAGACGCGTACGGGGTCCTCTGAGCTCAGCACGGTGACGGAACTCGTCAGCCGGATGCGCTTCGTCTGCTCCGCCGCGGCCGCCAGCAGGATGGCCGGTGCGGATCCGACGAAGTCGCTGCGATGGTGCTCACCGACGCCGAACACGTCGAGCCCCACCTCGTCGGCGGCTTTCGCCTGCTCGATCGTCTCGCGGACGCGCTGCCGCGGAGATGGGAGGGCACCGGTGGTGAGATCCGCGGTGATCTCACCGAAGGTCATGATTCCGATCTCGAATGCCATCTCTGTTCCTAGGTCGTCGGTGATGCGGACGGTAGGCCATAACTTGTCTGTGCAGGCAGATATTCCGTCCCATGATTTGCCTGCGCAGACAGCATCTGGATAGCGTGCCGCCATGGCGACCGACCGTCTGGGAGACCTTGAGCAGGAAGCTTGGGAAGGGTTCCTGCGGGCGCACGAGCGGCTCTGGCGTGCCATGGAGGCGGGGCTCGCTCCGCTGAACGTGAGCATGGCCGAGTACAGCGTGCTGTCTCTGCTCTATTCCGCCGGCCCCGAAGGCAGGCGGATGTCGTACCTCGCCCAGCGCCGCCTGATGTCCAGCGGCGGGTTCACCCGCCTCGCCGACCGGCTCGAAAGCCGCGGGCTGATCGAGCGACGGCGGTCACCCGTTGACGGGCGCGCCTTCGATGCGGTCCTGACCACTGATGGGCGGGCGCTCATGCGCAAGGCGCGGCGCCGGCATCACAGCGATCTGCGCGAACTGTTCTTCGACCGGCTCGACGATGACGACCTCCGTCGTCTGGCCGACATCTGGGCCCGCCTCGATCCCACCGTCGACACTGACCGCGGCGACGACGCGTAGCCGTGTGATCGGGTGCTGCGCGGCCAGCCCGATCCGGAGAGCGGCGGCGACCTGGACGACGCGCTCGGCCTGGTGGCGGGCCGCGTTACGGGTCTGGTCGCTGATCGGGTTGTTGCCCTGTGCGTCGACGTGGGAGGTGCCGAGGGGTTGTCGTCGATGAACTTCGCCGGGTCGGTGTAGCCGGGCGAGACGATCAGGCCGCCGAAGTGGTGGATGGAGTTGTACAAGGCCAGCAGTGTGGATTCCTGGCCGCCATGGGCGGTGGCGGTGGTGACGAACCCGCTGTAGACCTTGTCGGCCGGCAGTCCCCGCGCCCACAGCCCGCCCAGGGTGTCGATGAACTGCTTGAGCTGTGAGGAGACGTTGCCGAAGCGGGTGGGCGTGCCGAAGATCACGGCGTCGGCCCAGGCGACGTCGTCGGCGGTGGCCACGGTGACTCCGGCGCTGGCGGCGGCGTGTGCGGCCCAGGCTTCGTTGGAGGCGATCGCTGCCTCGGGGGCCAGTTCCGCGGCCTTGCGGAGCCGTACTTCCGCGCCGGCCTTTTCGGCGGCCTGGGCGACCTCCTTGGCGATCTCGGCGCTGAAGCCGGTGGCGGAGGTCGCGCGGGCCCGCTAGGCGGTACGGCACTTGTTCCGGCCGGCCAATGGCGGGCTCGCTGGCGCTGTGACCAGATAGTTCGCCGGTTTGGTCAGGCTGCGGCTGCCAGGGAGGCGCTGCCTTTGCGGCGCCGGTTGACGCCCCACAGGCGATCGTTGCGACGGAATGGCAGCCGTGGGAGTACCTCGCGCCGTGGGCGCGGATGGGTCGCCGGCAGGCGGGCGGGCTTGCCCTGCTCGCCCAGCGGGAGCGCCGCGGTGGGGTGGATCCCTGGAGGGCCCGAATCCGTCGAGACGAAGAGCCGGTCCGGGAGCGTTCCAGGACCTCCTCGATCCGGATCGCGTCCGGGTCGGGCGATTCCTTTCAGGGCTGGTGTGCTGGAAGGTGATGCCGCGGGGCGACAGTGGGCACCGTAAGGCTTCCCGGCCGATGTGGACGCGGCCCAAGGCGGGCGGCGAGTTCGCGGATCGACCAGCGGGTGAGGGGCCGGCCGAGCTCGGTGCGGCGGGCGGTGGCCGTCCGAACGTCACCACCCATCCAGCCGCTCCCATCGCCCAACCCGTCACGAACCCATGTGGTCGCAGCGCTAGCCGTCGATGATCCGATCGAGCCAGTCGCTCAGCAGCTGGCTCTCGGAGGGGCTGAGGACCTTCAGGTCCCCGAGAGCGGCCCTCAGGGTGATGGCGCCGGCCACGACGTCGTCCCCGGTCCGCGTGGAGCCGGTCGTGGCGGGTTCGGTGATCGCGTGGATGACCGCTTCGCGGACGATCCGGGCGGCGTCCATGTCGCGTTCCGCCTCTGGTGTGGCGATCAAGGCCAGCGTGGTGCCACGGCCGGCCGCGTGGATCACGCGCGCCGCCCGCTCCTCCGGGACGCGGAGCCGACCGGCCAGGGCGACACGGTGCACCAGCCCGGCGAGGATCTCCGCGGCCTGCTTGGCCCCGTCGGGCTCGGTACCCGGTCGGGGGCTCCCGTAGATGAGCGAGTACAGCGTGGGCTCGGCGAGACCGAACCCGACATGCAGCTCCCAGCCGCGCCGCAAGTCCTCCACGGGGTCGCCGCTGGGTGTCAGGTTTCGCTTCTCGGCGAGGTACGCCATGAGCCCTCGACTGGCCACGGCATCCAGCAGACCCTGCTTGTCGCCGAACAGCCGGTACAGGATCGGCGCCTGCACGCCGGCGGCCTTGCAGATCGCCCTGGTGGAGACGGCGTCCCTTCCCTCGCGCGCCAGCAGGTCCGCTGCGGCGTCGAGGATCGCTTCACGCTTGTTGATGCTGGACATGTAGCGATGCTAACAGAGCCTCCCCTAAATCGATAACAATGCATGCTAACATTCGCTTGTTAGCGATGAAGCAACGGTGTTAACTTGCAATCGTTAGCGCTTGACCGAGGAGGATGTTCATGAATACCGCATCACGCATCGCCATCGTCGCCGGGGGCTCGCGGGGGATCGGCCGCGCCGTCGCTTCCAGGCTCGCCGCGGCAGGCCAGGACGTCGCCGTCGTCTACGCGTCCAACGCCAAGGAGGCGGACGCCGCCGTCGGCGAGATCGAGGCGGCCGGCAGCCGCGGGATCGCGCTGCAGGCCGACGTGGCCGACGAGGTCGCGGTCGCCGTCGCGTTCGACACCGTGGAGGAGCGCCTCGGCCCCGTCGATGTCGTGGTCAACGCAGCGGGTGTGATGGCGCTGCAGCCGACCAGGGAGCTGGACCTGGCCCAGCTGGACCGGCAACTGCGCATCAATGTCCGGGGCACGTTCGTCGTGGCCAGGCAGGCCGCGCGCCGCATCCGGCCCGGTGGCGCCATCGTCGCCTTCTCCACCAGCGTCACCCGACTGCACCATCCGGCCTTCGGCGCTTATGCCGCGAGCAAGGGGGCGGTGGAGGCCCTCGTTCCGATCCTGGCCAAGGAATTAGGCGGCCGCGACGTCACGGTCAACGCGGTGGCGCCGGGCCCCACGGCCACGGAGCTGTTCTTCGACGGCAAGTCACAGCAGGACATCGACCGGATCGCCGGCCTGAGCCCGATGAAGCGGCTCGGCACCCCGCAGGACATCGCGGAGGTCGTCGCCTTCCTGGCCGGCCCCGGCCGTTGGGTCAACGGCCAGATCGTGTTCGCCAATGGCGGCGCAGCCTGACTCCGCACTCGACCATCTAGGAGGAACCCCCCATGGAGACGCGTAGCAGCATCACGGCACACCCCGCCGTAGATCGGTCCACCGCCGGCCGGTTCGTAGCCTTCACCGCCATCGCGGCCGTGGTGGCGGCAGTCGCCGCCTACACCAGCACAGCCCTGGGCCTGCAGGCCTGGGTCATGTTCGCGGGCTGGGTGGCGTGGTTCACCCGGCCCACCTCTGCCCGCCTCGGCATCTACGCGATCATCTGCCTCTGGCTCGGGATGGCCCTCGCCGTGCTCGGCCACACCATCGTCGAGCTGACCGGCCCCTTCGCGGGCGCCGCGGCGTTGCCGCTCGCGGTCCTGGTCCTGGCCACGGTCGTTGTCGGCCTGCGCACGACGCCCGTACTCGACAACATGCTCGCCTGGTTCGTAGGCCTGGTGACCTTCTTCGCCGCGGAACCGGAGCAGGTGCTCCCGGGACTGCTCACCCTGATCGCCGGTAGCGCCCTGGGCGCCTTCGCCGGCTTCGCCTGCCAGCGGCTGCAGCACCGGTTCGCCACGTAGGGGCCCGAGCGGGGGGACGGGGCCCGTTCCCCCGCTCGCCTGACAACCAGGAAGGACAGCTCAGCCATGCTTCTCATCCCACGTACCGGCGGCCGCCTCAGCGCCGTCGCCGCTCTCCTCAGCGCCCTGGTCCTGGTGGCCGGTTGCAGCACACCAGGGCCCGGCATGTCGCAGGACGTTCCGGGGCCCGGCACGTCGCGGAACACCCCAGCCCAGGTCACGGGCGGCCTGGTCCCCGGAGAGGTCACCGAGATCGCCGGCGGCCTGACCATGCCCTGGGGCCTGACGTTCCTCCCGGACGGCTCCGCCCTGATGTCCGAACGGTCGACGGGACGGATCGTGCACATCCGGCAGGGCCGGGATCCCGAGCCGATCGGCATGGTTCCCGGGGTCGAGGTGAGCTCCGAGGGCGGCCTGCTCGGGCTGGCCGCCTCGCCGTCCTTCGACAGGGACCGCACCGTCTACGCGTACGTGTCGGCCTCGCCCACCAACCGCGTCGTGGCGCTGCGCCTCGCCCCCGACCTGCGCTCCCTGCGCCAGGACCGGGTGATTCTGGACGGCATCGAAACCGCCGACCGCCATCACGGCGGGCGCCTGCGCTTCGGACCGGACGGCAACCTCTGGATCGGCACCGGCGACGCCTTCTCGCCCGAGAACGCGGCCGACGACGAGTCACTGAACGGCAAGATCCTGCGGATCCGGCCCGACGGATCCGTGCCGCCGGACAACCCCTCGGGAACCGCCGTCTACTCCACCGGCCATCGCAACGTGCAGGGCATCGCGTTCGGCCCCGACGGCACCGCCTACGCATCCGAACTCGGTCACCGCACGTGGGACGAGCTGAACGTCCTGCGCCCGGGACGCGACTACGGATGGCCCGAGTCCGAAGGGCAGGACGGCTCGCACGGCGAACGCCCGATCTTCACCATTCACCCCGACGACGCCTCGCCGTCCGGCATCGCCATCGCGGGTGGGGCCGTCTGGATGGGCGCGCTCGGCGGACAGCGGCTCTGGCGCCTGCCCGTCGACGGACCCCGGGCGGACGGCGAGCCCGTCGCCTACTTCACCGAGCGCTACGGACGGATCCGCACGGTGGAGCCGGCACCCGACGGCTCTTTGTGGATCACGACCTCCAACACCGACAGAGCGACGTGGGGTGGCGCCGACGCCCGGCCGGGCGACGATCGCCTCCTGCGCGTCGAACTCGTCCGCCCCGCCTCCTGACTTCCTTCGAACGGAGAATCGTCATGTCCACCATCCTCATCACCGGAGCCTCCACCGGCATCGGTAACCTCACCGCCCAGGCACTCACCCGCGCCGGGCACACCGTGTGGGCCAGCATGCGCGACCCGTACGGACAGGACGACGTCCACCGCCAAGAACTGCTCGACTTCGCCGCACGGCACGGCGGGACCCTGCACGTCGTCGAACTCGACGTCACCTCGCAGGAATCAGCCGACGCGGCCGTCGGCACCGTCCTGCGGGACGGCGGTGACCTCGACGTCGTGATACAGAACGCGGGGCACCTCTACGTCGGATACACCGAGGCGTTCACCGCCGAGGACATCGCCCACCTCTTCGACATCAACGTCATCGGCGCCCACCGGGTGAACCGGGCGGTCATGCCTCATCTGCGCAGCCGCGGCGGCGGCACCCTGCTGTACGTCGGCAGCACCATCATCGTCACCACGCCGCCCTTCCTCGGCCCGTACGCGGCCTCCAAGGCGGCTTTCGACACCCTGGCGGTGGCCACGTCGTACGAGGCCAACCCGTTCGGCGTCGAGACCTGCATCGTCATGCCCGGTGCGATCACCAAAGGCACCCAGCACTTCCCCAACGCCACCCGAGCCGGCGACTCAGCCGTCTCGGCCGCCTACGCCGAGCTCGACCCGCTCGTCGCGCGCAATGAGGAGGTGACCTCCGCGCTCTTCGTCCCCGGAGTCGACCCGAGCCCCGTCGGAGTCGCCGAGGAGATCACCCGGATTCTCGCCCTCCCGCACGGCGCCAAGCCTTTCCGCAGCGTCATCGACTACACCGAATCCGGCGTGGAGGCGGTCAACGACGTCGCTCGCGCCACACGCGAGAACTTCGTCCAGCGCATGGGGTTCGGCGAGCTGCTGACCCCGCGGCAACAGCGGCACGCCGCAGGCGGGCCCGGCACCGGATCGGCGTGACCGGCCTCACCCGACGCACCAGGGCACGACAGGCGGACAGCTGCGCGGGCTCCCTCCGGAAGCGGAGGTTCGTGAGGCGGGCAGACGCCGGTCAGGTGAGGCCCGCGTCGTGGGCGAGGAGCGCGATCTGGGTGCGGTTGTCCAGGGCGAGCTTGGTCAGGATGCTGGAGACGTGGGCCTTCACCGTCGTGACGCCCATGGCAAGGTCGGCGGCGATGTCGGCGTTCGTCCGGCCCTGGGCGATCGCCAGGGCCACCTCGTGCTCGCGAGGGGTGAGGGCGGCCAGCGCGGCGCGGGCCCGCTCGTAGGCGCCGGCCTGAGCGACGGTGCGGTCCATCAACCGCCGGGTGATGCGTGGGGACAGGATGGGGTCTCCCGCGGCGACGCGAGTGATCGCCTCCACGATCTGCGGTGGCGGGGTGTCCTTGAGCAGGAACCCGGCGGCACCGGCGCGGAGCGCGTACAGGACGTTCTCGTCGGTGTCGAACGTGGTCAGCACGATCACCTCGGGCGGCCGGGCGCGGGCACGTAGCCGACGGGTGGCGGTGATGCCGTCCACGCGAGGCATGCGAAGGTCCATCAGGACGACGTCGGGGGCGTGGGCGTCGGTGGCGGTGACGGCCTCCTGGCCGTCGGCCGCCTCGGCGACGACGGTGATGCCGGCGGCGCCGTCGAGCATCATGGACAACCCGGCGCGGACCAGAGCGTCGTCGTCGACCAGGAGCACGCGGATCACGCCGGCCATGGTAGCCGGGCCTGGAGCCGGAACTCTCCGTCGGTGCTGTGGTGGTCCAGCTGCCCGCCGGCCAGTCGTACCCGCTCGGTGAGCCCGACCAGCCCGAGCCCGCTGCCGAGCCCGCTGCCGAGCCCGCTGCCGGGCCCGCTGCCGAGCCCGCTGCCGGGCCCGCTGCCGGGCGCGCTGCTGGGCCCGCTGCCGGGCGTGCTGCTGGGCCCGCTGCCGGGCGCGAGGGAGCCCGCGTCGGCCGAGGGCAGCGGGTTGCGGATGTCGATCAGCAGGGGCGTGCCGGGAGCGCCGCGCAGCACAACCTCGATCGGCTGGCCGGGGGCGTGTTTGCGGGCGTTGGTCAGCCCCTCCTGCACGACGCGGTACGCGGTCAGCGACGCGGCCGCCGGCAGGGCGGCGGCGTCGGTGACCTCCTCGCGGAGCCGTACCGGCTGGCCGGCCTGCCGTGCGTCGCTGATCAGGGCGGGCAGGTCGGTCAGACCTTGCCGGGGCTCCAGCTCGTCCAGGTGGTCGTCCTGCTCGCGGAGCAGGTTGATCACTTCGCGCAGCTCCTCCAGCGCCTGGTGGACACCGGCGCGGACCACCCCGGCTGCCCTGGCGACCTGGTCGGGGGAGGAGTCGGGGCGGTATTCCAGTGCCCCGGCGTGGGTGGCCACCAGGGACAGGCGGTGGGCCAGCACGTCGTGCATCTCTCTGGCGAGCCGGCGGCGTTCGGCCATGCGGGCCTCGGCGATTCGCCTGCCCTGCTCGGCCTCGGCGCGGCGGGCGCGTTCGCGCAGGGAGTTGAGCAGGGCGCGGCGGGAGCGGGCCAGCGCGCCCCAGCCGAGCAGCGCACCGTAGGAGGCACAGATCAGCAGCAGCCACCAGCGCAGGGAGATGCCGGAGTTCGGCCGCCACAGCCCCTGGACCAGGTGGGCCAGGATGCCCGCGGCCGCCATCGCCGCCGCGACGGGGAAGCGCCTGCGCTGGGCCACCTGCAGCGCCCCCATCGTCGCCGCCGGCGTGGCCACCGGAGAGAGCGTGGCCAGGAGGGTGGCGGCCAGCGCCCCGGAGGCCGGCCACCACAACTGGGCAAGCGCGGCGGCCAGGCTCACCGCCGCGACCGCGACGTCCAGCCCCCAGGTGGGCCGGCCGGCCAGGCCCCACAGCGTCACGGCGTTCAGCGCGCCCACCACAAGGACCACGCCGGCCACCGCGAGGCGGTACGGGGGTCGGATCTCGCTCACCGGGCCAGGTTAGTGGCCGGTACGGGGAAGCCATCACCTACCAAAGGAGGACCCGTACCCCGCCGGGGGAGGACAGCGACCGCGCGCCCGATGCGGCGGACCAGGCCGGCGGTCGAGGCTGACCGGCATGAACACCTCACTCAGAAGACTTCTGCTCACCCTGATCGGCGCGCCCGCGGCCGCCCTGGCCGTCTGGGCCCTGGCGGTGCCGGTGGCCGGAACGGCCCTGACCGTTCGGGCGGGCGGCGGCACGCAGCCGGTCGGGCCGGTATCGGTCGTGATGGCGAGCCTGCTGGCCGGGCCGGCGGGCTGGGCGCTGCTGACCGTCCTGGAGCGGTTCTCGTCCAGGCCCGGCCGGGTCTGGACGGTCGCCGCCCCGGTCCTGTCGGTTCAGGGAACTTACGCGCCGTCGGAGTACGGCACGCATCCAGCCGTGGGTTCGATCCGATGCCGATGAGGTCTTCGGCCTCATCCGCGGCACAGCGCGGGATCTAGGCTCCTGGCCACACCCCTGTCCCTCCGGAGGCCTCCACGCCTGGGCCCCTGCACACGGCGCGGTGGAGGCCGGCCCCTGAGCCAGGCCATTTCCCGCCATCAGGAGGCGAACCGACGAGTGACCACGATGGAGCACGTCGAACGGCTACGCGAACATGGAGTGCCGTTCCGGAGTTCTCTTGACGCCGGACGGAACCTGGTGCGGCTGGCGTTGCCCGGCGTGCTGGTGCACGTGCCGCTTGTCACGCTGTCCCTGGCGGCGCTGATGCTGACGGCCGGTGGGTCTGCGGCGCTGGTCGACCAGCGGTTCCAGCTGATCGGGACGTCCGACGTCGCGCTGCTGACCTGGACGCTGGTGCCCGCGGCGGTCGTGCTCGCCGGGAGCCTCCTGGTGTTCCCCGCGACAGTGATCATCGCCACGGGTCATCTGGTCGATCGGCAGGTTTCGCCCGTCGAGGCGCTGCGGGCGACGGTGCGACGGCTGCCCTCGCTGCTCGTCCTGCTCCTCGTGGCCGCGCTGGCGTCGGGGGCGATCTGGGCCGCGAGGGCCGGCGTGCTCATGGCGACCGACGAGCAGTGGCCGGCCACTGTGGTGCCGGCGGTGGCCGCGTGCATGGCCATGCCGGGCCTGCTGGCCGTGCCCGGCATCGTGCTGCACGGCTGTTCGGGGCTGGGCTCGATCCACCGCGCTTATCGCCTGACGCGGCTGCGCTTCCTGCCTGCCGCGTCGACGCTGGCCTTCGGGGTCGTACTCGTTCCTGTCGCGGCGACGTGGGCTCTGGATGCGGGGCTCCGCCTGCTCCCCGGACCGCTCACGACCCTCGGATGGGGCCTGGCCGGAACCCTGCTGGCGCTGTCCATGACGCCCTTCCAGGCCGCCGTGGTCGCGCGCCAGTTCCTCCACTGCATGGCGTGGCGCACCGAGGTGGACGACTCGGACCTGGCGCACGGCCTGCCCGACGCCTCGCCGCCGCGCCCGGTCACGCCCAGACTCCTGCCGGTGGCGCTGCTGCCCGGACTGCTGTTCAGCGGGGTCGTGCTGGTCAACCCGTTCGGGTGGCCGGAGATCGCCGAGACGAACGTGACGGAATCCTGGACGCCGCGGGAGTTCTCCGCCTCCTCCCGCGACCGCGCCCCGGAGCTGCGCCCCTTCGACCTGCAATCCCTGCACACCGGGCGCGGCGCACACCTGATCGTGGTGATGGACGGCTTCCAGGACCGTTCCAGCCTGCTGGCATGCGCCGACTCCTCGTGCCGGAAGACGAGTTTCGAGTGGGCCGAGCCGCGGGACGCCGGCACCCGATGGGAGGCGGGCGCGGCCGGCACACGACTGCCCGACGGGCGACTCGCGCTGACCACCTGGACCGCCGGCGGGTTCGAACTGCTCACCTGTGAGGCGACCCGGTGCGTACGCGGCAGTGGGGCCGTCGCGACGACGCGCTCGCGGCCGGAGACGGTGGGGGTGGCGCTGGCAGTACGGCGGGGTGGCGGCCTGGTCGTGGCCTACGCCGAGAAAGACCCGGCGGGCGGTGACCAGCCGACCCACGACCTCGTGTCCTTCGTCTTCTGCGCGGACACGAGCTGCGCCCGCCCAGAGCGCAGGCAGGTCGCCCGCCTGGACGCGACCGCGTACTCCGCCACGGATCACAATCTGGCCGTCGCCGTCGGCCCGGGGGAGCGTCCGGTCGCCGCCCGGTACGACCCCGCCAACGGCCAGATCCAGGTGATCTCCTGCCTTGATGTCGCCTGTCGGCAGCCGCGCGTGACCAGGCCCGTGCCCCCCGTCCCGTCGAATCCCTACGACCTGCCCTGGACGTTCGGCCTGTCCATGGCCGTACGCCCCGACGGCCGCCCCGTCGTCGCTTACCGGGACCTGCACGACCAGGCGAACAAACTGCTCGACTGCCGCACCCCTGACTGCGCCCGAGCCGACGTGCGGCTGCTGGGTGCCGGAGACGAGCACCACGCGGTCCCGGCGCTGGTCCTGGACCGCGCGGGGCGGCCGGTGGTGGCGTTCGAGAGCCGTGAGCACCAACGGCTCATGCTCGCCGTCTGCACCGGCAGCCGCTGCGAGAGCATCCCGGTGTCCAGGAACAGAGGCGGCTTCGGAAACAGACTGGCCATGACCGTCAACGCCGAGGGCGACCCGGCGATCGCCTGGATCGACCACCAGATCGCGCCGCCCGGCCTCAGCTGGAACCTGCACGTCACCACCGCACTCAACCTCACGCCGGACTGAGGAGGGCGGAGGTCCCGCCGCACCGTCGAGGACGCTCGGCCTCCATGGCGACGGCCCGGCGCGATCGCGCCGGGCCGTCGTGCACATCCGCGCTCAGCTCGTGGGGCTGGAGACGGGGCTCAGGGTGAACCTGTCGAGGTCGGGGCTGTAGCCGGTGCCGCTGTCGAAGGTGAGGGTGTTGGTGCCGGCGCGCAGGGTGACGGTGGTGGTCAGGTCGCCCGGGGTGTCCCAGCTTCCGGTGGAGGGGAAGGACAGGGTGGTGGCCGGTCCGTCGTTGACGGTCAGGGACACGCTGCGGGTGGGATCTCCCGCGATGTAGCTGATGATCAGCAGGTACGTCCCCGCCGCGGGCACGGTGACGTCACCCAGTGTCAGCGCGCCGCCCTGGTAGAGGTCGCCGACCTTCTGGCCGCCGGAGCACGCCGTGCAGGACGCCACGCGTGCCCGGCCGCTCAGCGTGCCGGACTCGGCCTCGTAGCTGGTGCCGGGGGCGGCCGGGGTGGTCGTCACGGGGACGGCTGCCGACGGCGATGAGATGTTCCCCGCCGCGTCTCTGGCCCGGACCTCGAACGTGTAGGACGTGCCGGGGTTCAGGCCGGTCATGGTCGCGGTGGTGTCGGTGAGGCTCGCCTTGACGGTGCCGTCCTGGTAGACGTCGTAGGCGGTGACGCCCACGTTGTCGGTCGAGGGGCTCCAGGACAGCGTGACGTCGGTGGCGGTGACGTCGGTCGCCCGCACGTCGGCCGGCGCGGTGGGGGCGGCGGTGTCCGGCGGCAGGACGACCTTGGGCGTGATCCTGACCAGCCGGGAGCCGTGCGCCGGGATGGCGGTGGCCTGCCAGCTTCCGGTGGACTTGCCGAGGTCGCGGCGGGCGACCAGGTCACGCACCTTCGCCGGGCCGACGATGCCGAGGTCGGCCCATCGCACGGTGATGTCGGCCGGCGAGTCGCCCAGGTTGTAGACGGCCACCGCGAGGCTGCCGTCGTCGAGCTGCTTCTTCCAGGTCTGCAGGGTGCCGCCGGTCACCCGGCTGGGGATGCGTCCGGCCTGGTCGACGGCGATCACCTCGGGGTTGGTGAGGATGGAGACGGCCTTGGCGTCCAGGTTGGCCAGGTCGCCGCCGACGTACAGGGGAGAGGACGCCATGGACCAGAACGTCATCACGCTCTGCCGTTCCACGTCGTTGATGCCGTCCTGGAGGCCCGTGCCGGTGTTGTTGACGATCGGCATGGAGTCGAGGTCCGGCCAGTAGTTCGGGCCGACCACGTCGAGCCAGGCCGGCAGGTCGTTCCAGCGGTCGTCGACCGAGCTGGTCCAGCTGGACACGGTGTCGCAGTAGCACTCGATGTCGGTGTTCACGCGGACGCTGTTGGCGTGCGGCTTCAGCCCTTCGCCCGCGGCGCGCGGCACCGGCCAGGCGCTGGCGGTCAGCCACATGGTGCGGCCGGCCCGGTCGATCGCCCGCGACCACGCCTCGATGTCGGCGACGTTGTCGGCCGTGGTGCCGTCGATCTTGATGAAGTCGACGCCCCACGACGCCATCCGG
This sequence comes from Nonomuraea terrae, assembly GCF_004348995.1. GTDB lineage: Bacteria > Actinomycetota > Actinomycetes > Streptosporangiales > Streptosporangiaceae > Nonomuraea > Nonomuraea terrae. The sequence goes on from NZ_SMKQ01000013.1 coordinate 17,821, forward strand.
GCGACGATGGAGTCGATGTAGGCCTGCGCGCACGGCCGCGAGTAGTCGATCTTCCAGTTGCCGCCCCACATGTTGGTGGGCGTGAGCGGCTGCACGGCGATGTCCTGGGCCCGGCAGTCCGTGCCGAGGATCGGGGAGTTGCGGTCGTAGACGGTCTTCTCCAGCCCGGCCGCCCCGTACAGGCCGATCTTGAGGCCTTTGCCGTGGACGTAGTCGGCGACGGGCTTGATGCCACGGGGGAACCTGGTCGGGTCCGGGTCGGGGATCCCGTTGCCGTCGAAGCCGAAGACCCAGTCCATGGTGGCGTTCCACCCGGCGTCGATGTTGATGTAGCGGTAGCCGGCCTTCTTGAGCCGGCCCGCCATGGCGTCGGCGGCCCGGCGGATGTTGGCCTCGGTCAGCCAGTCCGTTCCGTACCCGTCACGGGTGGAGGACTGGACGCTCCAGCTGCTCCAGCCCATGAAAGGACGGGCGGAGAAGTCGCTCTTCGCGAGGGCGGGACTGCTGTTCACCACGGCGAACGTGGCGGTCAGGCCCAGCACGGTGAGGAGGGTGAGGAGGGCACGGACAGGTGGGGAGTGTCGCATTCGGGTTCCTTGAGCTGGATCGAGCGGTGACGGGTCGTGAGAGGTCGTTCAGCCCTTCAGGCAGGACGTGGTCGGCCCTGCACGATGTGCCGCCGGGTGACGAGTCACCGCCGGCGGGATGATGGTGATCACTGCGCCGGCCGAACAGGCCGGGCGGGCGGACAGCGCGATGGAAAGGGACAGGGCGGACGTAGGGGTCAGAGGGTGAACAGGGTCTGCACGGCGACCGCCGCGGCGCCCCGCGCCCATGCCTCGAAGGGCAGGGGCCGGATGGTGAGCGGGCAGTTCGCGGCGGCGGCGAACGCCTGCGCCACGAAGGTCTGCCGGATCTGCTCCTCGAACAGGTCGTAGTTGGCGAGGCCCTCGCCCGAGACCACGACGCGCTCCGGGCCGACGAGGTTGACCATGGCGGCCAGCCCCAGCCCTATGGCGTGCCCGGCACGGGCGAAGACCTCGCGGACGCCCTCGTGGCCGCCGCGGGCCAGGGCGACGGCGTCCTCCATGGTCAGGTCGCGGCCGGCGGCAAGGCGGGAGGCTGCCACGATGGCCTCGGTGGAGGCGATGGCCTCGACGCAGCCCCGCCCACCGCAGTGGCACGGCGGTCCTCCACCGGCCACCGGGACATGCCCGATCTCGCCGGCCACGCCGTACGCGCCGGAGACGACCTGCCCGCCGACGACGAGGCCGCAGCCGATCCCGGCGCCCACCGTGACGAGCGCGAAAGACGCCGTGTCCACACCTTCTCCGAACCACTGCTCGGCCACGGTCAGGGCTTTGACGTCGTTCTCCAGCGTGGTGATCAGGCCGGTCGCCCTGGTGAGGTGGGCGGCCAGCTCGACGTCGTTCCAGCCGATGAAGGGGGAGTAGCGGACCTTGCCCGAGGCCCGGTCCACGTCGCCCGACAAGGCCACCCCCATGCAGTGGGTCCGTTCGCGGTAGGCGGCGTTCTGCCCGAGCAGGTCGCCGACCAGGTCGACGATCTGGGCCGCGACGTGGTCGAACACGTGGGAGTCCAGCGCGCGGTGCCGGGAGTGCAGGATCTGCGCCCGCAGGTCGGTGACCACGCCGATCAGCTCGTCAGAGGTGATCTTGATGCCGACGAAGAACTCCCGGTCGGCGCGGACGGCGAGCGGGCTGGCGGGCCGGCCGGCTCCGGTCGCCGCCCGCTCGCGGTTGGGCAGCTCCTCGATGTAGCCGGCGTCGATGAACGGCCGTGCCGCCTTGGTCACCGCGGCCTGCGACAGCCCGGTCATCCGGGCGATGTCGACGCGCGAGATCGGCCCGCGGGTGAGGACGGTGGTGATCACGGTGGCCTCCGCGGGGCTACCGATGGAACCCCGGGTGAACGTCGGCGGCTGAAACATGATCGTAACGTAGAAGCATTAATTAATTCTGTCAAGAATTGAATTACAGGGTGGGGGCGTGCCGCTTGTCGCTCTGATCAGGACCTTGCTGTCGCGGGCAAGGGCCGGCTGCGCACCCAGGCTCGATCTGATATATAACTAATAGAACAGATCGAACTAGGAGGGCGCATCATGCTGCAGATAGAGATCCACCGGGAAATGCTGACGGTCCACTTCGCCCCGTGGACGCGGTTGTTCACCAGGACCGGCTCCGTGAGCGTGCCGCTGACCCAGATCGCCGAGGTGGACCTGCTCGACCGGCCGCTTGGAGCTGCCACGGGCGTGCGCTACGGCCTGCTCGTCTCCGGCGTCATCAAGATCGGCACCTGGACGTCTCTGAGCGGGGTCAAGCGTCTGGTCGCCGCCCGCCGGCAGGTCAGCGGCCTGCGGATCGTCCTGAAGAGCCGGGCGTCGCACCACGACGAGCTGATCCTCAGCGTTCCCGACGCCGCACACCTTCACCGCCGGCTGATCGCGGCGACGGCATGAACATCGAGGTGCGCGGCCTGACCAAGGCGTTCGGGCCGATCACCGCCGTCACCGACCTCAGCTTCGAGGTCGAGGCCGGCAGCGTGACCGGATTCCTGGGGCCCAACGGCGCCGGCAAGAGCACCACGATGCGGATGATGCTGGGCCTGGTCGCGCCGGCCTCCGGCACCGCCACGTTCGGCGGCGACCGCTACGCCGACCTGCCTCACCCGTCGGCCACCGTCGGAGCCGTGCTGGACAGCGCCGGCTTCCACCCCGCTCACACCGCCCGCGACCATCTGCGGGTCTACGCCCGCATGGGCGGGTACGGCACGGCCCGGGTCAATCAGGTGGCCGACCTGACCGGGGTGTCGGCCTTCGCCGGCCGCACCACGCGCATCCTGTCCACCGGCATGAGGCAGCGCCTCAGCCTGGCCACCGCGCTGCTCGGTGATCCACAAGTGCTGTTGCTGGACGAACCGAGCAACGGCCTCGACCCCGAAGGCATCGCCTGGCTGCGTTACTTCCTCCGCGAGCTGGCCGCCGACGGCCGCACCATCCTCATCTCCAGCCATGTGCTCGGCAAGATCGAGCACATGGCCGACCACGTGGTGGTGATCCGCGACGGGCGGCTGGTCACCACCGGACCCGTCACCGGCCTGTACGGCTCAGCCACCGTGCTGGTCCGCTGCGCGCAAGCGGACCGGTTCGCCGCCGAACTGATGGAGAGCGGGGTCCAGGTAGAACGTCCGCGACCGGATCTCCTGCGCATCCACGGCCTGAGCACCGCACAGGTCGCCACCGCAGCGGCCTCCCACGGTGTCACGCTGCGCGAGATCACCCGCGAACAACCCACCCTCGAACAAGTATTCCTGCACCTCACCGGAGGTTCCCGATGACCGCGCTGCCGGCCGCGCTCCTGGCCGCGGAGTGGACGCGCCTGACCAGCACCAGGCTCTGGCTGTGGGGTCTGCTGGCCGCGCTGGGCAGCGGAGCGTTCGTCGGCCTGCTCGCACTCGCCGGGCCGGAGAACTTCACCCCTCCGCTGCCCGGCCTGGACACCGCCCAAGGCACCCACGTGCTGCTGGGCCTGCTCGGCTGCACGGTCTTCGCCCCCGCTCTGCTCGGCACCGTCGCCGTGTCCTCGGAATACCGGCATCGGACCATCACCACCACGACGTTGTTCGCTCCCAGACGCTGGACCTGGCTGGCGGCCAAGCTGGCGGTCTACACCGGGGCTGGGCTCGCCTACGGCGCTGTCGCCGCGATCGTGGCCGGCGGCGCTCTCTTCGGCGTGGCCGTGCTCAAGGGCATCACGCTTGGCCTGCCGACCGTCACGGTCGCGGCCTTGCTGGCCCGCATCGCCCTGACCATGGCGGTCTACACCCTGCTGGGCGTCGCCGTAGGCGCCCTCCTCCGCAACCAGGTGACCGCCCTCGTCGCTGTGGGCGCCTACTTCTACATGATCGAGACCGTGCTGATGCTCATCCCGGGCATCAAAGAGCTCTATCCCTATCTCCCGGGCGGAGCCACTGCCGCACTGACCGGCTTCACCTATCTGGCGGACGCCCTGGCCGGCCAGACCGGTACCTCCGCGGCCCACCTGCTGTCCGCGCCGGCAGGTGCTGCCGTGCTGGTCTGCTACGCCCTGATCGCGATTGCCGTCGCCGTGGCAGCCCCGCTGCGGCGAGACATCATGTGAGAGCCGGATGGTCGACCGGCAGGGAGTGTCCAGTGATCGGGCTCTGTCTCTCGCTTCCCTGTTGCAACGTCACAGGCGTCGGCCGACGGTGAGGACGACCGACCAGTGACGGGTGAGACGTCCGTCCGGGCGTACGGCGAGATGGCGGCGTATCTCCTGGTAGAGGTGTTCGCGCTTGGCCGGCTCCATGGCGATGTGGCCGGAGAACGTCTCCAGCAGGGCGATGTATTCATCAGCTGTGTAGCGCGATGCCCATACATAGAGCTTCGTCCCGACCACCGTGAAGTGCCCGGAGGCGTCGAACTCGGCGGCGACGGGGTCGGTCTGGTCCTCGGGTGGTGGCGGTGGCCACGGGCCGCCGTGGCCTTCGCCGATCTCCTCGTAGACCTTCTGGATCTCGGTGAAGAACGGGTCGAAATCTGCCGGCATCGCGTGGTCGGCGTTCCACACAGCCAAGTGGCCGCCCGGGGTGAGAAGGCCGGCTGCTTTCGCGTACTTGACCTCCGGGTCCACCCACTTCCACGCCGTGGCCGCGTAGGCGAGCTCGAAGCGGGCCCCCGCCGGGGGCGCCCACTCCTCGAATGACGACGTGATGACGGAGACGTCGGAGAATTCGGCGAGGCGGTGCCGGGCCTCGGCCGCGAGGGCGGCGCCGATTTCGACAGCGGTGATCCGGAAGCCCCTCCGCGCCAACGGCAGCGTGGCTTTCCCCGGGCCGCATCCGACTTCGAGCAGGTGCGCGGGTGGCGTGGCCCCGGTGATCGCGAGCAGGTCGGAGTACAGCTCGGCCGGATAGTCGGGACGTGCGTCTTGATAAGTGGCAGCCGCTCGGTCGAAGGTGGCTCGCAGCCGAAGATCGCGGGACATGATCCGATCCTGACGGTGCGGCAACGCCGCTGTCACCTGTGTTTCCCGCTCTGGCCGGATGCCCCGACCTGGGACGTTGCGACCCGACGCAGGTTCACCGGGGCAGGAGGCCGAGGGGGTGCTGATGCAGAGAACGCCATTCGACAGGAGACATCCTGATTCGCCTCTCGGTTGTGACGCTTGCCGGCATCCGCCGTTCTGCCGCTGGTGGGATGGCCGGGGGAGCCGATCACACAGGTGGCGGGCTCTCCTGAGGAGCCCTGGCAGCCGCGCGGTCGTGGCACACCGTCCATCGACGTGCCGGGTGAGGCTCCCTTTCCGGTGACCTCTTCGGCGACGTGGCGGTGGAACGACGAGGGCCGGGAGAGGCGGCGGCTCGCCGACGGGGCCGACAGCTCCGCCGCCTGGCGGTCGCGGGGCTGCTGAGCCGCGACCTCCTCCCGCACGTCCTCAAACAGGAAGGCCACTGATCTCATGAACGCTCGGCTCGACGTTCCCGTGCTGTCCGGATCCAGCGTGCGACTGGAGCCGCTCGCGATGAGGCACGCCCCGGATCTGGCGCGCGCAGCCGAAGAGGACCGCTCCTCCTACGACTTCACCGTGGTCCCCCGTGCCAATGAGATGCGATCCTGTCTGCAGGCCCAGCTCGACCGCCCAGGGCTGACCCCCTTCGCACAGGTGCGCGTGCGGGACGGGAGGGCGTTCGAGGTGCTGGGCGTGACCCGCGTAGACCTCAAGACCGATGCCCGTAATCAGCGGTCGCGCCGGGCGATCGAGCGCCTCGGCGCGCACTTCGAGGGCGTGCTGCGCAGGTGGTCGCCCTCGTGGGCGCCAGGTGAGGAAGGCCTGTTGCGGGACTCGGCCTTGTTCTCCGTGATCGCCCCGGAATGGCCGGCCGTCAAAGCCGGGCTGCAGGAGCTCCTCGCCGTCGCGACCACCGGCCGGCCGGGCGCGTGACACACGCCGCGGGCCATGCTCGGCGCCTTCCTGCGCCCGGCGCTGAAGTGCTCGGGTCTCGACCCGCAGGCACTCGCCCGGCGTTCGGTGCCCTTCTCGGGTCTGTCGGCTGGGCTCGGCAGGCGGTGGGCGTATGAACCTCGACGTTCGCGACCCGAGCGCGGCGCGGCGCTGCGTCTCGGCGGGGTCGTCATCGACGTAGCCGGCCTCGAGCTGCCGGCCGAATGCTGGAGCCGGCTGCTCGGGTAGGAGATCACCCGCCGGGAGGACGGGTGGATCAGTCTCGGCCCCGGTCTGGCTCTCCAGCGTGGCCCGAGGCCAAGACCGTGGCGCGCTCGCTGCCCCACAGATGAGTCAGGACGGTACCGATCTCCTCGTCGGCGTCCCATCCGCGTCGGTCCGCTTCCTGCGCCGGTCACTGGCGGAGGGGCCAGGCGCCATAGGCATTCCCTATGGCGCCTGCTGACATTTCGTCTTTGTGTCTCGTTCTTTTCCGGACGTACCGTAAAAGAGCTCGACGAGGTGCTCACCGCGATTTCTCCGAAGATTCGCGCTCTGCGCACGTCGATTCTTTTTCGTCGAGCGGACGAACACGCGACGGAAAGGGCCGGTGGCATGACCACGATCGGAAGCGGATCGGGAACGCGAGAACTCGCGGGAAAGCGGGCCCTGGTCACGGGCGGTTCCCGCGGAATCGGAGCGGCCGTCGTGCGCCGGCTCCTGGACGCGGGCGCCGAGGTGCTCACGACCGCCAGGTCGGCGAAGAGCACGGTGCCGGAGGGGGCCACCTTCGTGGCGGCCGATGTGCGGACACGGGCTGGAGCCGAGGCGGTCGCCGCGGCCGCGCGCGAGGCGCTCGGCGGGGTGGACATCCTGGTCCACAACGCGGGTGGGGCGCGACCGCACAAGGACAGCTCGGCCATCCCCGACGAGGAGTGGCAGGACGCGCTGGACCTGAACTACCTGGCGTCGGTGCGGCTGGACTCCCTGCTGACACCGGAGATGCGGGAACGGCGTTCGGGGATGATCGTGCACGTCTCCTCGGCCGCTGCGCCCACCTCGGTAGGACCGTTCCTGCACTACACGGCGGCGAAGGCGGCGCTGGAGAACTACAGCCGGGGACTGGCCTTGGAGCTCGCCCCGTACGGGATCCGGGTCAACACCGTGAGTCCTGGCAGGGTCGCCACTCCCGGCGGCGAAGCAACGCGGGAGCAGTGGGCGCGCCTGGACGCGGCGCCGACAGGCCAGGACAACCCCGCCGTGCCGCTGGGGCGTGATGGTCAGCCCGACGACATCGCCGACGCGGTGCTGTTCCTCGTGTCCGGCCGGGCGAGCTGGCTGACCGGCAGCAATCTCGTCGTGGACGGCGGCGAATTCCCCAGGGGTTGACGCCGACGGCATTCCAGAACGCCATTTTCGACGGAAGAACTTATCGAGTCGCGCCGAAGTGAAAATCCGGCACACATCACCGAATCTTGAAAGAACGAAAGAGTCTGGCATGGACAAGTACAGCGACAAGAATGTAGTGATCACGGGCGGCGGCAGCGGCATGGGGTTCGCGATGGCGAAACTGCTGGTGGACGGCGGAGCCCGCGTGGTGATCAACGGTCGTTCTCAGTCCACGCTCGACGCCGCGCGGGAGCGGCTCGGCAAGAACGTGGTGGCCGTGCGGGGCGATGTGGCCTCACTGCCCGACCTTGATGCTCTGGCTGACCGGGTCAAGGGCGAACTCGGCACGATCGAGGCCCTGTTCGTCAACGCCGGCATCGCACCCCTCACGCCCTTCGAGTCGACGACCGAGGAGATGTACGACGAGCTGTTCGCGATCAACGTCAAGGGCGCCTACTTCACCGTGCAGAAGCTGGCGCCGCTGCTGAGCACGGGCGCCGGCGTCGTCCTCACCACCTCGATCGCGAACGTCATCGGCATGCCGGAGATCAGTGTCTACGCGGCCGGCAAGGCGGCGCTGCGCTCGATGGCCCGCACCCTCTCCCGCGAGCTGCTTCCGCGCGGAATCCGTGTCAACGCGGTCAGCCCCGGTCCCATCGACACGGGAATCCTGGAGAACACGATGAGCGAGGAGGCCGCCGAGCAGTTCAAGGCGCAGCGGGTCGCGGACAATCCCATGCGGCGTTTCGGCACCCCCGACGAGGTCGCCAGGGCGGCAGCATTCCTCGCCTTCGACGCCACTTACACCACCGGCGCCGAGCTCGTCGTGGACGGAGGCGCTACCCAGCTCTGAGCCGGCCCTGCCGTCCATGGGCTCAGGCCCGACCACGACCGAACGAGAGGTTTCATCATGACCGTCCAGGGATCGTCCGCCGTCGTTCTGCGCGCGCATCGTACGGATCTGGCCCAGCCGCCCAGCTCGTTGCTCGACGTGGTCACGCTTCCCCCGCAGGAGCCGGCCGCCGGCCAGGTGCGGGTGCGGAACCTGTTCCAGCAGGTGATCGCGGCGAGCGGCGACCTGATGTTCGAGACCACCCAGATCCCGGTGCCCACCTTCCGGGTCGGCGAGCCGATCTACGGCACCGCGATCGGCAAGGTCGTCGAGTCACGTGCCGACGACCTGCCGGTGGGAACCGTCGTGCTGCACATGTCGGGCTGGCGCGAGGAGAGCATCCTGGGGCCGGGCGAGGCGTTCCCCGTGCCCGACGGCGTCTTCCCCGGTCCCGAGTACCTGCTCAACCAGGGCGTGCCCGCCTACCATGGCATCGTCGACATCGCCGCCGTCGGTGAGGGGGACGTCGTCCTCGTCAGCGGAGCCGCCGGCGGCGTCGGGTCGATGGCCGCGCAGATCGCCAAGGCGCGTGGCGCCGCGTACGTCATCGGCATCGCCGGCGGACCCGAGAAGACCCGTTTCCTCGTCGAGAAGCTCGGCCTCGACGCCGCCATCGACTACCGCAACGAGGACCTCGACGACCGGCTCGCCAAGCTCGCCCCCGACGGGATCACCGCCTTCTTCGACACCATCGGCGGCTCCCCGTTCGAAGCAGCACTCCGGCACACGGCGTTCGGCGCCCGCTTCGCGCTGTGCGGCACCCTCGCCGGACAGGTCGGCGGAGGCGACGGCGGGCATCCCCGCCTCGACATCATGACCGCGATCGTCCGCGAGGTGCAGATCCGGCCCTTCACCACCGGGCACACCCCCGACCAGGTCCAGGCCTGGAACACCCACTACGCCCAGTGGTACGCCGAAGGCCGGATCAGGTTCGCGCACACGCTCCTCGAAGGCACCCTCCAGCGCGCCATCACCGCCCAGGACGAGCTCCTCGCCGGAGTGCACCGCGGCAACGTCATCGTGCGGCTCGCCAGGTAGGCGAGCCGCAGCTCGTCGGAGAACGGGTCATCGGGCGAAGACCACTGCACCGGCGGCCCGGCACTCCCTTTGCGGCCGTCAGGACACCGGTGAGAAGGAGGCGGTATTGTACCAGGCCTCCTGACGCAGGAGTTCGAGCAGGGCCGTCTCCGCCGGGCCCGCGGCGGCCCGGACCACCGCGATGACGGGCTGGGACACGACCGGGAACACCGGGCGAACGAGGTGCTCGTGACCGGGGGGCACCGCGGAGGCCGGGACGAGCGTCACCCCCAGCCCGTGAGCGGCCCAGCGCACGGCCGTCGCCGTCTGGGACACGCGGGCGACCGTGGTCGGGGTCAGCTCGTTGTCCCGCAGCACGTTCAGCAGCACGCCGTCGAGTGCGCTTTCGCGGTCGAACCTCACCCACGGCTCCCCCTCCAATTCGCGCAGCTCGACCCGGTCCGCGGCGAGCTGCCGGTGCCCGGCGCCCAGCACCACGACGAACTCCTCGTCGCCGAGGTGGTGGGCGTCGGCGGGGGACCGCTCGCACGCCGCCATCAGGGCGAGGTCCAGCACCCCCCGGCGGCACAGCCGCTCCAGCTCGGCGGAGCTCGGCTCCTCGAAGACGGTGACCTCCAGCCGCGGGAAGCGGCGACGCAACGCGCCCAGCGCGCCAGGCAACTGCCGCGTGCCGAAGCCCATCTGCGCCGCGACCACCAGCTCGCCCACCAACTCCTCGGCACCGGCTCGCGCCGTCGCCCTCGCCCGCCGCGACGCGCTCACCGCGACCTCCGCCTCCCGCAGGAACGCGCGGCCGACCACGGTGGGCACCAGTCCGGTCGGCGTGCGGGTGAACAGTTTCACGCCGAGTTCCCGCTCCAGGCCGCGGATCTGCTGGGACACCGACGGTTGAGCGACGTGCAGCAGCTCCGCCGCCGCCGTCACCGAGCCCTGCTCGGCGACGGCCAGGGCGTACTCGAACTGACGAAGGCTCATCGGCTCCCGTCTCCTCCCTGCGATGGACCGCGGTCCACCTCGTCGTCATCGTCGTCATCGCGTAAGTCAGCCGGTGCAACGCGAGGAGGATCGGAACTGATTCCTGCGTCAGCACCGAAGCGGGCCGGACCGCGCGATGCACTCGGGCCATCCGGTTACGGACTTGCTGGGGTGAGCTCAAGCGACAGGGCCACCGCCGCCGGAAAACCGATTGAGCCTTGCTTCCGCGTTCCCGTAGGTTGCCTGCGGCACCGTCGTAGTGAGGACAGAGGACAAACCGCGTGACCCCGCCTGCTCTTCAGATCTGACACCTTCTTCCGCTCACCTTCAAGCCGACCCTCTCGTCGGCTCTGACGGGCTGCCCGTGTGCGCCCGGTCATCCAGCGTTCGAGGCCGCGCGCAATCGGTCTCGTGTCAGGTCTAGAGAGATCATGTCTTCACAACCTCATACTGTGCTGCCCTGGGTCGTTCGTCGGACCCGGCTGCCGCTGCTGTCGTTGCGATGCGTGGACTGCCGGTCGGAGTCGGCCACCACCGGCGAGGGCAGATTCCGCGTCAACGCCAACCGCAAGCTGCTGGACGTGTGGCTGCTGGTCCGCTGCGTGTCCTGCGATCGGACGAGCAAGCTCACCGTGCACGAGCGAACGCCGGTCAGCTCCTTCGATCCGGCCGAGCTCGACGGCTACCACGCCAACGATCCGGAGCTGGTGGCGTCCAGGTTGTTGGATCCGCTGCTCGCCCGGCGCAACCGCTTCACCCTGGACTGGAAGGGGGCCTGGCGGCTGGACACCCCGTCGGCATGGCTCGACGAGGCATGGCCGGTCCAGGTGGAGGTCGTTTTCGAGGATTCGGTGCCGCTGCGCCCGGAGCGGCTCGTCGCGCAGGGGCTCGGCCTCAGCAGGAACGAGGTGCTGCGCCGGATCAAGTGCGACATTCCGCTGCGCCGTCCGACGAGCTCCGGGTTCACCTTCACCGTGATGGCCGGGGACTAGCGAGGACGTAGCCGCGGCGCGCGATCCCCTCAACCATCCGTGCGAAATACGCCCCGTCCAGCGGCGGCTCCGGTGGCATGGAGCCACCGCTGGACCGGCCACGGTGTGCGCGGAGCGGGCCGCCATCACCGCCCTGATGGACGCATGCGTCGACCAACGTCTGTACGTAGTCGTCGAGGCAGCCTTCCGATGGTCTGCCGGTCGCTCATGCGGTTGGACCTTCGGCTACGGGGCGATGAACCGTCCGGGGCAGCAGGGCCATCAGCCCCACCAGTGCGGCGGCGGCCGGGGCGTCCCAGAACAGCACGTCGGGAATCGCCGCGGCGGTCACTGCGGGGGTCGCGACGCGGTTCACGAGTTCGCGGGAGAGAAGCATGCCGAAGACGGCCACGCCGAAGGAGAGACCCAGACCACGGACGGACACCACGGCGGAGGTCACCGCGGCCAGATCCGCCGGGGAAGCGGCGTTCTGCGCGATGACCACCAGGTTCTGCATCAGCAGTCCGAAGCCGACGCCCAGCACCGCGAGCTCCGCGGCGAGCACGACGTAGGGAGTGTCCGGGGTGAGCCGGCTCAGCAGCGTGAATGCCAGCACCACGATCGCCGATCCGGCGATGAGGTACGGCTTGAAGCGGCCGCTCTCGCCGATGCGGGCACCGGCGAGCGAGGAGACCGCCATGAACGTCAGGACATAGGGGTTGAGCGCCAGGCCCGCCTGGGTGGCGCCCATGCCGTACGCGGCCTGCAGATAGGTGGGCAGGTAGACGATCGAGCCCCCGAGCAGCGCGCCCAGCAGCGCGGTGGCGGGCAGCGCCACCCGCAGGACGGGATCGGCGAAGAGCCGCAGCGGCAGCAGCGGGTTGGCCGCGCGGCGTTCCCACCACACGAACAGCGCCACCGGCAACACCGCCGCCCCGACCAGCGCGAGGATCACGCCAGAGTTCCACGTGTACGTGCGCACGCCCCATTCGGCCACCAGCAGCAGGCTCACCGTCGCGCCCGCGATCAGCACGGCCCCCGGCAGGTCGACCCTGCTGTCCTCGCCCGCCTTGGGCAGTCGCAGCGCGAACGTGGTGAGCGCCATGCCGAGCAGGCCGAGCGGCAGGTTGACGTAGAAGATCCAGCGCCAGCCCCAGGCGTCGGTGATGGCGCCACCGGCGAGCGGCCCGCCCACGCTGGCCAGGGCGAAGACACCGCCGGTGAAGCCCTGTACCTTGCCGCGCAGCCGCTGCGGGTACAGCTCCGACAGCGCGATCGTGGGCAGTACGAACAGCGCCCCGGCGCCGACGCCCTGCAGGGTTCTGGCGGCGATCAGCTGGGGCGTCGTCTGGGCCGGGCCGCACAGGGCAGAGCCCGCGACGAAGACGGCGATGGCCGTGGTGAAGACCGTGCGACGGCCGAACCTGTCGCTGAGCCGGCCGTAGAGCGCCCCGATGGCGGTCGAGGCCAGCACGTAGGAGGTGACGATCCAGCCGATCGCGTTCATGTCGCCCAGGTCGGCGGCGATGTCCGGCAGGGCGATGGCGACCACGGTCTGGTCCAGGACCGACAGCAGCATGCCGATCAGCAGGCCGGCCGTGGCGAGCGGTACGTTGCTCGCCCGTACCGGAGTCTCTGTGAGGTTCGTCGACACCGCGGCCTCAGCCCGCCGCCTGCGCGGTCAGGTCGGCGGCTGGGCCGCCGTCGACGATGACGGCGTCGTACATGTCTGCCTCCGTGAGCAGTGATCGCTTGACGTGGAGGCAAGTCTGCATGTTAATGTCAACATGAAGTCAAGTGATTCGATGCGGATCGGGGAACTCGCCGAGCGGTTCGGCCTGGCCCCGCACGTCCTGCGGCATTGGGAGGCCATGGGCCTGCTGGCCCCCGCCGCCAGGGTCAACGGCCGCCGCCGCTACACGCACGACCACCTCATCCGCGTGATGACCATCATTCGCGCCAAAGCGGCGGGGATGAGCCTGGAGCAGATCCGCGAGATCCTCACCAGCTCCGGCCAGGCCGAGCGGCGTACACTCCTCCAGCGGCACCACGCGGAACTGGAACGCAGACTTCAGGAGATATCGGCTTCGAAGGCGCTGATCGAACACCTCATGCGATGCACGGCCGACGACTTCACCCAATGCCCCACCTACCGCCGCATAGCTGAGACCCCGACCGCACTCCAAGGCCTGCACGCGAGCGACTGCGTGATCTGAACGGTGCCCTCATCGCCCTGCTGGAGAGATTCACGCTGGGGGAGTGGTGGCCAGTCCGGTCCGGTCGCGGGGTGTACGAGGGTGACGCCGGCCTTGGGGCCGGCCGCGCGGAGCCGCGGCGGACCGCGGCTGCGTTGGCGTGGCGGGTTCGTCGGTCTCGCCATGGTGGCGAGAGGGAGGGCAGCCAGTATCCGCGCGGAGCGTGTGCAGGGGCGTCGACGGCGGCGTCGTGGGTGAGAAGTTCTCCGACTGAGGCGCTCAAGTAAATCTACAATGTAAAGGGCGGGGCTGAATACAGCCGTACCGCAACGGGCTTCGCCCGTACAACTTCAACAACAACACCAAGGATCGAAGGGCTCGGGAACGGTGGACGTTTTCCTGGTTCTCCTGGTGACCGCACGAATGTGCGACGGGTCTGGGCGGGATCGGCTGAGTTCACCAGAACCGCCCGTCCGGGCAGCGGCCGGTCACCCCTCGCCCCAGTGCTGCAGGCCGAAAAGGCCGTCCCGGCCGGTGGAACAACCACCGGCCGGGACGTTGGGGAAGGATCGGAGGCGATTCGGCAGGGCTGGTCAGAGACCGGCCCTGCGCGCGGCCTGTTGCCCGCCGACCAGCGGCAACTGGAAGTTGCTGATCTTGGTCGTCACGCTGATGTTCGCCCGGGTCTGGTCAGCGACGCTGGAGTAGCTGCGGTAGCTGCCGACCACGATCAGACCGAGCCGGTGGCCCGGCGCGAACACGTGGTCGACCGGCAGCAACGGCAGGTTGAAGTCGTACTTCTCACCCGGGACGAGCGGCTCAGGAGTGGTGAGCGAGTTCCGGTTGAGCGCGTCCATGACGCCCTTGCTGATTCGCTCCCGGTCGCTGGTCATGATGTTCTTCGCCGTCTGCTTGTAGCAGGCGTCGTCGCTCGGGCTGCTCTCGCCCCAGCAGTCCTCGGTGGTCAGCGTCCTGATGCCCTCGCCGGAGGTCTCCCAGCTGACCCTGGTCTGCGGGCCGTAGTCGACCAGGACGGCGCCGAAGTTGGTGTCGGTCTGGTCCGCCGAGGCGTTCAGCCGTACGACGGGGGTGCCGGAGACGTGCAGCGGCTCGGTGAGCGGTTCGGTGAGGAACACCAGCCGGTTCGGTCCGACGTTGGAGGTGTCGCTGACCATCTGGGTCTCGGTCTGGGTGGGGTTGTCCTGGAAGATGAGGTCGGCGGGGTGTCCCTTGGCGTGCTTCACCGACAGGCCGGTGGGGCCGCCGGCGACCTCGGCGGGCTGGAACCAGAGGTTGGTCTTCTTCGCGCCGGGGACCGGCCAGTCGCGGTAGGACTCGAAGACGTCCGGTGCCCGTTCGATGTCGACCCGGGGCTCCTTCATGATCTTGTTGGGTACGCCCTGCAGCCAGTTGTCGAACCATCGGTGCAACGTGTCCACCCATGCCGTGCGGCGGAAGTCGAACGGGTCGACGTGCCCTTCCTGCGCGAGCAGCAGCTTGCGCGGCACGTTGTGCTTGGCGAGCTCGGTCCAGAACTGGCTGAAGTGGTCGGGCCGTACGTTGTCGTCGTTGAGGCCGTGCACCATGAAGACGCTGGCCCGCACGTTCGCGGCGTCCTTGACGTAGTTGCGCTCCGCCCAGAACTCCGAGTAGTCGCCGGTGGCGTCGCCGTCCGCCGCGCTGATCTCGGCCCGTACCGGAGCGCAGTGCTCGCGCCGGTCGGGGTCGGTCACGGTGTTCGCGAGGCTTGCCACGTAGTGGTTGCCACGGGTCACGACGCCGTTCTTGCGGGTGTAGTCGTAGTAGTTCGACGGGCCGGCGATGTCGACGATGGTGCTGAGGCCCTCGACCCCGGTCACCGCCGTCGCGAGCGCCAGGTTGCCGTCGTAGGACTTGCCGATCATTCCGGTCTTGCCGTTGTGTCAGCCGGGGGAGGCGACCACGTTGCCGTCGGCGTCCCGCGCGGTGCCCCTGCCGTTCAGCCAGTCGATGGCGACCTTGGCGGACAGGTTGTCCGGTGTGCCGTTGGTGGTCGGGCAGCCGGTGGAGTTGTTGGTGCCCACCATGTCCAGCAGGGCGACGGCGTATCCACGGGGCACGAAGTAGTTGTCGTAGAACAGCGGCCACTTGTCGAGCAGGCCGTCGCCGTCGGTGTCCTGCTTGAGCTCGGATTCGTTGCCCCGGCCGAGCGTGGAGTAGTACGGGCTGGCGTCCATGATGACCGGTGCTTTCAGGCCCTGTTCGGTGGCCCGTGGACGCATGATGTCCACCGAGATCTGGTCGTTGACCCCGTCATGGTCGCTGTCGAAGGGGGCGTCCACCCAGACGTGTTCGCGGATCGCGTCGGCGTAGCCGAACACCGGTTGCGTGACGCCGTTCTCCACCACGATGCCGGGCCGGCTGTCGGCGGCGGCGAACGTGGTCTGGCCTTGTGATACGAGCAGTGACGCGGCGGCGATCAGGCCCATGCCGAGTGCCGTCCTGCGGCGTACCGGGCTCATGCGTGTTCCGCCGATGACGCGACTAACAGGGATATCATGCGAGGAACCGTACAAATGACTGTTCTGCGGAGCACTGGTCGTTTGCCGGAAACGCGCGCCCTCGATTTCGACGGTTGACGAATCACGCAGCCGGGTGCCTGATCACCCGGACGGCGCACCACGCCGTGCAGTTGAAGGGTGCGATCTGGACAATGCGACCTGACCAGCGTGAAGACACTGCGAACGCCGCCGCGCTGCGCGCCCGGCTCGGGCACGTCTACTGGATCGGTGGCGGGAGCGGCGCCGGCAAGTCGACCATCGCTCGTCGCATGGCGGCTCGGCACGGGTTGCGTCTCTACGCCACCGACGATGTGATGGCGGATCACGCCGGCCGGAGCACACCCGAGGAGTGTCCGTTCCTGAGCGAGTTCGCAGCGATGGACATGGACGAGCGATGGGTGAATCGATCTCCGGAAGTCATGCTGGAGACGTTCCACTGGTTTCGGGGTGAGGGCTTCGGTCTGATCGTCGACGACCTCCTCCGCCTTCCGAGGGAACCCGGTGTGGTCGTCGAGGGGTTCCGGCTGTTGCCACGTCTCGTGAAGCCACTCCTCGCCATGCCTGGTCACGCCGTTTGGCTCCTGCCGTCGCCCGACTTCCGCCGGGCCGCCTTCGGCAGTCGAGGCTCGCTGTGGGAGATCGCCCGAAAGACCAGCGATCCAGCAAGGGCACTGCGCAACCTTCTCGTCCGCGATCAGCTGTTCACGGAACGTCTCCATGAGGAAGCGCAACGTCTCGAACTCGACGTCATCGAGGTCGACACCACGATGACGGAGGATGACCTGGCCGAGCGAGTGATGGCAGCGTTCGGACTCCGGGGCTGAGCTCGAGGAGGGTCTCGCACCTCAGCCGACCCGAGCCGCCTCGGCAACGTGGCCTTCGCCGCACCGAACTGCGACACCAGCGGGAACGTGACCGCCTGTCAGGCGCTGAAGCCGCCGTCGACGTTCAGCGTGGCACCGGTCACGAAGCCGGCCTCGGGGCCGGCGAGGAACGCGATGGCGGCGGCCATCTCCTCGGGCCGGCCGAACCGTCCCAGGGCGTTCATCGAGCGCTGCACATCGGCGAACGACCCGACATCGGGGTTCATGTCGGTGCTGATCGAACTGGTCTGCACCGCGTTGACGGTGATGCCCCGCCGACCGAGGTCTCGCGCCCACGCACGGGTGTAGGCGGTGATGGCAGCCTTCGTCGCGGAATAGTCACCGAGGTTCGGGAAGACGGCACGGTCGGCAGCCGTGGAACTCAAGGAGACGATCCGGCCTCCCTCGCCCATCACCTTGGCCGCGGCGCGCGTGACGGCCACGACTCCCGCGACGTTGACGGCGTACTGCCGGTCCATGGCCTCCAGGTCGGTTTCGGCCGCGTCGATGGGGCCGGTCACGAAGATTCCGGCGTTGTTGACGAGGATGTCGAGCCGGCCGAACGCCGCCATGACCTTGTCGACCAGGCTCGCCGCCTGTTGCGGGTCGGCCTGGTCCGAGGCGAAGGCCTCACCGCGGACGCCGTGCTGCTCGATCCTCGACACGACGCTCTTCGCCTGCTCGGCCGAGGACACGTACGTGATGGCGACATCCGCTCCGTCGTCGGCGAGCCGCAGGGCCGTGGCCGCTCCGATGCCACGCGAGCCGCCGGTGACCAGTGCCACCTTTCCCGCCAGGGGTTGATGAGACATGACGTTTGGTCCTTCTTTCCTCTAGGGGTTTTCGGCACGGGGTGGCCCGCCGGGCGGTCTCGCGAACGGACCGGGACGCCCGGCCCACAGGTCAGCCGACCTTCACCAGGTGGTGTGCGGGGAGCGGGCCACCGGGGAACTGGAGGAGACGGGATCCGACGGCGAGCGGACCGAGGTCCAGGCTGAAGAAGCCGAGGCGGTCGATCAGCGCTCGCACCGTCTGCCGCGCCTCAAGGTCGTCTCCCGACAGGAAGAGGACCCGGCGACCGCCGCGCGCGACGGGATCGGCGGTGAGCAGGTCGGGAGTCAGGTGGCTGAAGGCCTTCACGACACGCGCGCCGGGGACCATGTCCGCGAAGACCTCGCTCGACGTCCTGCCGTGCAGTTCGAACGGCTGGAACAACGGTGCCTCGATGGAGTTGTTCGTGTCGATGACGATCCGGTCGTTCCAGTCGGGCAGGCCCGCCATGGCGCCCGGCAGTTGGGACCAGTTCACCGCGACGAACACGAGGTCCTGCCCGGCTGCCTGTTCCCGGGTGCCCGTGTGGACGTGGGGTCCCAGACGCTTCGCGAGATCGGCGAGCGTGTCCGGCCCGCGGCTGTTGGAGATGGTGACGTCGATGCCGGCTCGGGACAGGATCTCGGCTATCGCCGAACCGATGGCGCCGGCGCCGATGATTCCGATGCTCATATGAGCGTGCTCCTCAGGTGGTTGACGCTGAATCGGCGAATCGCCAGACGTTTCCGCGGCTGCCGCCGCGCCGTCAGTGCGGGCCAGTAGGTGATCGAACGCTCTCCCACCAGGATTTGAGAGCGTTCGTTCTCAAATGGGACAGTACAGGTTTGGGAGCGAGCGTTCAAATTGGGGTATCGTCGGGTCATGGCCCGACCGCGAACCTTCGACGAGCAAGATGTCATCGACCGCGCCATGGAGCTGTTCTGGACGCGGGGCTATGAGACGACGTCGGTCACCGACCTGACGTCGGCGCTCGGCGTACATCCGGGCACGCTCTACCGCACCTTCGGCGACAAGCGCGCGCTCTTCCTGCGCGCACTCGCCCACTACCACGAGCGTCTGGCTGCCGGTCTCGCTCCCACGCTGCTGGAGGGAGGCCCGGTCCTGCCGCGGATCCGGGCCGTGCTGATCGGCTGGATCGACCTGGCCGTGCGGCAGGACCAGCCCCGCGGCTGCCTGATCGCCAACACCGCCGGCGAACTGCTCCCCGGAGACGAAGAGGTCGCCCGTAGCGTGCGCGGCGTCCTGTCCGCCGTGGAGGACGGCTTCCTGCAAGGACTGCGAGCCGCCGCCCGGCAGGGAGAGATCTCCCCGGAGCTCGACCTCCCCGCCGCCGCCGCCATGCTCACCATGCTCCTCGAAGGACTGCAGGTGGTCGTCAAGGCCGACTCCGACCCACGCCGGCTCGTCGCCGCCGTGGACACGGCCCTGCTCGCGCTTACGTCGGGACGCGGCTGAGCGCACCGGTGGGATGGCGGGTTTCGCGGGCGCGGAGGTACGCCTCCAGGTCGGCGGCGCCCTGGAGCATGGCGCGGCCTCGGGCGGACAGGCGGGCCTGCCAGTCGCGCAGGGTCGACTCCAGCGGGGCGACGCCTCCGGCGGAGCGGACCTGGGCGATCAGCGGGGCGATCTGCTCCAGCAGGTAGCCGCCCCGCCTGAGCTGGTGGGCCAGCCGGACGTCGCGTACGTCGGCGGCGCTGTAGACGCGGTAGCCCGTCTGCGGGTCGCGGCGCGGCCGGATCAGCCCGGCGTTCTCCCATTTGCGCAGGGTGGCGGGGCGGATGCCGAGCCTCCTGGCCAGCGGGCCGATGAACGTGTCGCCGCGCTCCTGCGGCACGGGCGCCAGGTCGCGCAGCGCTGCCTCGACGGCCTGGAGGGTGCGACGGTCGTCGAGGAGTTGGCCGTGGCTCTCGTCGATGAGCCGCAGCGCGTCCTCGGTGTCACCCCGGTTGACCGCCTGCATGATCGACGTGGCCGTCTGGTGGCCGTGCCCGGGCACGAGGGCGAGGAACGCGCGCAGCGCTTGTGCGTGCAGCGGCGTGTAGGTGCGATAGCCGTGAACGGTGCGTTCGGCGGCGGGCAGGATGCCGGCGTCCTCGTAGTTCCTGACCGCCTGGGTGGACAGGCCGTGCTCGCGCGCCAGATCAACTGGCCTCATGGATGCATCACCGATTGAAGGTTTGTCGCGGTCGAAACGGGAGTTTTCCCGGAAAGTTTACACCGAAAGTTCAACGATACCGTTGAAGGCATGGACATCAAGGACATGGCCCGTCCACTCGATGGCGCGGGCGTCTCGGCGTTCCTGCGGTCGCTTCCCGCCAAGCCCCTGCTGCTCGGCCTGGGCGAGGCCAGGCACTTCGTGGGGGAGCTGGGCGAGTTGCGCAACGAGATCTTCCGGCATCTGGTCGAGCACGAGGGCTACCGGTCGTTCGCCATCGAGAGCGACTGTCTCATGGGCCTCGTGGTCGACGACTACATCGCGACGGGCGCGGGCACGCTCGACGACGTCATGGAACGCGGCTTCAGCCACAACTTCGGCGCGTCCCCGGCCAATCGCGAGCTCGTGCGCTGGATGCGGGCGTACAACGAGGAACATGACGAGAAGCTGCGCTTCTTCGGGTTCGACGGCCCGCTGGAGTATTGGGCCCACAGCCCGCGCCAGGCGCTCACCGGCCTGTACGCCCTCCTCGACGGCCCGCTGTCCTGGACCAGGGAGACCCTCGACACGCTGCTGGGCCCGGACGACAGATGGGCGAACGAGGCGGCGGCCATGGATCCGTCGCAGTCGATCGGCCAGTCCGCCGAGGCGCAGCGGCTGCGACTGATCGCCGACGACCTGGTGGCGCTGCTCGACACGCAGGCGCCGCGGCTGAGCGCGCAGGACAGGGAGCGGGCGGCACTGTACGGGCGCACCGCCACCGGCCTGCTCCGCTACCACTACTGGATGGCCGACGCGTCCCCGGCACGGTGGCCCCGGCTGTCGGCCCTGCGGGACGCGATGATGGCCGCCAACCTGCGCGCCGTCGCCGAACAGGGCCCGGCCCTGGTCTTCGGCCACAACATCCACCTGCAGCGGAACAAGAGCCTCATGCCGTTCGGCGACCAGCTGATGGAGTGGTGGGGCGGCGGGGCGATCACCGGGACGCACCTGGGCGACGGGTACGCCTTCCTGGCCTCGGCCCTCGGCACGGTCGGCGACGACACCCCGCCCTCGGACACCGTCGAGGGCGTCCTGTCCACGCTCCCGTGGGACCACTCGCTCGTCGACGCCCGCCGCCTGGCCGAGGCCGTCACGGAGCCCGTCCTGCGCGTCTCCCACGATTTCCGCTATTTTCCGCTGGACCCGGCTCAGCTCGGCATGATCGACGGCGTCGTCTTCCTCAAGCAGGTCGTCAGGCTGGATTGACGGTGTCGGGCTCTTCTGACACCGGCCCGCGAGGCGGCCGAAAGCGATCGTGAACGGCTGAACCCCACGCGAGAAGACCCCGGCGACATCACGTCGCCGGGGTCTTGGCGTGCGGCATGCCGGCTTGGTGTGCGTGCCGGGTCTGATGGGGTCAGCGCATTGCGCTCAGGGCACGTTCGATCTTCTCGTTCGGATACGGTGTCGTCCTGCTGGTGCCGTACAGGTCCCAGTAGAAGTCGTTCATGGCCGCCGCCACGGGTGCGTACCGGCGGATCACCGCGGCGACAGCCGGCGGGGCACCGGCGGGGTCCGCGCCGTCCGCGCACGCGCGGACGTAGTCGTTACGTTGTCCCGGGATGCCGTTCGGCGGCACCGTCACCCCGCAGACGTTGACGACCAGCCAGTTGACCAGCCGCATCAGCGCGTACCCCATGTCGTGGGTCCGGTTGCGTTTCAGGAATGCGATCTCCTGCTCGGACAGGTCGAACCGGGAGGAGGTCGCCAGCCCGAGATCGGCGATGTACAGGCGTTCACCGTCGGTGAGGATGTTGCCGAAGTGGCCGTCGAAGTGCACCAACTCCTGGCCGTTCATGAAGGCCACGTCGGTGAGCAGGCACGACTCGACCATGGCGCTCGCCGCTACCGCAGCGTCCTGGCCGGCGCTGCGCTGAGCGGCGAGCCAGTTGTCGAGGTTGTGGGGGATGAACTCCTGAAACAGCACGATGCCGGCCGAGGCGCGGGCAAGGGCGTGGAGACGATCCCGTACGGCTGGTGATCCATCCCAGTACCGCACGGCCGCCTCGACGTCGGCGTGCTCATCGGTGGGTGGCGGCGCTCCCGGCAGCACCCGCCAGTGATACAGCAGCGGGAAGGCCGCACTGCGCCCGGCCAGGACCCAGTTGGTCGTCATGACGCCGGCCGCGAGTTCGCGCCAGGCACCGAAGCCCGGCGTGCCGATGGCGGCGATTCCGTACTGGCAGAACGGAGGCAGCCCGAACAGGTTCGCGGTGGACATCACGTTGCCCGGGCGGCGCTCCAGGTCGGTCAGTGGGATGCGCTTGGCGAAGACCGGCACGCCATCGATGTCCAACAGCACCGAGGTGCCACCGATCCCCGAGCCCAGGGTCTGCGCCTGCTCCAGCGCCTCGCCGAGCTGCCGGTCGCTGTGCAACGCCAACGCGCCGGCGACCTCGCTGTATCTGCTGACACGCTCACCTTGCGACATGTCCAACGGTGTGTCTTGCGGTTCCAATGGCGGGCACCCCTCTGATCAACTTCGCGTGTGAGACGCTACACCCGTCTCCGTCCGGGTTCATTGCGCGGCGATGACGGCCCGCCACTCGGGTACGTGCGACCAGCCCCAAAGTAACTCTCTGTAACACTTCAGGGTCGCCACGTAGTGGCCACGGATGAGCGGTACCGGGCCGTAGCGACATCTGTGCGGAGCAGGGTGCTTGCGAATCTTCAGCACGATCGGGGGAGAAGGGGCCCCTGCCGATGCGCAGAGAGTGGGAGCTGGAGGACCTCATCGAGTGCCGGACACTGGATGAGGCCGAGGGCGAGTTACTGGCGAACAAGAGCGGTGCCACCCGTCTCGGGTTCGCGCTGCTGCTCAAGTTCTTCGAGTTGGGAGGCCGTTTGCCGCGCCGGGAGGACGTGCCGAAGGCCGCGGTGGACTACGTGGCGGGCCAGGTGAATCGCCCGCCACTACGACCAGATGATCAAGTACGCGACCGCACTGCGACCGCACTGCGGCTGCGCACCGCCGAGTCGCACCAGATGCTGTGCCGCTTCACCCGCGGCGGCCCCAAGCATCCCACCTACAGGCCATCGAAGAGCTCGGCCGCGTCGTCAAAACGATCTTCGTCTGCGAGTATCTGGTGGATGAGGAGCTGCGGCGGGAGATCAACGAGGGGCTGAACGTGGTGGAGAACTTCAACTCCGCCAGCAAAGACCTGTTCTACGGCAAGGCTGGCGACCTGACCGGCGACGACCGCGAACACGCCGGGGTCTCCGCGCTGGCACTGCATCTGATCGCCGCCGCCATCACCCGCCTCAACACGCACCTGATCCAGATCGTGCTGCGCGATCCGGCCTGGCGAAACGGCTGAGCCCGGCCGACCGGCGCGGGCTGACCGCCCTGTTCTGGTCCCACCTGAACCTGTACGGGCGCTTCGAGCTGGACAAGAGCCGCCACCCGGAGCTGGACGGCGTCCCCCTCAGCCGGCCCGCCTGACACGGACCGCAGGCTGCCGGGAAGGGTTCGGGGAGCTGGGCAGGTCGAGGTGACGCCGGCGTGCTGCCAGGGGGTCGATGGCGGCGCAAGGGAGCGGACAGGCCCCATGGCGGCGGTGACCGCAGGAGCTTTGATCAAGCTTGGGTGCTTGTGAGCGCGTCGGTGCTCAGTCGGACGCAGAGATTCCACACGGCGCTTTGGTTGCGTTCATCGAGAGCGCTGGCTGGCAAAGGCTTGCGGCGGCACTTGTCGTCGAAGTAGGCACCGGTAAGGCCCTCCACCTCTGGGGTCGCGGCCAGATAGACGCTGGAGCGAGCCGAACGGGTCAGATCCGACAAGAAAAGCGGAGCGACGACCTTCAGAACCAGGGGCGCGACAGGCCGGTAGAGCTTCGGGAAAGCAGTGATCGGGGTCGATCGGTTCATTGGCGTGTAGCCGTGCCCGGGGTAGACCACATTGGCCGTCACCCCCGTGCCCTGCAGTTCCCGGGCGAGCCGGGCTGTCAGCGCCATCGTCATGGTCTTGGTGTGGTTGTAGTGGCTGAACGTCCACCCGATGAAGCGGCGCTCGCCCAGCAGGTTGTCGTGCTCGATGGGGCCGCCGGGAATGCCGCCCGTCAGGTTGACGACTCGGGCGTGACCGGCGCTCTTCAGTTGCGGCAAGAGCAGGTGAGTGAGGGTGAATGGCGTGAGAACGTGTGCGGCGAACATCTTCTCCACACCGTCGGCGGTCAACTCCCGGCGTGGCCGGTTCATGCCGACATTGTTGACCAAGACGTCCAGCGCGTTGTAGCGCTCGGCGATCTGGGATCCGAGCTGGAGCAGCCCGTGGAGGCTGGTGAGGTCGGCGGCGAAGGCGCTCACCCGATCGTGCCCGGCGCTGGTGCGGATGTCCTGCGCGGCTTGCTGCGCTTGGGTGTGATCGATTCCTACCAGGATGACGGAGGCTCCCAGTTTGGCCAGGCCGCGGGCTGTCTCCATGCCGATCCCCGCGGTGCTGCCGGTGATCAGGGCGGTCTTGCCCGTCATGTCGCTGAGTGTCATCTGTGCGTTCTCCAGGTTTGGTCGGGACGCTGTCGTCCAGGTCGGTTGGGTGGAGCATCGGAAACAGGGCATGGACATGGCCGTCAGCGCGAGATCAGTTCTCGCGTGAGGTCATGGAGGCGTAGTGCGTCATGCCGGTCGAATGCGCGGCCGTCCAGTGGCAGTCGGCGCTTCTGCCAGTGGGCGGTGAAGGGCTCGGCCGGCGGGTCGTCCAGGAGCGCGGTCATGGGTGCTATCGCCCTCGGTACCGATGCGGCGAACAGGGTGAAGAGCGTCTTGGTCGTCGCACGTAGTGGTTGTGGCAGGCTCGCGGGCATGCCGGTGGAGACCACGCCGGGGTTGTAGCCGATGTAGGAGACGCCGCTGTCGGCATGCAGAACGCCGAAGGCGACTCCGAGGAGGTCGTTGGCCCGGAAGGACTGCAGGATGGCTTTGGTCCCGCTGTAGGTACGTGTCAGCTGCAGGTCATCCCAGTGGATGCGGCCCAGCGGCACACCGGGCGTGCCTACGTTCATGATGACCGGACGGCGGGCGGTCCGCAGCGCGTCGTGGAGCCCGTGGCTCAGCACGAAACGGCTGAGGTAGGCGAGCGCGAAGCTGTGCTCAAAGCCCTCGTGGGTGGTCACGCGGTCGCCGAAGAGCCGGTATCGCTGGGCGCAGAGGACCAGCTTGTCCACGACCGGTTGATCCTCGGCGAGCCGTTCGACGAGTTCCCGGGAGGCGGCCACCGAGGTGAGATCGGCGCGCACGAAGCTGGCCCGTCCGGTCGGCAGGGCTTTGGCTTCGGCGAGCAAGGCCTGTCCCTTTTCTGCGGTGCTGCCGACGGCGATGACGTGAGCGCCTTGGTGGAGGTAGTGGAGGGCCAGCCCTTTGCCGAGCCCATCGGTGCCTCCGGTGATGACCACGGTCTGCATGTTTCACCTGCTCTCCCCGCATACCCACCGAAGTGGATATGACATATCCGCTTATGTCGGGGCAGCCTAGCACGAAGTGGATATGATGTATCCAGATATCCGGACGGACGGGATGCCATGAGCGAAGAGACACCGGTACTGCGCCGCGACGCCGAGCACAACCGGCAGCGCACGCTGGCGGCGGCACAGGAAGTGTTCGCCGCGCGCGGGCTGCAAGCCACGCTCAACGACGTTGCCCACCACGCGGGACTCGGCGTCGGCACCGTCTACCGACGGTTTCCCAACAAAGAGGCCCTCGCCGAGGCCATCTACGCTGGCAAGCTCGATGACATCCGTGCCACGGCACAGGCCGCACTGGCAGGGCAGGACGCCTACGAAGCCCTGAGAGCCTTCCTCGAACATGCTTTGGAACAAGCCGCGACCGATCGCGGGCTCCGCGAACTTATACGGCGGGGTACGGGCGAGAGCAAGCAGATCGCGCGCACCCGGGAAGGCATCGTGGAGTGCTGCGGCTGCCTCATCGCCCGCGCTAAGGAACAGGGCACGGTGCGCGACGACATCACGGTGGGCGACATCGCGCCCATCGTTACGATGATCGACTCCGTGATGGATCTGCCGTCCGCCGGTGCCGTCCAACCGTGGCGCCGCTACCTCGCGCTCATCCTCGACGGCCTACGGGCCAGGCCGGACCACCGAGGCCAGCGCTCTTCATAGAGCGAACGTGCCGACAGATCGGCGTTGGACGACATTGCTGTCGGACGACAGCACCTGTTTGAGAAATGATCTCCCCGACTCCATCTCTCCCACTTGGCCTCCGGACTGGCGGATCGGAGTGGATTTCGGCTCGATGAACGACCCCTGGCGATGGGTGCCACGCCTCTTGTCACGAGCGGCAAGACAGCTTCGCGGTGCGCGCCGGCGCGATTTCGTCATTCCGTTACGTCATTTCGTTTCGTCACCGTGACGATTGACGGAACGGAATAGCCCGGCGTGCCATCCGGGCGCCGTGTGGACGCCGACTCGGCCCGTGGCCTGACCTCGTGCGCGGAACGCTGCCGGAACTCGGCGTCGTGGCCCAGGTCGGGCCGCACCAGGTTGCTCACGACGGCCCTGCCGGCCGGCGCCATCCCCAGTAGACCTGCCCCCTCCCTCCCGTGCCGAGCCCGCCACCGATCCGGTAGCGCCCGACCTGGCGCGGGCGCCGGAGCCGTACGTTCGAGCCTTGACAGCCGCACTCGCCGAG
This sequence comes from Nonomuraea terrae, assembly GCF_004348995.1. GTDB lineage: Bacteria > Actinomycetota > Actinomycetes > Streptosporangiales > Streptosporangiaceae > Nonomuraea > Nonomuraea terrae. The sequence continues at coordinate 44,338 of NZ_SMKQ01000013.1, forward strand.
CGAGGATGGAGCGGACGGGCGAGCTCACTGGGGGTGCGGCAATGGCGGCGGAGCAACCGTTAGGTCCGGACGACATCGACTTCTCCGACCCGGGGTTCTGGGCGCGTCCGTTGCGGGACCGCGAGGCGGCGTTCGCCTTGCTGCGCCGGCAGCGCTCGGCGCCTTTCTACGCGGTGACGGAGAACTTGGGGGCCGGGCCGGGAGGCGGCGGCTACTACCTGCTGACCCGGCATGCCGACGTGCTGGAGGTCAGCCGCCGGCCGAAGGTCTTCTCCTCGGCGTCGGGGATCAGGATCGCTGACAAGCCGGAGAGTTCTTCGAGGTCTTCGACTCGATGATCGAGATGGACGACCCGCGGCACGCCCGGCACCGGCGGATCGTCTCCCGCGCCTTCACCCCGCGGATGATCCAGCGGTTCACCGATGACGTGGAACTGACCGCCGCCGGCATCGTCGATGCCGTCGCCGACCGCGGCTCCTGCGACTTCGTCGCCGAGATCGCGGCCCGACTACCCTTGAAGATCATCTGCGATCTCATGGGCATCGACGACAAGGACCAGGGGTTCGTCTTCGAGCGCACCAACAGGATCCTCGGCGCCGAGGACCCCGAGTACGCGGCGGAGCCCGGCGCCTCCGGCGCGACGATGCTGCACGCCGCGAACGAGCTGGCCGCCCTCGTCCAGGAGCTCGCCCGGTCGCGCGCCGCCCGTCCGACCGACGACCTGACCTCCGCGCTCGTCAACGCCAACATCGACGGGGAGAAGCTGACCTGGCAGGAGCTGGCGTCGTTCTTCGTCCTGCTCGTCATCGCCGGCAACGAGACCACGCGCAACGCCATCTCCCACGGGCTGAAGCTGCTCACCGAGCACCCCGATCAGAAAGCCCTGTGGCAGTCCGACTTCGAACGGTACGCCCCCGGCGCGGTCGAGGAGATCGTCCGGGTCGCCTCCCCGGTGATCTACATGCGGCGTTCGCTGACCCAGGACTACGAGACGGCCGCCGGGCAGCGTTTCAAGGAACACGACAAGGTGGTCATGGTCTACTGGTCGGCCAACCGGGACGAGACGGTGTTCGACGACCCGCACCGCTTCGACATCACCCGCGATCCCAACCCGCACGTCGGGTTCGGCGCCGCCGGTCCCCACTTCTGCCTCGGCGCCCACCTGGCCCGGCGCGAGATCACCGTCATGTTCAGGGAGCTGTTCCGCAAGCTCCCCGACATCCGCGCGGCAGGCGAACCGGATCGGCTCCAGTCCAACTTCATCAACGGCATCAAACGCCTGCCCTGCGAGTTCACCCCCACATCGACCCGCACCACCGGCTCATAGCCGTCCCGGTCGCATCCAGCGGCCGCCGGATCATCTTCCGGGTGACGATGCCGGTTCCGCGGTGGCGACCGCGCCGCTGACCTCGCCGACCAGGCCGCAACCGACGCCCGCCGCGACGCGGACGCCCGCGTGGCCGAAGCACAGCGGATCGCCGACGAACGCGTCGACCAGGCGGCGCCGGACGCGGCCGAGCAGGTGCATGCCGCCCAGCAGCGCGCCGACGCCGCCATCGAGCAGGCCCGCGACGAGGCCGACCAGGTCCGGGAGACCTCGGCCGCCGACGTCCAGCGCGCCCAGGCTGACGTCGCGGCCGCCCGCGCCGAAGCCGAGCAGACCAAGGCGGCGGCCGCCGACACGATCCGCACCCAGGAGCAGGCCGCCCGCGACATCCAGACCGCCCAACTGGCGCAGGCCCGCGCCGAGCAGGGCGAAGCCGACGCCCGCCGGGCACTCGAACGCGCCGAGCAGGCAGCCGAACGCGACACGCTGCTCAGGTCACACCAGGCCGAGATCGCCGCGCTCGCCGCGCCGACCGAGCCACCGAGGCGGCCAAGCGGGAACGCGCCGCCCACGAGGACCTGGCCACCCCGCTTCGCGCTGCAGGAGGCCGCGTCTAGCCACCTAACTCACTAGTACGTACATTAGGGAATCATGTCAAGCGTCCTGGTCCTGAAGCGGTTGTACCGCACCCTGCTCGGCCGCCGCGAGCTTCCCGCGGAGGGTGGCGGCACTCCGGCGGACGCCGAGGAGGTCTGCCGTGACACCGCTGCCGCGTGCGGGCCGGCCGCTGATCACCCATATGTCGCGCTTGCTGGAAAGGAAAAAGATGGCCTCATTCCTGGTTGGGCTGATCGGCGCGGGCATCGGGCCCTCCTTGAGCCCGCCGCTGCATGAGCGGGAGGCCGCGCACCACGGATTGCCCTACGTCTACCGGCTGCTCGACACCGACCGGCTCGGGCTCGACGTGGGCGGGCTGGTGCGCACGGCCCGCCGGTTCGGGTTCGACGGCCTGAACATCACCCACCCGTGCAAGCAGAGCGTCATCCCGCACCTCGACGAGCTGTCGCCGGACGCCCGCATGCTCGGCGCCGTCAACACCGTGCTCTTCGACGGCGAGCGGGCCGTCGGCCACAACACTGACTGGACGGGCTTCGCCGAGTCGTTCGCCCGTGGCCTGCCCGAAGCTCCCACGCATCGCGTCGTGCAGCTGGGGGCCGGAGGTGCGGGAGCAGCCGTGGCGCACGCGATGCTCACCATGGGCGCCGACCTGGTCACGATCGTGGACGTCGATCCGGTACGGGCACGCGCCCTGGCCGAGAAGCTGGCCGGTCGCTTCGGGGCCGAGCGCGCGTGCCACGCGATCGCGTCCGAGCTGCCGGAGCTGCTGGCCGCGGCAGACGGCCTGGTGCATGCGACCCCGACGGGGATGGCGCACCATCCGGGGATGCCGTTGCCGGCCGGGCTGCTGCACCCGGGCCTGTGGGTGGCCGACATCGTCTACCGGCCGCTGGAGACGGAGCTGCTGCGGCAGGCGCGGGCGCTCGGCTGCCGCACCCTCGACGGCGGCGGCATGGTCGTCTTCCAGGCCGCGCACGCCTTCCGCCTGTTCACCGGCCGTGAGCCGGACGCCGAGCGCATGCTCGCCCACCTGACCGAACTCCTCGCCGTCTGAAGGAGAAATCGGTGCGCAAATCCATCGCTACCGTGTCGGTCAGCGGCACGCTCATCGAGAAGCTGGAGGCGATCGCCGCCGCCGGCTTCGACGGTGTGGAGATCTTCGAGAACGACCTGCTCGCCTGCTCGATGCCGCCGGAGGAGATCCGGGCCCGCGCCGCCGACCTGGGGCTGACCATCGACCTCTACCAGCCCTTCCGTGACTTCGAGTCCGTGCCGGACGACCTGCTGGCCAGGAACCTGCGGCGGGCCGAGCACAAGTTCCAGCTGATGGAGCGCCTCGGCACGGATCTGCTGCTGGTGTGCTCCAACGTCTCACCCGGCGCGATCGGCGACGACGATCTGGCCGCCGCACAGTTGCGGACGCTGGCCGAGCGGGCCGCCGAGCACGGCATCCGCATCGCGTACGAGGCGCTGGCCTGGGGCCGGCACGTCAACGAGTACCTGCACGCCTGGCGCGTCGTGCAGCTGGCCGACCACCCCGGCCTGGGCACCTGCCTGGACAGCTTCCACATCCTTTCTCGCGGTTCCGACCCCATCGGCATCGAAGCCATCCCCGGCGAGAAGATCTTCTTCCTCCAGCTCGCCGACGCACCGCTGCTGGCCATGGACGTGTTGCAGTGGAGCCGCCACTACCGCTGCTTCCCCGGCCAGGGGAACTTCGACGTGGCGGGGCTGGTGAGGCACACGCTGAACGCCGGATACGCCGGCCCGCTGTCGCTGGAGGTGTTCAACGACCACTTCCGCCAGGCCGACACCCGACGCACCGCGAGGGACGGCATGCGCTCGCTCATCGCGCTGGAGGCAGAGCTGAAGGGCGCCACGCGGCCCCCCGTCCCGTCCGGGTTCGCCTTCGCCGAACTGGCCGACACCGGCGCGCTCGGTGAAGTGCTGTCCGCGCTCGGCTTCGTGCGTACCGGGGGGCATCCCACGAAACCGGTCGAGCTGTGGGAACAGGGCGGGGCACGGCTGCTGCTCAACGCCACCGGCGCCGCCCCCGCTCTCGTCGCCCTGGGGCTGGAAAGCCCCGACCCGGCCGGGGCGGTCAAGCACGCCGAATCACTGCTGTCACCGGTCCTGCCCCGAGAGCGCGCGCCGCGGGAGGCCCGGCTGGACGCCATCGCCGCGCCGGACGGCACCCAGATCTTCTTCTGTGACGATTCCTGGCTGTCGGACTTCGCCCCCGACCCGGACGGGCGGGCCGGGGGAGAGATCACCGGTATCGATCACGTGGCGCTCACCCAGCCGTGGCATTACTTCGACGAGGCGGAGCTGTTCTACCGCAGCGTGCTCGGCCTGCGCCCGCAAGGCAGCCTGGAGCTGCCCGACCCGTACGGACTGCTGCGCAGCAAGGCCATGTCCGCCCGCGATGGCGCCGTCCGCATGGTCGTCAACATCGCGCAGGTCGGCGCCGGCGACATCCCGTGGCAGCACGTCGCGCTGGCCTGCGACGGCGTCCTGGCTGTCGCCCGCAGGCTGCGCGCGGAGCACCCCGGCCTGCTGCTGCCGATCCCCGGCAACTACTACGACGACCTGCAAGCCCGCTACGAGGTCGATCCCGAGCTGCGTCGTCTCGGCGTGCTCTATGACCGCGACGAGGACGGCGGCGAGTTCCTGCACCTGTACACCGTCACCGTGGGCCGGGTGTTCTTCGAGCTCGTCCAGCGGATCGGGGGATATGACGGCTATGGAGCCGCCAACGCTCCCATCCGGCTCGCCGTACAACATTCCGGAGATAACTAAGATAGGCAGGTGACAGCCTCCGCCTCCTCCCCGTCCGGCACAGCCGATCGCCGGCGTGACGCCGATCGCACCAAGGCGGAGATCCTGGAGGTCGCCCAGCAGGAGTTCGCCCGCCACGGCTACGCGGGTGCGCGGGTCGATGAGATCGCCGCTCGGATGCGCACCACCAAGCGCATGATCTACTACTACTTCGGCAGCAAGGAGCGGCTCTACATCTCGGTGCTGGAGAGGGCCTACACCGAGGTCAGGGCGGTGGAGCGCACGGTCGACGTGCACCACCTGGCCCCGGTGGAGGCCATCCGCACGCTGGCCGAGCTGACCTTCGACCACCACGACGCCCATCGCGACTTCATCAAGCTGGTCGCGATCGAGAACATCCACCAGGCTGAGCACATCCGCAAGTCGCAGGCGCTGGCCGGCCTCGGCGCGCCCGTACTCGACCTCATCGAGTCCATCCTCGACGCGGGTACGGCGAGCGGCGACTTCGTCACCGAGGCCGACGCTGTCGACGTGCACATGCTGATCAGCTCGTTCTGCTTCTTCCGGGTGGCCAACCAGCACACCTTCGAGGCGCTGTTCGGGCGCGACATGACCGCGCCCGGACACCGCGACCGGCTGCGCCGGACGGTGGGGGAGATGGTCGTCGCCTACCTGCGCGGCCAGGGCCGTAGCAGCTGATCAAGGAGCGCGCGCCTCAGGCGGGCAGGACCTCGATCTTGCCCGTCGGCCGGGGACTGTGGGTGTCGTTGAAGAAGTACTCGCCGGGCCGGGTGAAGGTGTACTGGAAGGACTCGTCCGGCCTGAGCCTGACGTCGAACAGGCCCTCGAAGAACTGCGTGGCCCCGTGGACGTTGACGTTGTCGGCGGGGTTGAGGAAGGTGACCGTCGTGCCGACCGGCACCCGCAGATGGGTGGGCGCCATGGCGTTGACGGCCGTGGACTCGACCGTGCCCACCTGCCCGTTCTGGTACGTGCGGGCCAGCACGACGGTGTTGCCGACCGCGCTGCCGTCGACGGGGGAGCCGGAGACCGGCCGCCGGATGACCGGGGCGGGCGGGGTGGCGGCTGGCGGCACGGTACCTCCCAGTTTGAGGGCCCACAGGTGGTCCCCACGAGGGGCCGAGTTGCCGTACGGGATGCTGGTGCCGCCCGCGAAGACCGCGACGTACTGCTCGCCGTCGATCTCGTAGGCGATCGGGCTGCTGCTGATCGCGGCGCCGGTCTGCCAGCGCCACAGCTCACGGCCGTCGCGGGCGTCCAGGCACAGCAGGTTGCCGTCGGGCTGGCCGATGAACAGCAGATCGGCGGCGGTGGTGAGGATGCCGTTGCCATGGGCCAGCGAGTACGGCATGTTCTTCTTCCACCGCACCCGGTTGGTGCTCGGGTCGACGGCCACGATGCCCCCGGTCTGGTACTCGCCGGGAGGCCGCAGGCCGTTGGACGATTCCGTCAGGGAGTGCGCGGCCGCGACGTACCCGAAGCCGGTGTAGACCAGGCGGGTGCTGTGGCTGTAGGACTGGTGGCTCCAGTCGGCGCCGCCGCCGTGGCCGGGGATGCTGAGGATCGGCTCGTCCCAGTGCGGGGCGAACAGCGAGCCGATGGTGTAGTTGGGGACGGCGCGGTGCGGCGCGCCCGGGATCTCGGTGCCGAGCGGTTGGCGCACCGGCGTCAGCTCCGTCCAGCCGCCCTGGCGCGGGAACGGCTGGGTGGGCCAGGTCTTCTGCCGGGGCTCCTGCGGCACGGGCACCTCGTCGATGCCGAGCGGCGCCGAGCCGTCGGCGCGGTCGAGGATGTAGTACATGCCGGTTTTGCTGCCGTAGACGACGAGCTTACGCACCCGGCCTCGGATGCGGGCGTCGACCAGGACGGGCGCCATGACATTGTCCATGTCCCAGATGTCGTGGTGGACCGACTGGAAGTGCCAGCGGTAGGCGCCGGTCTTCAGGTCCATGGCCACGATCGAGTTGGCGAACAGGTTCTGCCCGCCGCGGCCGGAGCCGTCCTGGGAGGAGTTGGCGCCCCTGGCGTTGCCGAACGTCCAGTACACCAGGCCGAGCTCCGGGTCGATGGCGCAGTGCATCCACGGGGTGGCGCCGCCGGTCTGCCAGGAGTCTCCCTCCCAGGTGTCGTTGCCGAATTCGCCTGGACCCGGCACGCCCCAGAAGTGCCAGATCATGTCGCCGGTCCGGGCGTCGAAGGCGAGCGCGGCGCCGCGCGGGCCGTCGTTGGTGCCGCAGTAGAGCATCCCGTCGTGGTAGGTGACCGCGACCTTCTCCAGGTTGCCGTACCCGTTGTGCTGGCGTTCCCAGAGCACCTGGCCGGTGCGCTGGTCAAGGGCGATCAGCCAGTTGCCGTTGGCGCACGTGTAGACCTTGCCGTCGCCGATCGCCACCCCGCGCCGGGTGACCGAGCCACGGGTCTGCTCGTACTTCCACAGGGTCCGGCCGGTACGTCCGTCCACGGCGAACACGTTGCCCAGCGCCGACTCGATGTAGAGCACGCCGTCCACGGCCACGGCGGTGCTCTGATTGTTGCCGGACGTGAGGCCGCCCTCGATGTGGTTCACCCACGCGCCGCGCAGCCGCCTGACGTTGCCGCGGTGCACGGAGCGCAGCCGGCTGTGGTTCTGGTTGCCGAGGTTGCCGCCGATCTTGGGGAAGTCCCGGCCGGCGCGATGGGTCGCTGCGGCGGCCGGCGTCTGCGCGGCTCCCGCAAGGGCGACGGCGGCGACGGCGCCCGCGAGTAACTCTCTCCGACGGACCATGGCCATCCCTTCATGTACCACTGGGTGGACTGTTGCTTCCATCTGATGGACGCACCATAGATCGCGGCGAAGAAGCCGTCAACGGACCATTCAATCCACCTGGCGGACCATGATCCAGCGCATGCCCAAGAGGCCGGAGGGAGCTGTCAGAGACCGAGATAGATACGCCGGACCTGGGGGTCGTGGCTCAGCTCGGCCGAGGTGCCGCTGGCGGCGATCTCGCCGTTCTCCATGACCAGGCAGGTGGTGGTGACATCGAAGGTGAGCTTGGCGTTCTGCTCGACGAGCAGGATGGCCAGGCCCGCGGCGTTGAGCTTCTTGAGCACGCCGGCGATGTCGCCCACGAGTTTGGGAGACAGCCCCATCGAGGGCTCGTCCAGCAGCATCACCTGGGGCCGGCACATCATGGCCCGGCCGACGGCCAGCATCTGCTGCTGGCCGCCGGACAGGGCGCCGGCCAGGCGGCCGCGCATCTCGCCCAGCACCGGGAACAGGTCGAACACCTCGTCGATCGGGGTGCGCTTCCAGCTGCTGGTGTACGCGCCGAGCAACAGGTTCTTCTCCACCGTGAGCCCGGGAAAGACGTGCCGGCCCTCGGGGACGTAGCCGATGCCGTGCCGCACCAGCGTGTGCGCGGGCGCGCGGAGCAGGTCGTGCTCGCCGAAACGGATGCTCTTGGCCTGCCGCGGGGCCAGCCCCATGACCGCCTTGAGGGTGGAGGTCTTGCCCGCCCCGTTCGCGCCGATGATGCCCAGCGACTGGCCGGGTCCAAGGGTGAAGGACACGTCGTGGGCGGCACGGACGCCGCCGTAGTGAACCGACAGTGCTTCCACGGTCAGCGTGGTCATCGAGCGGCCTCCTCGGCAGCGGCTTCGGCGGTGGCCTCGGTCGGTGCGGACATCGAGTCACCGAGGTAGGCGGCGACCACGTCGGGGTGGACGGCGACCTCGGCCGGCCGGCCGTCAGCGATGACCTTGCCGTTGGACAACACGGTGACCTGGTCGCACAGGGACATCACCAGGCCCATGTTGTGCTCGATGATGATCACAGTGACGCCCGAGTCCCTGATGGACCGGACGATCTCCGCGAGCTGGCGCACCTCTTCGCCGTTGAGGCCGGCGGCGGGTTCGTCGAGCAGCAGCAAGGTGGGGGACATGGCCATGGCGCGGGCCAGCTCGATACGGCGCTGGATCCCGTACGGCAGCGAGCGCGGTTCGGCGTCGGCGACCTCGGCGAGCCCGAAACGGCCGATGAGGTCCTCCACCCGCCGCCGCAGCGCCCGCTCATAACCCAGCACCTTCCACGGCACGCTCGGATAGCGCCAGATCCACCAGGTACGGGTGCGGTCCAGGCCGAGGAGCAGGTTCTCGCGCACGCTGAGGTCCTCGAACAGGCGCAGGTTCTGGAAGGTCCGGGCGACGCGGCGCTGCGCGAGCCGGTACGGAGCGAGCCCGGTCACCTCGCGCCCGCGCAGGAGCACCGATCCCTGGCTGGGCGAGTAGAAGCCGCTGACCACGTTGAACAGGGTCGTCTTGCCCGAGCCGTTGGGACCGACGATGCCGCGGATCTGACCCGCTGGAACGGTGAGGGACACGTCGTCGAGCGCGACCAGGCCCTTGAACCGCATCGTCACGTCCCGGATCTGCAGGACGTCCTCCTCGGTGGCTCGCGGCGCGGTGTCGTAGGGCTGGAACGGGCCGAGCTGGGCACGCGAGCCGCTACCGCGCCCACGGAGCAGGGACCGGATCTGCTCGGGCAGGCCCGCCAGCCCCTTGGGCGCGAACACCACCACGAGCACGACGACGAGGCCGTAACCGAGCTGGGCGAAGCCTGAGGCGTCCAGCAGCGCCTCCCTGACCAAGGCCAGTGCGACAGCGCCGACCACACAGCCCAGGATGCTGCTGCGGCCACCGATGATCACCATGGCGAGCAGCAGGAACATGTTGGCGATGTTGAACGACTCAGGGGCGACGAAGCGGATCAGCCCGGCGTACAGGATGCCGGCCAGCCCGCCGTACAGGCCGGACAGCACGAACGCGGTCATGCGCAGCAGCGGGATCTCCGCTCCGAGAGATCCGGCGGCCAGGTCGTCGTCGCGCATCGCGCGCAGCCGGCGACCCAGCGGCGAGCGGGTGACCAGGAGGGCGAAGGCCAGCGCCACGGCGAAGACGATCAGCTCGACGTAATAGAAGAGGTAGCCGCTGGACAGATCGATCCCGAACATCGGCGGCACCGGGATGTCGCTGATGCCCTCGGCGCGGCCGGCGATGTGGGCGTTGGTGACCCAGTTCGTGAACGCCAGCGCCAGGCCGAGGGTGACGATGCCGAGGTAGTGCGACTGCATGCGCAGCGCGGGGATGCCCACCAGGACACCGAACACCACGGCGGCCAGCAGAGCCAGCACGGACGCCGTCCAGAATCCGAGCCCCGCCTGCGTGGTGAGGATGGCGACCGTGTAGGCGCCGACGCCGAAGAAGGCGACCTGGGCCAGGTTGATCTGCCCGGCCACGCCCATGGTCAGGCCGAGCCCGACGGCCAGGATCGCGAAGATGATCGCGACATCGACGACGTGGATGGCGTAACCACCCAGACCGTAGGGCAGCAGCCACGCGGCCACCACCACGGGCACGAGCCACATCAGACGTTTCATGCGCGGTTCACCGTGGCCTCTCCGAAGATGCCGGTGGGGCGGACCATGACGATGACGGCGAACACCAGGAAGGTGACCAGCTCGGAGTACTCCTGGAAGTTGCCGGCGGCGAAGGAGTCGAGCAGGCCGAAGACCAGGCCGCCGACGATCGCGCCGGGCATGCTGCCGAACCCGCCGAGCATGGCCGCGGCGAAACCCTTGATGCCGAGGGTGCCGCCCATCGTCGGGTTGACGTACAACATGGGGCCGATCAGGCTGCCGGCCAGCGCGGCCAGACCGGCGCCGATGGCGAAGGCCATGGCGTTGCTGCGCCCGACGTGGATGCCGACCGCGGTGGCGGCCTGGTGGTCCATGGCGACCGCCTGCATGGCCGCGCCGCGCTTCGTGCGCTGCAGGAACAGCGCCAGCAGGCCGGTCGCCGCCGCCGCCACGGCGATGACCATCAGGCTGTAGGTGGGAATGCGGATGCCCGCCACGTCGATCGGACCGGTCGCGACGGGGGACGGCACGGCATGCCCGGTCGCGCCCCAGACGAGCACGGCCCCCGCCTCCAGGACCGCGCCGAAGCCGATCGTGCCGATCAGCATCAGCGTGAAGTCCTTGTTCTCCAGCGGGCGCAGGAAACGTTCGATGACCAGGCCGATCAGCGCGGTGACGGCGATGGCCACGATGATCGCCACCGCGAACGGCAGCTTGCTGGCCATGTAGAAGGTGGAGGCGGCGTACGCGCCGATCATCACGACGCTGCCGTGGGCGAAGTTGACCAGCCCCATCGTCCGGTAGACGATCGAGAAGCCCATCGCCACCAGCGCGTACACCGCTCCGAACGTGACCCCGCCGATCAGGGTCTGAAGGAAGACCTGCACGTCAGCTCGCGGTCTCGGGCACGACCTTGCCGTCCTTGACCAGGCCGATCTTCGTCTCGTGGATGCCGACGCCGTTGGCGTCGTAGTTGTAGTTCCCCAGCAGGCCGGCGCGCTTGACGCCGCGGATGGCGTCGGCCAGCTTCTGCCCGCCCTCGCCGTTGGTCTGCTTCAGCGCCTCGATGAGGATGGAGGCGCCGTCGTAGGCCTTGGCCACGTGCATGCGGGCGTCCTCGTTGTAGGCGGCCTTGTACTTGGCGGCGAACGCCTTGATCTCCTCGCTGGCGTCGTTGCTGAGGTACGGGGAGCTGACCACCGTGCCCTCGGCGTTCTCCAGCCCGGCGGTGGTGGCGTACACGTCGGTGCCCAACGGGGCGCCGCCCGCGAAGACCGCTTTCAGCCCCAGCTCGCGGGCCTGCTTGGCGATCAGGCCGGACTGCACCTCCTCGGCGCCGATGAACAGCACCTCGGGGTCCTGCTCGCGGATCTTGGCCAGGTTGGCGTTGAAGTCCTTCTGGTCGGGGGTGACGACCTCGTCGGCGGACGGGGTGACGTTCCTGCTCTTGAGCGAGGCGAGGAACGCGTCGTGCTCCCCGGCGCCGTAGGCGCCGTTGTTGCTGATCAGGGCGATGTTCTTCAGGCCCTTGTCGTCGACGAGGTACTTGGCCAGCGTCTCGTCGAAGGTGACGCTGGTCGGGGCGTTCAGGAACAGGAACGGGCTCTTCAGCTCGGCGAGCTTGGGCGACTGGCCGGAGGTGATGTTCGGGATCTTGGCGTCCTTCAGGATGGGAGCCATGGCCAGGGTGACCGCGCTCTCGGCGGTGCCGAGCATGGCGACGTAGCCCTCGCTGGAGATCTTCCTGGCCACGTTGGTGCCGATCGTCGGGTCACCCTGGCTGTCGAACAGGTCGAGCTGGATCTGCCGCCCGTTGACGCCGCCGGCCTTGTTGGCCTCGTCGATGGCGAGCTTGACGCCCTTGTGCTCCCACTGCCCGAGCGAGCTGAGCTGACCGCTCTGCGCGTTGACGTTGGCGATCTTGATGGGACCGGTGGCGTTCGACTCGGAGCTCTGGGACTGGCCGGGAGGGGCGCAGGCGGCGAGTGCCATCAGAGCCGCGGCTGCGATGGAGAAGCTCGTGAAACGCACGGTTCACCTCGTAGGGGGGTGGTGAGGGTTAATTCACGGACTCGTTCGTTCGTTATAACGCCAGGACGCGACTCGGGGAATCTCGAACGTGCAACGGTTTCGGCCGGGTCAGTCGGTGAAGAGACCCTGGTAGATGTCCTTGATGTTCCAGTGGCCGGGGGTCGGCACCGGTTCGTTCACCATCGGTACGTCGATCACGGCGGGGCGTCGGCTCGCGACGGCCTCGCGTAGTGCCACGCCGAGGTCGGCGGGCGTGGCGACGGTGTGGCCGTCGGCGCCGCAGGCCCTGGCGAGCGCGGCGAAGTCCGGGCTGTAGGGCCGTCCGTCAGGGCCGGTGAAGTCGCAGCCGTAGCTGCGGCCGTAGTGCGACGACTGCAGGTCGGAGATCGTGCCGTGCGCGCGGTTGTTCATCACCACGAACACCACCGGCGCGGCCTGCTCGACCGCCATGGGCACGGCCGGCAGCTGCGCGCTCATGCCGCCGTCGCCGATGAGCGCCACCACGGTCCTGCCCGGCTCGGCGAGTTGCACGCCCACCGCGGCGGCCGGGCCGAAGCCCATGGTGGAGGCGCCTCCCGGGGTGATGAAGCGGCCCTCGGGCGGCAGCTCGTAGCACTGCGCGACGCCGTTCTTGTTCCAGCCCACATCCGTCACCAGGACGGCGTCCGCGGGCAGCGCCTCCCGCACGTCCGCCAGAATGCGTTCGGGTCGCAGGGGGAAGTCCTCGCTCCTGCCGCGTTCCTGACTGGCCGAGAACAGCTGTGATCGAGCCTGCAGGATCTGCTGCCGCAGGTCGGGCCTGCTACGCGGAGCGTGGGACTTGGCGGCGTCGGCGATCGCCCTGACCGCGAGGCCCACGTCGGCCACCGCGCCGATCTCCGCCGGGTAGTTGCGGCCGATCTCGGCCGGGTCGATGTCGATCTGGATCAGCGTGCTCCCGCTGAAGTCCCAGGTGAAGCGGGGATCCCAGGAGCTGGCGTCGGTCTCGGCGAACCTGGTGGCCAGGGCGAGCACCACGTCCGCCCCGCGGGCGTAGGCGTTGGTCAGCTCCAGCCCCCAGAAGCCCGGCATCCCGAGGACCAGCGGATGGGCGTCGGGCACCGTGCCCTTGGCCATGAGCGAGTGGGCGATGGGCACATCGAGGTGCTCGGCCAGGCGGATCAGGGCTTCGGCGTCCTCGCGCAGGCCGCCGCCCACGTAGAGCAGCGGACGCTCGGCGGCGGCCAGCCGGGACGCGATCAGCTCCGCGGTGGCCTCCGGCAGGCCGGGCGGGGCCGCGTGGCTGATCGGCGGGAAGGGCGCGGCGGGCCGGGAGAAGACGTCCATCGGCACGTTGACCAGCACGGCGCCCGGCCGGCCCGAGGTCGCGGTCCAGAAGGCGCGCTCGACGAAGCGCCCGAGGTCCTGTGTCCGGTGCACGTTCCAGGTTCGCTTGACGAAGGGCCGGAACACGCTCGCCTGGTCGGCGTCCGCGTGCAGGTTGATCTCCTGGTGCGGGTGGCGGCCGTGGTAGTAGGAGGGGATGTCGCCGGAGATCACCACCAGCGGTACCGAGTCGAGCGCGGCGGTCATGACGCCGGTGGCGGCGTTGGTCAGGCCGGGACCGACGTGCACGAGCAGTACGCCCGGCTTGCCGCAGGCGCGGGCGTAGCCGTCGGCCGCGTGCGCGGCCGCCTGCTCGTGCCGGGCGATGACGAACCGGATCGGGCTGTCGGCCAGCGCGTCCAGGACGGCGATGTTGGTGTGACCGCAGGTGCCGAAGACGTACTCGACGCCGAGCGCTTCGAGTTGCGCGACCAGGGCGTGGGCGGCTGTCGTGGTCACTCGTCCCCCCAGATGGTCAGGCCCTTGAGCATGAGAGTCTTGGTCACGGTGAAGTCCTCGATCATCCAGCGCGGCGACTCGCGGCCCATGCCGGAGTCCTTCACGCCGCCGAACGGAACGTGGTCGAGACGGAAGTTGGAGGAGCCGTTCACGACCAGGCCGCCGACCTCCAGCTCGCGCCAGGCGGTTATGATCCGGCGCACGTCGTGGGTGAACAGCCCGGCCTGCAGCCCGTACGCACTGCGGTTGCACTCGGCCAGGACGTCGTCGAAATCGTCGTAGGGGAGCACGGCCACCAGCGCGCCGAAGACCTCCTCGCGGACGACTCTGGCCTCGGCGGGCGGGGCGAGGACGACGGTCGGCGCCATCACCGCGCCCTCGCGCGTGCCGCCGGTCGCCACCCGTGCGCCCTGGCCGGCCGCCTCGGCGGTCCAGCTGACGACTCGCTCGGCCGCGTCGTCGTCCACCATGGAGCCGACGTCGGTACCCGGATCCAGGGGATCGCCGACGACCAGGGCCTTCACCTCTGCGGTCAGTGATTCGGCGAACGCCTCGAAACGGGTGCGATGAACATAGACCCGCTGGACGGAGATGCAGCTCTGCCCGGAGTTGCTGAAGCCGGTGCGGGCGCACACGAGCGCCGCTTGGCCGATGTCGGCGTCCTCGCAGACAATGGTCGCGGCGTTCCCGCCGAGTTCGAGCATCACCCGTTTCGGACCGGCGGCGTGCGCGACGGCGTGACCCGCGGTGACGCCGCCGGTGAAGCTGACGACAGCGATCTGCGGCGCGGCGCACAGCCGCGCGCCCACGTCACCGCCCCCGTGCAGGACCTGCACGGCCTCCACCGGCATCCCGGCCGCGAGCAGGATCTCCACCAACGCGGTGGAGACCGCGGGCGCCTGCGGGGGAGGCTTGACGATGGTGGTGTTGCCGGCCGCGAACGAGGCGGCGAGCTTGTGAGCGAGCAGATTGGCGGGGGCGTTGAACGGAGTGATCGCCAGCACCGGGCCGGCCGGGGCTCGCTGGGTTATCGCGGTGTTGCCGATCCCGCGGCCCCATCCCGCCACCGGCAACACCTCGCCCCCGATCATCCTTGCCTCGGCGGCGGCGACGGACAAGGTGTCCGCGACGCGCAGAACTTCGCCACGTCCGTCCTTGAGTGGTTTGCCCAGCTCGAGTGCCAGCAGGCGGGTCAACCGTTCGCCCTGCTCGGAGACCGAGGCGGCGGCGCGTTCCAGGATGTCGGCCCGGGTGGCGGGCGCCAGCCGGGCGACGAATCTGGACGCCCGGCGGGCATAGGCCAGGGCCGCGTCGATGTCGCCGGGTTGTGTGGTCCGCGCCCGGCTGACAGGTTCCCGGACATAGGGGCCGATGCGATCGCTGTACGCGCCTTCGGTCAGCCACTCGCCGGCGACTAAGCACCTTGCTTCGTGGATGGTGTTCATCAAACTCCCGCTAGATCCGCGCAGTGGTTCTGTTAATCCGCACTGTGGATTGCCTCACGGTATGAGCACCGCGAAGGTTCTGGCAAGAGGGCCATGGCGGATCCACTTAGTGGAGCATATGGACCGCTAAGCGGACTAGTGTTAGCGTACGGACCACATGAGAGGGTGAGCAGCAGGTTCACCTTCGACTCACTAGTGAGGATCCGTGCCTTCGAACATTCCTGCAGCGTCGGGGGACAGCGGGGGGGTGCGCAGCGTCCAGCGCGCGTTCGACATCCTCTCGTTGCTCACCGAGGACCGGCGGACCTTGACGATCCGCGAGGTCGTCGACGAGACAGGCCTGGCCAAGACCACGGCTCTGCGCCTGCTGCAGACCCTGGAGCACATGGGGCTGCTGTGGGCCACGCCCAAGGGCTACACGGCCGGGCCCGCGTTGTGGCGCTGGGCGCACCTGGCCCGCTCGGCGTGGGAACTGCCGCCGGAGACCGTCCAGCTCATGCGCGAGCTGGGAGCGCGGCACCGCGAGACGGTCAATCTCTACGTGCTGCGCGACGTGCATCGCATCTGCATCGCCCAGCAGGAGAGCTCCCAGCCGCTGCGCCACGTGGTGCGGGTCGGAGACGAGTTGCCCCTGTGGGCGGGAGCGTCCTCCAAGGTCCTGCTCAAGGACGCGCCGGAGCGGCTGCTCCTGCGGGTGGCCCGCTCTTCTCCCCACGGTGAGACACATGTGGACACGTTGCGGGATTGGATCGATCAGGCGACGCGCGACGGTTACGCGACCAGCCACGGCGAACGTGAACCCGGCCTGTCCGCCGTCGCCGTCCCCGTCACGGGCGGCTCGGGAGCGACCGTGGCGGCGCTGACGCTGAGCGGCCCCACGGTCCGCTTCACCGAGGACCGGGTCCAGGAATTCGCCGCGGACCTGCGCGAGGCAGCCAAGCGTATGTCGGAGCGCGGGTTCGACCATCCGCTGACTTGACTCTATGGAGCGTGAATGCAGCAGTTGCCACTGGACGGCGTCAAGGTCGTGGACCTGACCAACGTCCTGGCCGGGCCGTACTGCAGTTACCAGCTGATGCTGTTCGGCGCGGAGGTGGTCAAGGTGGAATTGCCCGGCACCGGGGATCTCGCCCGGCGGCTCGGGCCCGATCCCGAGCTCAATCGACGCCACCTGGGCGCTTCCTTCCTCGCCCAGAACGCGGGAAAGAAGTCCGTCGAGCTCGATCTGAAGAGCCAGGCCGGGCGGGACAGCTTCGAGTCGATGATCAACGGTGCCGACGTCGTGCTGGAGAACTTCAGGGCCGGGGTGATGGACAGGCTCGGCTACGGCTGGGAGCGCGTGCGCGAGCTCAACCCCGGCCTGGTCTACTGCGCCATCTCCGGCTTCGGGCAGAGCGGGCCGATGAGCGGGGCCCCCGCCTACGACCAGATCATCCAAGGACTGTCCGGCATGATGAGCGTCACCGGCACCCCCGAGACCGCGCCACTGCGGGTGGGCTTTCCCATCTGCGACACCATCGGCGGGTTGATGGCCGCTTTCGCGATCTCCGCCGCGCTGGCGGGGCGGCAGCGCAGCGGGCGCGGCTGCTTCCTGGACCTGTCCATGCTGGAGGCGTCGATCTCCGCGATGGGCTGGACTGTCTCCAACTACCTGATCAGCGGTGTCGAACCTGAGCCGATGGGCGACCAGAACGCCACTGCCGCCCCCTCCGGCACCTTCCAGACCGCCGACGGGCCGCTCAACATCGCCGCCAACCAGCAGGCCCAATTCGAGACTCTGTGCCGGATCGCCGGCCGGCCCGACCTGCTCACCGACCCCCGCTTCGCCGACAGGGAAGCACGCAAGGCCCACCGGCAGGCCCTCAACGAGCAGCTCAATCAGGCACTGCGGGCCAAGACCGCGCTGGAGTGGGAGGACCTGCTCTCCCGCGAGGGAGTCCCCGCCGCCCGCGTCCTCACCGTCCCCCAAGCGCTCGCACTCGACCAGCTACGTCATCGCGGCTTCCTGACCGAGGTACCGTTCGCGGGGAGTGGCGAGCGGCAGGTCACCGTGACGGGGAACGGCGTGGTCGTCGACGGCGTCGCCCTGCGCCCGCGCGGGGCCCCACCGCGGCTCGGCGAACACAATGACGAGTTCGAGGTGGCGTCATGACCGGTGCCGGTGGGGCATCGTCAGCGGCTGCCGACGCCGAGGTGGCCGGCTGGTGGGCGACCGCGGTGTCGAAGATCGAGCCCGACCTCATCGAGTTGCGGGGACACCCGGTCCAGGACCTCATCGGGCGGATCGGCCTGGCCGAGATGATCTGGCTCATGCTCCGCGGTGAACGGCCCGATCCGCGGCGGGCGGCGTTGCTGGAGGCGGCGCTGGTCTCGTCGGTCGATCACGGGCCGCACGCGCCGTCCATAGCCGTCGCCCGCATGGCCGCCACCTGCGGAGTGGGGCTCAACAACGCCGTCGCCACGGGTGTCAACGTGCTCGGGGACGTGCACGGCGGTGCGGGCGAGCAATGCGTCCTGCTGCTGGAGGACGTGGTCAGGCAGGCGGACCCGGCCGCTGTGGTCGCCCGCTGGCGCGCGCGTGACAAGTACCTGCCGGGCTTCGGGCATCGCTTCCACACGCGCGATCCGCGCCGGGATCCGCTGCTCGGCCTCGTGGCAGAAGCGGTCGCGGACGGGGTGGTGCCGGGCGCGCACCTGACTGCCGCGATCGAGGTGGAGCGGCTGATCGCGCCGGTGCCGATGAACATCGACGGGGCGACCGCCGTGGTCTACGCCGAGCTGGGCTTTCCGGCGCCCCTGGCACGCGGGCTCTTCGTGCTCAGCAGATCCGTCGGGATCCTGGCCCATGCGTGGGAAGAGACCGGGCAGGGAAGGCGCAACAAGGGCCCGATACCGCCGTCCATTCTGCCGGACTGGCTCTGAGCGGCAACCCGCCGGGGGACGCGACAGGGCCTCTGACCAGGCGCCTGTGAAAGTCACAGGCGCCAGGGCCGACAGATCCCGTCGAGGACCCCGGGCCGTCGGGCGATGGGTCAGATCCGGGCGGGAAGCGCTCGTCCACCTCGTCACTGTCAGGTGAGCAAGAACTCGGCCGTCGCCGCGCCCACGGCGGCGTTGTCGGGAGCGAAGTGGCTCTGACCGGCCAGGACCAGCACAGGCACGCCGATCTTCGCGGCCTGCGCCGCGGGCAGCGTGTTGTCGCCCATCACCGCGGTGTCGTAGACCAGGGTGTGGGCCAGCGCGACCAGGTCCGGCCAGGCGGGGGTCACGCGCATCTGAGCGATCATCTCGGCGGGCATCCCCATGCCCTGGGTCATGAAGTACTCCACCGCCTCACCGCGGCGGCCGCCGGCGGTCAGCGCTTCGAGCCGGGAGGCGAAGTCGGCGGGCATGGCAGGGCGGGCGCCGTCGGGTGAGGTGGTCTTGTACATCGTCGTATGCCCTTGCGAAGTGGGCGCCCAGCGGCGGAACCACCGGGACGCAGGACGATCAAGCTGGTGCGCCGTGGTAGAGCATCACCGCCGAGCGAGATCAGGGTGACGAGCCCTTCTTCAGACAGGCAATCTTGTCAGGAAAAATATAGTTCCTTGTCTAGTGGCGGCCGGCTCGCGCCTGGCGAAGCTGTCGTACCTGCGACGATGCCTCCTGTACCAAACTGGCACATCTGATGATTTAAGCGCCGAAAGGGGCACAATGTCGTACCCACCCCCACGCTACAAGGGCGACACCGGGCAGGTGAGCGCCGTCTTCCGGCCGAGCACCCAGGCGGCCGATCTGTCCTATGGCGGCCGCAACATCCACTACCTCGCGACGGGAGGCTCCACCGAGGGCGCGTTCGGGCTCTACCGCTGGGACTTCGGGCCCGACGAGAGCGGCCCTGGGCCGCACTTCCACCGGGCGCTGTCCGAGTCCTTCTTCGTCCTGGACGGCACGGTCCGCTTGTACGACGGTGAGCGATGGCGCGAGGGCCGTGCCGGAGACTTCCTTCATGTCCCGCCAGGAGGCGTGCACGGCTTCCGCAATGTGGCGGGAGCGCCGGCGTCGATGTTGCTGCTCTTCACCCCTGGCGCGCCCCGCGAGGAGTACTTCGAGACCCTGGCCGAGCTCGCCGCCGGCAAGGTGCTGGGCGAGCAGGAGGCGGCCGAGTTCTTCCTGCGTCACGACAACTACGAGGTCTGATCAGGCCGCGACCCCTTGACGCAGAAGGCTCGTCAAGAATGACAAGCCGAGGAACCGGAAGGCCGTCACGGCTGAGTCGCCGGCCGTGACGTGCCGGCCTTCCCGCGGGTTGCCGATGCCCTTGATGTCGCACCGGCGTAAGTAGGAGATGCCCAGGCGTTCCAGCAGGCCGAAGCCAGGTCATTGTTGCTGCGGACCTCGGGGAGGTGACTTTCGCCCGGCCCGCTTGATGGACCGATGGATCCATATGGCGGAGCACCTTAAGTGCGATCTCGATGCGAAGCAAGAGCTTGTTCTCGCTGAAGATCCGTGGTTACGCTCAAGCGCCTGAGTGGACCAATCGATCCGCTTGGTGGATCGCAACGCGAGGTGCCCATGCGCAGCAAACTCTCCATCGCCACCGCCATCGGGGCGGCGGCCCTGTTGCTCACCGCTACCGCTCCCAGCTCCGCGGCTTCCCCTGCACCGGCCCAGAACCTCGGTGATCCCGACTACGGTGTCTGCCGCGGCACCGACCCCCGCTGTTACCACGACTGGGGCAACTTCGACCCGGCCGAGGGCTACAAGCTGCTCGTTTACAGCCGCACCGCCGGCCCCCGCCACGCACACCTCGGCACTCCGCTCGGCCCCGGCCTGAATCCGCCGCTCAACGACGACAACGTGGCCGTCAAAGCGGTGATCAAGCTGGGGGAGGAGAACGGCTTCGCGGTCGACTACACCGAAGACGTCACCCAGCTGTCGTCAGCGGGCCGCCTGCTGCCGTACAACGCGGTGATGTTCCTCAGCACCACCCGGGACGCCCTGGACGACGCCGCCCAGACTGCCCTGCGCCAGTACATCCGGGCCGGCGGCGGCTTCGTCGGGGTGCACAACGCGTTCGGCACGGAGTACAACTGGCCCTGGTACGAGGGCCTGCTCGGCAACGCCAACTTCTACGACCACAGCGCCAACCAGCCCGGCACCGTCGTCACGGTCAACCGCCGCGACGTCTCCACCCAAGGGTTGCCCCGGACGTGGGCCTTCGCCGACGAGTGGTACAACCTCGTCCCGGCACCGACCCGCGTTCGCGTGCTGGCCGAGGTGGACGAGAGGACCCTGGCCCGAGGGGTGCGTGGCAACCTCGGACACCCAGGCCACGGCGACCACCATCCGGTGAGCTGGTGCCAGTACTACGACGGCGGCAAGGCGTGGCTCACCACCCTCGGCCACGACGTCAAGGCATGGACCGACGAACCCATGGAAGGCGACCGATACTTCACCCAGCATCTGCTGGGAGGAGTCAGATCCGTGCTGGGGATGGCACCGTTCTGCCGCTGACGTCGAGTGGCAGAGATCAGATACACCGGCACCGGTCGGCAGGCCCGATCCGGTGCCGAGGTATGTCGGGACACTGCGCCATGGCCACCGTGACGCGTGCGGGACGCGGTCTCCAGTGCCGTCGATCCCGCCGGCGGCCACGGCGGCCCGGGTAGCAGCGGCATGCATTCCCCCGCGGCAGCGGTCCGGCTTCTGACTTGAGGCGGACGAGCACTCCCCTGAGCCTCGCGATCACTTCCGTATCGAACATGTGATCTAAAATTTCTAGGATCAGAGCCTCCGCCAGTCTTATGATCTTGATGTTCGCCGGTCGTGTCGATCGGCCGGCTGTCTGAGCTGACGGGGCGTGCGCATGCCCCATGACCCAACGGGAGATCGATCTTGAGGCGTGCACTGATCGCGTTAGGCGTCGGCCTGAGCGTGCTGGGTTCGGCGGTCGTAGCCGGGCCCGCACACGCTGCGGCCACGCTGGTGGTTCCGCTGGCCGCCACTGTGACGACGGCGCAGGAGGTCGCGAGGTTCTGGCTCGCCGACGGGGCCGCCAACCTGAGGAACGCCACACCGTACACCGTGCAGACGGAGGTCGGCGGGGAACGCCTGCCGACGGACTTCGTCCCGGACGGCCCTCAGAGCATCATCCCGCCGGTGGCGAGCTCGGCCCCGCAGGCGGGGGAGGCGCCCACGACCTCTGGCAAGGTGTTCTTCATCGGCAGCGACCTGCAGCCGCACTGGTGCACCGGCACGGCGGTGAACTCCAAGTACCGCAACGTCGTCGCGACAGCGGGTC
Source organism: Nonomuraea terrae (assembly GCF_004348995.1). Classification (GTDB taxonomy): domain Bacteria; phylum Actinomycetota; class Actinomycetes; order Streptosporangiales; family Streptosporangiaceae; genus Nonomuraea; species Nonomuraea terrae. The sequence continues at coordinate 66,058 of NZ_SMKQ01000013.1, forward strand.
ACTGCCTGCTGGACGTCGAGGCCCCGATGGGGCCGCTCGCCAAATGGGTCTTCGTTCCCGGCTACGCGGAGGGCGCGACCCCGTCCGGCCTGTACGTCGGGAAGCAGGCCAGTGTTCACTACGACCTTGACGATCTACGGGACTACGATCGCGACTACGCCTTCGTCAACGTGTACAGCGGTGTCGTCTCCTCCTCGCCGGACGAGCTGACCGATGTCGGGAGGCTGGCCGACAACGTCGGCGGTCAGGGGCTCAGGGTCAACCGGCCACTCGCGGCCACGGCCGACGTCTTCGGCTACCCCGCCGGCCCTCACCCCGACGGCGGGCAGCCCTACACGGGCGAGACCCTCGAACGGTCAACCGGTTCGACGTTCTCGATGCAGGTCAGCGGTCTGCGCGTGGACCGGCCCATCGGCGTGGCCTCCCCGTTCACCGGTGCGGGCTCTGTCGGGTCCGCGTGGCTGGCCGATTATCACAGCGATCGCGGCCTCGGCTATCTCAACGGCATCACGTTGAGCGTGGCCGACACTGACGGCGACCTCCGGTACGACACGGGCATCTCGCCGTACTTCGACAGCGACCTGTACACGGTCTACCGGAACGCCTCCAACCTTTGGACCGGCTCCATCGCCTGACCCGTCTGCGCCGGACATCTCGCTGGTCCGCTACGAAGATCACAAGAAAGGAGTACCTGTGGGTTCATCGACCTCGGCAGGACGTCGCATCGGGGTGCTGGTGGCCGTCGTGGCCCTGGCTCTCGGCCTCCTTCCCGCGGGGGCGCAGGCCGCCGCGACGAACGTGGTGAGCAGGCTGGACATCGCCTTCGAGCGCACCACCGCGTCGTGTCCGGATCGAGCTCAACCAGCCCGACGGCCTGCGGTCCAACGCCCTCTACTCCTTCGTGTGCGGCACTCCGCCCTCCGGCGTGAATGAGAACCAGGGTCGGCCCTCCGACCGGACCGCTCGCCGTGTAGCGGATTGTCGTGTGGTGCGATCGCTGAACCTCAAGGTTCTTCCTGGTCCTGCCGTCACTTGTCACGGTGTCTCCTTATTCCGCATTCTGGAAGGCTGTATCAAGGGGTGTGATGAAACGACGCTCGCCGGACTCTGCCGCCGGCCCGCGACTCAGGTGCACGGGGCCATGACGGCGCGGCGGTTCGCCCGTAGCTGGTTCAGGCGCAGGACGAAGGCGGAAAAAGTGATCATCGCGATCGCCAGCGCGTAGATCACGGTGGCGGTCCTCAACCCCAGGGCGGTGACGGCGATTCATCGTCGGCACAGATGGAGAAGGCGCCGGCGTATGCCGCGCGGAACGCCAGCAGCAGCTCGAAGCCATACTCGAACGGGAGCAGGCGCGGGGCAATCAGACCCCGCCCATCGAACGCGCCACGGACGCCGTGCTCGCCCCCCCTCTACTACCGGGCCGTCTTCACCGACCAGGCCCCCACTCCCGAATGGGCACGCACCCTCGTGTCACACCTGCTGCCGGACTGACAGCACCCGGCTCACCTTCCCCCTACAGGCGGCCGGTAGCGGGAAATCCGGCCGGATATGACCATGGCCCGGAACCGGCCCGCGGCGGCTTCCTGCCCGGAGGACGGTCTTCCCGCCGGACAACTCTGACCGAGCATGAGCGTGGCCGAGAACCCGCGCTCCCTGAGAAGAGAGCCGTTCCGGCGTCTCCGACCTGGGAAACCAACCACGTGGCGCCCAGCAGGCAGGTCGCAGGCGTGTCGTCGCCGTCTGCAGCCGCCGCCGGCCCACCGTTCTGTACAACGACTCGTGAACCGGCACGAACAACGATCTACTTATCGTTTTGCCAACGGGAACTACGCTGACCGAACGGAATTACGGTATGCGGAAGATACGGCAAAGAAATGCTCTTGTGCGCAGATCTCAACGCCTTCGATGTCCTGCCCGTGGGCGTGTTGGTGACCGTTGGATCCGATCACCGGCTGATCTACAGCAACTATGCCTACCAGGAGATGGTTGGCCACCGCGAGCATGGAGCGCCAATCCGTGAGGCGTTGGGCGATGTCTGTGTGGACGGCGATTTCACGCTGTTTGATCGGGCTCTGGAAACCGGTGAAGCCGTGACGGTTGACGAAATCCCTTTCGAATACGGCGAGCCAGGACGCCGGCGTTTCGCCTCGGTCGGCATGTCGAAGATCATGTGGGATGGCGAGGAAGGCCTGCTGATCGTGGTCCAGGAGGTCACCCAGCGCATCGCCTCTGAGCGGCCGCCCAGCTCCGTCGCCGGACAGCAGCAGAGGTTCCTGCAGCGCTATCGGAGCCTGGTGCAACTGCAGACAGACGCAGTATGGGTGAGCGACCCCATGGGCCGGGTGCGCGAGCCGAGCGCCGGCTGGCAGCGGCTGACCGGGCAGCCGTGGGAGGAGTACCGCGGCGACGGCTGGCTGAACGCCGTGTACCCCGACGACCGAGAGCCCGCCATCGAGGTATGGGCCCGGGCCGTGGAACAGCGGGACAACCTGAACCAGGTCTACCGCGTAAGGACATCCGGCGGCGGCTACCGGCATGTTCGCGTGCGCGGCATGCCCATCATCGAGGGCGGCGAGATAGTCGAGTGGGTCGGCGCCATCGCGGACATCGAGCAGGAGTGGCAGGAGGAACAGCACAGACTGCTGCTCGACCAGGTCGCCGCGGTAACCGTGAACCTCGCTGACCTGGACGAGGTGCTGCGCGCACTGGCCGAAGTGATCGTGCCGAATCTGGCCGACGGGTGCGGCATCTATGTGCTGCCGGAGTTCGAGGACCAGCCGATCTCGATGCCCTTCATGGCCACACCCATGGCCATCATCGTGCCGGCGGGCGCGAGGCCGTTCCCGCGCCAGGAGGTGTTCGACTCGAACTCCGATCTCGTCACGGCCGTGAGGACCCGCCGGCCCATCGCCCGGATGTACCCCGAGGGGAACCCGCCGCCGGGCTCCGTGCCGCTCACCATCAACGGCGACCTGGTCGCCGAGGTCAACAGTTCGACCATGGTGCCGGTGGTCGTGGACGGCGTGGTAGCGGCGGTGGTGCACGCCGTGGTCGTCGGGGACCGGGAACCGCTCAGCGTGGCGGACATCGAGTTGCTGGGGCGGATGCTGGACCACGCGCACCCTCATCTCAGCAACGCGATGCGATTCCAGCGCACCCAAGGTGTCGCACTGGCCCTGCAGAAGTATCTGCTGCCGGATCCACCGCGGGTGCCGGATCTGGAGATCACCGCGCGTTACTCGGCGAGCGCCACCGCTGCGGAGATCGGCGGCGACTGGTACGACTCCTTCGTGCTTCCTGACGGCTCCATGGTTCTTACCATCGGTGACATGGCCGGGCACGACCTGACCGCCGCCGTCACCATGAGCCAGGTCCGCAACGCGCTCAGGGGCCTGGCGATCGACCGAAGGGAGCCTCCCGGAGACATCCTGCGGCGTCTGAACATCGCGACCGAGACCCTCTACCCCGAAGACACCGGCACCTGCATCCTCGCCCGTCTGGAAAACCCGGACAATCGCGCATGGCGGCTCCACTACTCCGTCGCGGGCCATCCGCCGCCCCTGCTCGTCACCCAGGACGGGGAGGCGCATTACCTCGAAGACGCCGTCAATCCCCTTCTGGGGGTGGGTTACGACATGCCGCGCGCCAGCACCGTCGCGACGCTGCCGCCCCGCAGCACGCTGCTGCTCTACACCGACGGCCTGGTGGAAGTGCCAGGAGAGCACCTCGACCTTGGGTTGGAGCGCCTGCGCCGCGCCGCCAGTTCCCTGGCCCGCGCGCCTCTGGACGCCTTCTGCGACGAACTGCTCAGCCGGCTGCCCATGCCGCGCAAGGACGACATCGCCGTCATCGCCGTACGACTGCCCCCATCCTGTCCAGGAACCGATTCGGTGACGGCGGCCGTCTGCCCTGGTTGAGCGCGCCTGAAGGTCTGCGATGGCGTGGGGGAGGGCCGATCGCTGGGGCCCCGCCGTCCAGAAGAGTGTCTGGCTCACCTTCACCACGAACCTTCGGCCGGACCGCGCGTTCCGTTGATATCGATCAACCGTAACGTAGGTACCATAGCGATGGTACGCCCTGATCTTGGGAAGGGCCGGCGGGGAGGGCGATCATGGACACTCGAGAACGGATGCTGCACGCGGCGGCCGACATGCTCGCCCGTGGCGGCCGGGACGCCGTGTCGACACGTGCGGTCAGCGCGGCCGCGGGTGTGACCGCACCAACCCTGTACCGTCTGTTCGGCGACAAGGAGGGCCTCCTCCATGCCCTCGCCAACTACGGCTTCCAGCAATACCTCGCCGAAAAACAGACAGCGATGACCGACGACCCTGTCGCCGACCTGCGCAGCACATGGCATGTGCACGTGAATTTCGGCCTGTCACACCCGGCCATCTATGCGTTGATGTTCGGGAGCACTCCCTCCCGCGAGGGAGACCGTGCAGGCCGGGAGGCTCTCGCCATGTTGCGAGACATCATCTCCCGCATCGCGGCGCACGGGCGGCTGCGCGTCAGCGTCGACGAGGCGACACAACTCTTCTATGCGACGGGCGTGGGGGTCACGCTGATGCTGATCGCGACCCCACCTGCCGACCGGGACCTGGACCTCGCAACGACCGCGCTCGACCACCTGTTGCGGGCGACCACGACGGACGCCGAACCCGCCGCCCGAGTCCCTGGCGTCGCCCTCAGGGCCGTCGCCCTGCGGGAAGCGCTCCGCCACGACGACCAGAATGACAACACCCTGACGACGAACGAGCAGGCCTTGCTCGCAGACTGGCTCGACCGCCTGGCGGCTGGGAACCCGACCTCGTCTGCGTGATCGTGCCGGTGACCAACGCGTCGAGATGCGCTGGTGCGACGCGTACGCGCCATCGACGTACAGGCGAGCCACCCCACCGAGCGGCCTTGGTTAACAACGGTACGATCCCGAAGGTAGCGTTGAAACCGTACAGATGTTAGCTTGGTTCAGTAACGTCGATATGTTGTGTCGGTGGGGGCGACGATGTGGCGAGAACAGACGGCCGGGGGCACCATCGTGGATGTGTTGAACCCGCGGACGACTTCATCGTGGCGGGCGACGGAACCGCCGGATACGTACTAGCCGCGCGGCTGTCCCAGCGCGACGGAGTCGCAGACCGGAAGCTCCCTTGCCCGCTATGGCCGAACACCTGCGCATGATCGACTCCCCGGATCCTGCGCGGCGGGGCTGGGTCTCAAGCAGCATCACACCATCGCGATCTCGCTCGGATGAGGTGCTTCGGCTGGCGGTATGGCGAGGAAGTGCTGCCGAGTCCCGATGTGAATGGCCCACACCGTGGTGCGCGCGCAGAAGACGGTGATCTCTTCCCCTCCTGCGGTGGCCCGCCGGATGGTCGAGACCGACCTGGCCGTGGACGGCGGCGGACATGGATGTCCACGCAGACGGCGTGACCGACCCTGCGTGCCCACGGCTCATTGACCCGGTCGATTCCGTACATCACCGCAACCGTCATTTACTTCTTGGCAATTCAGTGCTCGTTTATTTTCGGCAGAAGAGAAAGTGATATGTCCTCACTGGTGAAATACAGGTCACCCTATATCGACAGCGGTCGGTGGGATGAGTTCCCCTTCCGGCAAGGGGACATCGTCATCAGCACACGCTCGAAGAGCGGTACGACATGGGTGCAGATGATCTGCGCCCTGCTGATCTTCCAGACTCCCGATCTCCCGAAGCCGTTGCCGGAGATGTCCCCTTGGCTCGAGCACCTGGTCGCCCCGAAGGAGGAGGTATTCGCGCGGCTCGCGGCCCAGCGGCACCGGCGATTCATCAAGACGCACACGCCGCTCGACGGTGTTCCGATCGACCCGCAGGTCACCTACATCGTGGTTGGACGCCATCCGCTCGACATGGCCGTGTCGCAGTACCACATGTATGACAATCTCGACCGCGAGCGACTGCGTGCGCTCACGCATCGGTCCGAGCGCCCTGGGTCGTCGGAATCGGGGCTGCCTCTGCGCGACTGGCTGCTCCAATGGATGAACAAGGACGTGGCGCCTGCCGATGATCTGAGCTCCTTGCCCGCAGTGATGTGGCACCTGTCGGACGCATGGGAAAGGCACCTCCGACAACCGAACGTCCTCTTGGTGCATTACGACGACCTGCTGGGAGACCTGGCCGGCGAGATGCGCCGGCTTGCGGGGGCGCTCAACATCAGCGTGCCGGAGGAAGCGTGGCCGGCACTGGTCGACGCAGCGACGTTCGACAACATGAAATCCCGTGCCGACCGGCTCGCGCCGACCACCGGTGGCTTGCTCAAGGACAAGACGTTGTTCTTCCGGCGGGGAGAGTCGGGCTCGGGTCGCGAGTTGCTCACCGAGGATGAGCTTGCCCGCTACGAGAGGCGGACGCGCCAGCTGGCCCCAGCGGATCTGCTGCGGTGGTTGCACCGCTGACCGGCGAACATATGGCTCCTGCCGAACGCGGCGCAGACGCCGTGTCCGCGCAGCCGCTCGTACCGGCCGGCGAGGATCTGCGTCGGGACGGTCACCTCGCCCGACGATTCCCGGATGTCCCAGTCGGCCGGGTAGGAGGCGGCGTTCCGCGAACAGCTGCATCTGCGCGGCCGCCTCGATGTACAGGTCGGGATCGTAGACGGGGGCGCCGCTGTACAGCAAGAGTCCGGCGACCCTTCGGAGACGTCCAGATGCTCGACCAGGGCGTCGACGACATGGGCGAACCGCTCTGTGGAGTACATCCTCCTTCGGGATGCCTGGTGTTGTGGTCGGAACGGAGAGCTTCACTAAGGGCCTGTCCGGCGGATCATGCCGGGCGGCCCACCGGCGCTGAATCGCTGAGGCTTTTCATCCTGATGGCCTGGTACGGCAGGCCCGCGGAGAACGGTGCCCTCATGGGGCCCGCAGGAGCGTGCAGCGAAGTGATCCACCGTCCGCGGCCAACCCTCGGGGCCGTGGACGATGGGTTCTGCTCACCTCGACCTGGGAACGCCTCCGCCCAGGTAGGTGGACTTCTCCAGCAGTTGCGGCGTCATCGTGATCCCGGTTAGGCACTCGGCCAAGAGGAACGCCGGCCCTTCGTGGGGGTCGGCGATCGGGTAGACAGGGGAGTCGATCCGCTCCATGACCTCTGCGAGTTCGTCCGGCATCTCCTCTGAATAGCTTTCATGGTGCGGGAACTCGCGCCGGATCTTCCCGTCTTTGATCCAGTGGGAATAACCTTCCTGGTGCACGAACTCGAACCGGATCTTTCCGTCGTCGATCCAGTGGAAGTAGTCCATGCCGTCGACGTCGAGGTAGAAGTGGGAGACGAGACGCGTGCCCGCCGACAGCGGCATGATGATCTCTTCGGTGACACCGAGCCCGCCGTAGGCCTCGACGAGGAGTACCCATTCTCCAACGGCGACGGCACCGAAGGTTTGCCCCCGGATCAGCTCATCAAGCGTCATGCGAGAGCAGTCTTCAACCCGCACGCCGAGCCGGGTCACCAGTTCCTCAGGTGTCAGGCCGCGGACGTAGGTGAAGCAATAGGCATCCGCCAGGTCGGGGAAGCGCTCGCGGGAGAACCAGGCATAGTCGTCAGGAGTCGCGATCATCCCGTTATGCTCGCAGCACCTACCGACACAATAAGAGCCATTTCATCCTGAGTAGCGGCCTTCTTCCACGAGCTGCAGCACAAGGATCGCTTGGACGAGTGCGGTCGCGCGATGCGGGCAACAGCGCAGCTTGGTCAGCACCTTCCAGGACTTCAAGGTCGCGACGGCCCGCTCGCCGATGGCTCGGATACGGGCGTGGGCGCGGTTGTTGTCCCGCTGTCCGTGCGACAACAAGGGACGATGGCGGTGCCGCTTGAAGGGTGTGCGGATCGTGCCGCCCGCGCCTTGATATCCCTTGTCCGCGAAGGTCTTCACGCCGGCGCTGGTCAAGGCGTCGATTAGGCCAGCCATCCGAGCGGCGGTCACGTCGTGGGTGGCGCCCGGCAGCACGGGTGAGGCCCAGACCAGCCGGCCGATGGGGTCGGCGAGCAGTTGCACGTTCATTCCATGCTGCGTGTGTTTGCCGCCGTAGTACGGTCGCTCGTCGGCGAGGCGGTCGATGGGGATGAGGGTGCCGTCGAGGATGGTGTAGGCCAGCCGGGAGGCGCGGTCGGCGGCGGCGTGCACGTTGTCGGCCAGGGCGGCCAGGCGGGCGTAGGTTTCGCCGTTGCGCACTGCGCCAGGACCAGCAGGGCTTGCTGGGCCGGGGCTGACTTCCGCCACCGTGAGCGGCGTTCGGCGCGCCGGGTGCGGATGAGTTCGGCCAGGCGGATCAGGGTGTGGTTGCACAGTGAAATCGAGGCACGGTAGGACAGCAACGAGGCTCCCGGTTGGGGCATCGGATCTTGGTCGACTGCTGTCTCGTCGGGAGCCTCCTCTCATCTGCCACCGCTCTCCGTGAAGCCATGGTGACCATGGCCGCCAGGTTGGAAAGAGCTCGCTGTATCGACCCGCCGGACGAGGTGCTGGGAGAAGCAGGTTGGGTCCGTCGATAAATACCTCGACATCGGTCGCGGTGATCGGGGACACTTCGCGCGATGACCAGAATCCATGACACACCGCCGGCGTGGGACGAGCGCACCCAGCTCACCACGTTTCTCGACTACGCACGTGACACCGCCCGCGCCAAATGCGATGGCGTCGCTGCGGAGGACGCCCGCAAAGCGCTCCTGTCGGGCTCGCCGCTGATGACCATGAGCGGAGTGATCAACCACCTCCGCTGGGTCGAGTACTACTGGTTCCAAGTGGTCTTCCTCGGTGAGGAAGACCGGGGCCCCTGGACCGAGGAAGACCCCGACCGCGAGATGCGTATCGCCGTTGACTTCCCGCTCACTCAATTGCTCGACGAATACGCCGAACAGAGCACCCGCTACCGCGAACTGGTCGCCGGGAACGGCCTGGACAAGCAGGCCCAGCGAGCCGTCCGCAACGGCCTCCACGTCGACCTGCGCTGGATCCTCCTCCACCTCACCGAGGAGACAGCCCGCCACAACGGCCACCTGGACATCCTGCGCGAGATGCTCGACGGCACGACCGGCGACTAGAACCGGCGGAGATCACGGGCGGAGCCACGGGCCGGGTCGAGGCAACGGTGACGGTGCCATGGAAGATGTAGCCGCACTCGTCGAACCTCGTGGCCACGGCTCGGGAGTTCTTCAACGCATTGATCGTCCGCTCGACTTCGTTCCTTCGCCTGTAGATCGTCTTGTCGAAGCCTGCGGGTCGGCCGCCCTTGCTGCCCCTTCGTCGGTGGATCTTGCAGGTCAGGCCGCCCCGGAAGCGTCCGAGCCCTTCGTCAGGGCGGTGCTGCCGGGGCGTGCGTCTTTCCCGGCGCTCTTGGCGGTCTCCTACGAGCCCCGGCGGCGTGCTGATGGGCCCGGCAGGAGGTCGAATCGACGCTCACCATCGACCAGTCGATCCGGCCTTCCGCGTCGGCGTCGGCCAGGACGGCCACGAAGATCCCGTCCCAGGTGCCGTCCGCCGACCAGCGTCTTGCCGTTGGTCCACCGTCTTCCATGGGCCGAAACGTGCACGTAGATCCCGCCATGGCATCCCAGTGCGCAGTCGGTACAGGATTCCGTTCATGACTCTGCGGTGGCCGGCCCAACTGCCGCCGCGCTGCCCGGATTTCGGCGGACGCGGCTTCAGCCGGGCCCACTTCGCATGCGTTGAATCTCCCCGCCCCATGCTCATGCCAACGCCCCGAAGCCAGCCGCGACGGTCACATGATCCGCAGAACAGGCCTTCTCCGAGGCTGGAGCAGAGATCGCTCAGTGTCCCGTGTGGTGGCATCCTTGCGGCTGCCGCCACGGTCAACCTTCCTCCCATAACCTCGCGATGGGGGGCGGGTGGTTGGCCGGGTCCACGCGCTTGAGCTTGGTCCAGCCGGTCCAGGCGCGCTTCTTCAGCAGGTCGATCAGTTGGCGGGCCGGCGGCACCGCGTCGAACGCGAGTGTGTCCATCAGCCTGACGAGCGGTGGCTCGATGTCGGTGTCGTCGACATAGTCCTCGCCCCTCTCGTCGGCCAACCGTTCTGTCACCACCGAAAGTGGGCCAGAGCCGTTGATACATGATGGGACACCCCCGTCGCCGGCGCTCACAGCCAGTCGTGTTCCCGCGCGTACCGCGCCGCTTCGTGCCGGGTCCGGGTCTGGGTCTTCTGCATCGCGTTCGAGAGGTAGTTGCGCACCGTGCCTTCCGCCAGGTGGAGCCGGGTGGCGATGTCGGCGGCCGAGTAGCCTTCGCCGGTCGCTCGCAGCACGTCGAGCTCGCGGTCGGTGAGCGGGCAGTCGTCGACGACGGCGAGGGCGGAGACATCGGGGTCGATCCATCGCCTGCCCTCGTGCAGGGTCGTGATGACCGAGACGATGTGCGCCGGTTCCGCGGACTTGCTGACGAAGCCTTGGACTCCGAGTTTCAGTGCCCTGCGCAGCACCCCGGGCCTGGCATGGCGGGTCAGCATGAGGATCACCTGCTCCGGCCGGGCCCTACGGATCTCCGCCACGGCATCGAGGCCGTCCATACCGGGCATCTCCAGGTCGATGACGAGCACGTCGGGCTGGTGTCGCAGCGTGGCCTGGACAGCGGCCTCGCCGTCTCCCGCTTCGGCGAGCATGGTGATCTCGCCTTCTAGGGGGAGCAGTGCCGCCAGTGCTTTGCGCAGGAGTGCCTCGTCGTCGGCGAGTACCACGGTGGTCATCAGTTGTCCTTCCCCGCTTCAGCGGGCAGTGTCCGAGCGACCGTCCGGGAATGCCGCGGCCGTCAGGAAACGCCCGTCCTTCTGCTCCACCGTCAGCTCGCCCCCATTGCCCGCCACTCGTTCCCTGAGCGTGGCGAGCCCCCGCAGCTCGGGCAGCGGAGCCTCCTGTGCGCCGTCGTTGACGATGGCGATGCCCGACTCCGACAGGGTGATGCGCACCTGTCTGGCCTGGGCGTGTCGCAGGATGTTGGTCGTCGTCTCGCGCAGGACCTGGCCGAGCAGCTCGCCCGCGGCCTCGAAGAGGTTCTTCGCGTTCTCCAGCTCCGCGGACAGGTTGAGCCGTCGTTGCGCGTAGGCGAGCTCCTTGGTCTGGGTGATGGTGTCGCTGACCAGGGTGTGCACCTCGCGTAGTTCCTGCTCCACCCGTTCGGCGTCGCTGTGCAGCAGCTTCTGGGCCAGCGTGATCTTCAGCTTCACCACGTGCAGCGTGTGGCCCTGGATATCGTGCAGATCGCTGGCGAAACGCATGCGCTCTCGGATAACGGCCAGCTCGGCTTCGCGTTCTCGTGCCTCCTCCAGCTCCGCCACGAGCCCGTAGAACCTCTGGTTGGGGAACATGAGACCGGTCAGCACCGCGGTGACGCCCGCGGGGACGACGACGTACGCGATCAGCACGCCGGAGAGATGTTCTTGTGTCACCAACAGCCGCGCCGCGCCTGTCAGGGCGACGTAGGCGGTCACCCCCAGGGCCGCCCATCCTCGGTGGCGCGGTAGCTGGGGGATGGTCAGGGGGCCCACGATCGAGATGCCGTAGAACGCCGTGTCATTGCCCGTCACCAGCACGCCTAGGGCCCATACGGCCGCGGCGACGATCAGGCAGGGGAGTGCCACGCGGGAGATGTCGCGCGCCGCCCACCATACGAAGGCCACCAGGGCCGCGACCACGCCCAGAGCCAGGACAACGGCCTGCCACCAGGTCCGGGCGTCCGTCGCCACCAGCAGTGCCCCCACGGCGGCGAGCAGTGGGAGGAACATGATGAGGTTGAGCCTGCTCAGCCGTCCCCGCGTCGTCTCGGTGTGCCCGGACCTCGGGTGTGATCCTGCCCGAACCGGCCGCACCGGTCCTCCTCCGGCCCGGGGGTCGTCAGGCCGGGCGGCGGGAGCACTGGAGCGCTCGCCACGATGAGGGCCGTCGCCGTCCACATCGCTCACCGGTTGTGCTCCGGCGACGGCTCCACGCCGCCGGGCGGGAGACCGGCACCGGGGTGGTGGAGGAACGCCGCGCAGGCCGCGAGGCAGACGATCATGTTGATCGTCAGCGGAATGCGCGGGGCTTCGGTGTCCATGGGTGGCTCTCCAGGATCGAACAGCAGAGTTTTTCCAGTATTCTTCCGGTTTCGTGGTGGCGCCAGTGACGCTACGTCATGCTTTCCGGCAAGAAATGTCATGGCGAGGTCATGACGTGGTCGCACTGCCCGGTGAGCGCGGCGGCTGCTGAGATCGACGGCATGTCCTCGACACCGGTTATCGACGTTGAACGTCTGAACCTCACCTACGGCGACTTCCACGCCGTGAAAGACCTGTCCTTCCAGGTGGAGCGCGGGGAGCTCTACGCGCTGCTCGGCACGAACGGGGCGGGTAAGACCTCGACCCTGGAGACCGTCGAAGGCCACCGCACCGCCACCTCGGGCACCGTGCGGGTCTTCGGGAAGAGCCCGCGAGACCGGCGCGCCGTGCGGCCCAGGATGGGCATCATGCTGCAGGAGAGCGGATTCTCGCCGGACCTGACGGTGAAGGAGTCGGTCCGGCTGATCGGAAAACTCACCCAGCGCACCGACCGGGTCGAACGCGTGCTCGGCATCGTCGACCTCACCCGCAAGGCCGCCACCAAGGTGTCCCAGCTCTCCGGCGGCGAGAAACGGCGCCTGGACTTCGCCACCGCCGTGTACGGAACGCCCGAGCTGATCTTCCTGGACGAGCCCACCACCGGTTTGGACATCCAGTCCCGAGATGATCTGTGGGACGTCGTGGACAAGCTGCGCGAAGACGGCTCCACCGTCGTTCTCACCACCCACTACCTGGAAGAGGCGCAGCAGCGCGCCGACCGCATCGGCCTCATGCACAAGGGCGCCTTCTACCGGGAGGGGACCGTCTCCGAGCTGACGCGGATGCTGCCGGCCGCCATCCGCTTCCTTTTCGCGGACCCCGTCCCCGCGCTACCGCTGCAGGCCACGCGCGAGGGTGACGGGAAGGTCCTCATCGAGACCTTCGACCTGCAAAAGGACCTGCACACCCTGCTCCGCTGGGCGCAGGACCACACGGTGGAACTGCGGGAACTTCAAGCTGGACCGACCCGGCTCGACGACGTCTTCCGCGCCCTGGGCAGCGACTAGACCTGCTCCCGGAACTCTCCCCAGGACACTCCCGGAACCCTCCCAAGAAGAAGGACCTTCGCCATGTTTTCGATCGCTCTCAGTGAGCTGGCCCAGATCTTCCGGAACCGGCTGGTTCTGGTCACCAGCCTCATCATGCCCGCGGCGGTCAGCGCGCTCTTCATCTACCAGCACGAAGGCTTCGCGGCCCTGGGCAGCCTCGGATACATCGCGGCGGTGGTCATGTTCACCGTCGGGGCGTTCGGGCTCTACACCACCACGGTCACCACCCTGGCCTCACGCCGGCAGAACCTCTTCCTCAAGCGGCTGCGCTCCACCGCGGCCGGCGACGCCGGCATCCTGGCCGGGCTGCTTCTCCCGATCACCGTCATCTCGCTGGTCCAGGTGGCCGTGATCATGACCGTGCTGGCCGTGGTCACCGGCCGGCCGGACAACATCCTCCTCCTGGCGGCGGCCGTCCTCGCCATGGTGATCATGATGCTCGGCCTGGGACTGGCCACGGCGGGACTGACGAACTCCCCCGAGCACGCCCAGGTGACCACGCTGCCCATCAGCCTCGGCACCATCGCCGTGACCAGCTGGGTGGGGATCACCGGCACCGAGGAACTCACCCTGATCAAGCGGCTGCTTCCGGGCGGCTCGGCCACTGAACTGGTCCTCAACGCCTGGAACGGCGGCGTTCCCGTCACGGAATCCCTGATCCTCCTGGCGCCCACGCTGGGCTGGGTCGCCGTCGCCGTCGCGCTGGCCTCCCGGATCTTCCGCTGGGAGCCGCGCCGATGACGACACCCGGCGTGGGGTGTCCCTGGGCGCGGATGACGCAACCAACAGGGTGAGTGTTGTGCATCATGTGCCCTTCGATTCTGGTGTGCTGTGACGGCACGGTCCCTCCTTTGTATTCAGACAAGCTCGGCCAGAAGCGAGACAACGCCACGCGGGCTCTCACCGCGGTGATGGGCGACCTGTACAAACCCCGCCCGGCCTTGACGGCATCGGCCACGCACCAACGGCGAGTCCAGAAGCCGCCTGGCGCCCGTTATCGGCCGGGCACACGCCGGACCCGGCGACACCCATCGAAACCATGAGAACAAGGAGTTCACCACCATGTCGGCTGATCATGTCGACCACCCACAGCAGCCGGCCCCGGCCGGCGCCACTTTTCCGGCGCGCCCGGGCTGGCCCGAGATCGTGGTCGGCTTACTCGCGATGGCGGCCGCCACGGCCGTGGCTCCGTTCTTCGGCCCGCTGGGGCTGGGGTTGGACGGGGTGGTGTACGGGCTGACCCTGGCCGCCTGGTCGGGCATCGTCTGCCTCGTCGGCTTCGCCGCGGCCGCGCTGATCCGCATCCGCTCCTGGGGCGTCTTCGGCGTGCGCCGCACCACCTGGCGCTGGATGGGCATCGGCGTGGCCGCGGGCGTGGTCGCGTTCGTGCTCAAGGGCGTGGTGAACTATGCCGTCATCACCCTGCTCTCGTTCGACGCCGATCCCCAGGGCTTGTACTACGACGCGGCCGGCGGCGGCGTGCTGCCCCTGATCCTGACCTTCGCCTTCCTGTCCGTCCTTACCCCCATCGGCGAAGAGTTCCTCTTCCGCGGTGTCGTCACCAACGCCCTGCTGCGCTACGGGCCCGTCGTCGGAGTCCTGTCCAGCTCGGTGATCTTCGCCCTCTTCCACGGCATCAACCTCGCCATGACCACGGCGCTCGTGGTGGGCATCATCGCCGCCGAGGTGATGCGCCGCAGCGGGTCGATCTGGCCCGCGGTGGCCGTCCACGTCGTCAACAACATGGGCCTGCCGCTGTTCGTTCTGATCACCGGAAACACCGGACCCGCCTGATCGTCACGTCAATAACCATGGCTGCTTTTCGTTCGGATGTTCCAACCCCTGAGAAATCCCGGAATTCAGGCGAACCGGAGGGCCTTCAGTTCCATGTGGGTGTGGGTCCTCGGGTTCGTCTCGACCGGCTTGACCTGTGGGTCTTCCCCATCGTGCTCGGCGTCGGCAAGAAGGTGTTCGACGGCGGTGCGCTGCCCGCCAACCTGGTGGTCCTGGAGCCGCCCGTCGCCTCCAAGGGCGCCGTGCTCCTGAGTTACGGCCTCGGTGCGGGGACTCCCGGCGCCGGGGACATGCGGCGCGAAGACCGCGGCGTCGGCTGAGCCGAACAGCCGGGCGGGGACGAGGGTCGGTCCCGGAGTGAGATCGCGACCGGTACCACGATCGTGCTATGACGCCGCGCGCCGCAAACTGCGCAAAACCCACGACGGACAGTCCGCGTTCGCCTCGGCCTCGGCGACGGTGAGCCAGACGAGCCCGGCCACTTCCTGTGCCGACCATGGGCTGAGCATGCGTCGGCAGCTCACCGCGAAACACCACATTGATCACGGATCGCCGTCGTCCGTCACGAAGAACCCGCTCTCCACGTAGGCGAGTACGACCTCTGTCACGTCGACGGGCGGCGAGCGGAACCTCACTGGTCTCGCAGTAGAGCTGCTCTTCGGTCAGGCGGGAGATCTGGGGATTGAGGCGCGATTGAGCCCAGCCTGCACCCGCTTGCACCGCGGCGCGCAGGGCGGCGGCCGCGGCGACCAGGGCGAGGCTGGGGAGCGCGGCCTGGACTCGGTCGAGGGTAAGTTCGGCGGTGAACAGCGCGGTGAGCACGCCCGTGGTGGCGAGCAGCCCGAAGGCGGTGAAGACGCCGCCGAGCAGGTTGAGGATGACCGCGCAGCGGGGTCGCGGGGGGTTGGCCCCGCCAGGCTACGTCCATGGCCCGGCGGACGAGGGAAGGCAGGCGTCGTGCGATGGTGAGGAAGCGGACTTCGGCCCATCTTGTCGGCGTGGCCGTACCAGTCGGAGATCGTGATCTCGCCCATGTCCAGGGCTTCTTCTGCCATGACGCAGAGTATTTACACGGACACCGACAGTTTGGTGGCGTGGCGGAGTCGAAGTCCCTCGCGCACGGACGGGTCCGCCCCGACTGTGGCTCCTCAACCGGGGAGAGGGAACGCTCGAGCATCTATCTCAACGTCGGCGAGAAACCGCGGAATCGCGTTGCCGGGACAAGACCGGCGCGCCAGTGTCCCCCTGATGATGCTGCAGCAGGTCCGCGCGGACGATCTAGCACGAGCAGCGCCCGATCTCGACCTGTAACGCAGTTGCGTTGCCGCCTGCTACCGGTGGTCGATTACGGGAAGGTCCGGGTACACCCACTCGCGGCAGTCGAGAGAGGGAGGCCGGAGCATGGCCGGACGACCGGCGGAACATTCGGCGCTTCGCGAGGAGTTGCTTCAGCGGATGCAGCGAGATCAAGCCGTCCGCACGTGCGTACCCCCGAACACGCCCCAGACGGATGAGCAGTATGCCGAATTTGTCGCCGTGGATGCGAGCAACACCGCGTTCCTCAAGCGCGTGGTCGCGCAGCATGGCTGGCCGGGCCGGGACCTGGTCGGCGAAGAGGCGGCGCACGCCGCGTGGCTGCTTGCCCAGCACGCCGACCGCGACGTCGCCTTCCAGCGCAGTTGCCTGCCGCTGCTGGAGGAGGCCGCGGCGGCAGGACAAGCGACCTGGGCAGACCACGCCTACCTCGTCGATCGGGTGAGTGTCGCCGACGGGCGGCCGCAGGTGTACGGCACCCAGTACGGGATGCGCGAAGGGCGGCTGGAACTCCAGCCAGTTGAGGATCCAGATCGCCTGGACAAGCGGCGCGCCCACGCCGGGCTGGGGCCACACGCTGAATACGACCGGATGCACCGTCAGCTGTACGGCTGACGGTGATTGAGGCCGTGCCCTGCTGGCGAATCAGCTGACGTGCGGAGCACCGGCTAGAACGGGAGCCTATCGAAGTCGCCCAGGTGGGCCAGGACATCGTCGTCGCCAGGACCTGCCTGCCGGCGTTCCACCAGTGCGGCCACACCTCGACCGACCAGTCCGCGCTGAGCTGGGCGCAGAAGGCGCGCACGGCCTGGGCCCGGCTGATCGGCAGGCGGGTGTGCTCGCGCAAGGGGCTGGCCTCGCCGGGCTTGACGGCACGGACCGCTTCCCAGCCCACGTCCTCGATGAGGAGCATGTCCTCGATGTCGCCGACGGCGTACAGCGGCACATCGACCGTCTTGCGGCGGCCGACCTTGCGCTCGACGTACGTGGTCGGGGAGACCCAGCCGGCGGCCACGCAGTAATCTTTTCTGAACTACGGAGAAGAGACGCCGTCCTGCGTTGGCCGAAGATTCTGGGCCGGGACATCCTCGCCATCCGCTGCGTGGCGAGATTTCACGGGGTTGTCGTAGCATCCGCCGAACATCCACCACATTTGCCTGACCAGCAGAAACGATGGGTCAGACCCGTATCGCGGGAGGCGCGGCAGGATGCCGCCTGGAAAGTACTCATGGGGTTTGCCGGGCCCACCGCTACGGCGAGTCGATGACCCCTCGCCCGGTCCCGGAGGCCGTCGCCGCGCTGGACCGGCTCACGTCGGCTCAAGACCGGCTGGAGGCGGGCACCGACCGGCAGGTCGCCTCCGGATGGCGCACCCGCAAACGCATCACGTTCGGCTAGAACCCGACTGGCGCGTCGTCGCCGGACCCACTGATCGGCGCATGCCCTGGCCAGAACGTGCTGTCACGGCTGAAGACCAGCCGGCCAAGCAGCCTGGCTCCAGCGCTGCCGACCCTGGCTATTTACGCCGGCCCAGGTACATGTCGATCTCGGGGTCACCTGGGGGCTCACCCCGAGGTGTGGACACCGGTTGTCATGCGGCGAGCAGCACCCTATCGACGGTCTGCTGCTCGTAGTCGATCGGGCTGAGGTAGCCGATGGCGGAATGTCTCCTGCGGGTGTTGTAGCGGGTGATCCACTTGAAGACGGCCAGGCGAGCCTCACGCGCCGAGGACCAGCCCTTGGCACCCT
>NZ_SMKQ01000140.1 GCF_004348995.1 Nonomuraea terrae
GGGGGTCGAGCGTGCGAAGATCACGTTCGCCGACGTGGCCGGGATGGACACGGTGAAGGAGGCGCTGCGGATGAAGCTGCTGCTGCCCCTGCAGCAGCCCGAGCTGTTCTCCGCGTTCGGCAAGCGCGCCGGCGGCGGCGTCCTGCTCTACGGCCCTCCCGGAGCGGGCAAGACCCATCTGGCCAGGGCGGCGGCCGGCGAGCTCGGCGCGGCGTTCGTCAGCGTGGGCCTGTCGGACATCCTCGACATGTACATCGGCTCCAGCGAGCGCAACCTGCGCGCCACGTTCGACATGGCGCGCCGTAACCGCCCGTGCGTGCTCTTCTTCGACGAGGTGGACGCGCTGGCCGCGCGCCGCTCCGACATGCGCCAGGCGCACACCCGGCAGATCGTCAACCAGTTCCTGGCCGAGCTCGACGGCGTCGACCAGGACGCCAACGAGGGCGTCCTCGTGCTGGCCGCCACCAACGCCCCCTGGTACGTCGACGCCGCCTTCCGCCGTCCCGGACGCCTGGACCAGCCGGTGTTCGTGCCACCGCCCGACCTCGCGGCGCGCGCGGCCATCCTGCGCATCCTGTGCCGCGACAAGCCCCTGGCCGAGATGGACTTCGACGCCGTGGCGCGGGCCACGGAACACTTCGTCGGCGCCGACCTCAAGGGCGTGCTGGACCGGGCGGTGGAGGCCAAGCTGCATGAGTCCATCAAGGCGGGCCGGCCGATCCCGCTGACCACGCACGACCTGCTGAACGCCGCCCGCGCGGTGCGTCCGACGGCGGTGCGGGAGTGGATGGCCACCGCGCGCAACTACGTCATGCACGCCAACGACTCCGGGGCATGGGACGAGCTGATGCCCTGGGTCAAGGGCAAGTGTTGACTGCTCCCCTCCCTGCAGGGAAGGGGATTCCTGGCTCACGCTGCCTCCTGCCCCAGCGGGGCGGGAGGTCTTACACGATCAGCACCAGCCGGGTTCAGACCAGCCCGGACCAGCATCACGCGAGCGGAGTTCTTGTCCCTGCCGGACACCGCTCCGCACGCGGTGCAGGTGTAGGTACGTTCGCAAAGAGGAAGTGCGTGCTTGGTTCTCGCTCCGCACGTTGCGCAGTCCATGGTGGTGTGCGTCGGATGCACCAAGCGGACGTCCCGCCCGTGCTTGCGGCCCATCTCGATCAGGGCCGCCTTGGTGGCTGCGATGGCGGCGTCGGCGGCCTTGCGGGCCATGGTGGACTTGGCCAGGAACTTCGGCCGGAAGTCCTCCACCGCGATCACATCGTGGTCACGCACGACCTTCTTCGCCCACTTGCGGGCGGTGTCCTGCCGCTGCCGGACGACCTTCTTGTGCTCCTTGGCGGCCTGCCGCCTGGCCGTACGGTAGCCCTTGGACGCGGCCTGTCCGGGCCGCGGTTTGCGGCGGGCCATCATCCGCTGGTAGCGGGCCAGCCGCTGCGCGGCCTTCTTGCCGTGCTCGGGGTGGGGCAGGTCATGGGCATCGCTGGTGGTGGTGGCGGTCTCCTTCACGCCCCAGTCCACACCGATCACCTTGCCGGTCTGCGGCAGCGGTTCGGTCTGGGCGGGGACGACGAACGAGCAGTACCAGTGGCCGAGGCTGTCGCGGTACACGCGGACACTGGACGGGTCCGCGGGCAGCTCACGCGACCACACCACGGTCACGGCGATGCCTCCGGCCAGGTGCAGGCGGCCGTCTTTCATCCGGAATCCGCGCCGGGTGTAGTTCAGCGTGAGATCGGCCTGGTCCTTCTTCTTGAAGCGGGGCATCCCCGCCCTCCGCTTCATGGGCAGGCGGGCCTTGATGTCGTCGATCGCTTTGGCGCGGGACCTGGCGAAGTCACGGATGATCTGCTGCTGCGGGACGCTGCCGCCTGCTCGCAGCCACTGGTGTTCGGCGCGCCAGCCGGTCAGCATCTTGTCGAGGTGAGCCGGCCCGCATTCCTGCCTGGCCTTGTGGGCGGCGCGGGAGGTGGCGACGCACTGGTTCCACACCCAGCGGCAGCAGTCCCACTCGGCCAGCAGAGTGGTCAGTGCGGTGGACGACACGCGAAGCCGGTAGGTGTACCGGGCATGCCAAGCCTTAACCTCCCGTGGTGCTGCCATTACTTGATGTTACTGCCGAGCCGGTGGCATGGCAGGCGAAGTGCGCATCACTGTCCAACCCTTCGCCGACCTTCATGCGTGGCCGGCCGCCCAGGCCAAGTCCGCCCGGCGATCCTTCAACTCCGAAATCGTCTACCGCTTGGAGTCCGAGCGCGAGTCCGCCGAGACAGACGACGCATCGCCCTGACGGCGATTCGTCTGTCCCTGCCCTGCTTCGCAGCAGTCCGAATTCCTCACCGGCCTGAAGGCCGGAGCATCCTTCGGAGACACAGGTGAAGGTCGCCGATCCGATCCAGCGGGGGCGCACGCTCCTGGGGATGCGCCGCTGGGCCGAGGCCGAGCGCGAGTTCCGCGGCGCGCTCACCCAGGAGCCGCAGCACGTCGCCGCGCACGCCCTCCTGGGGCTCGCCCTCGTCCAGCAGGGCAAGACCGCCGAGGCGGTCGAGGAGGCGCAGGAGGCCGTACGCCTCGCGCCCGACCAGTGGTTGCCCCACTTCGCCGCCGCCCAGGTGTACCACCGGGCCCACCGGCCGGACGAGGCGCTGGCGGCCTGCCACGCCGCCCTGAACCTCCACCCCCAGTACGCCACGATCTGGGAGGTGCTGGCCCGGATTCACATGGCCAGGGGCGAGTGGCCGCTGATGGCCGGCGCCGCCCGCCGGGGGCTGGAGCTCGACCCGGAGGACGCCGACCTGGCGAGCCTGCTGTCGCTGGCGTACACCAACCTCGGGGACGCGGAGCAGGCCGGGGGCGCGGCGGCGCACGCCGTACGGCTCGATCCTGAGAGCGCCACCGCGCACTTCGTGCGGGGCCACGCGGCGCTGAGGTTCGGCGACCCGCGCGACGCTGCGGAGGCGTTCCGCGAGGTGCTCCGCCTCGACCCCGGCTTCGGGCGGGGCAGGGATCTGCTGGTGCGGGCGCTCAAGCAGCGCAACCCCGTGCACCGGCGGCTGGAGCCGCTGCGGCGCAGGTTCCGCGGCGGGTGGTGGATGGTGCTCCTGCTGCCGGCGATCCCGCCGATGATCGCGGTGTTCGTGCTCATCGCGCTGCTGCACTGGGCGGCGTGGGTGGCCGAGTCGTGGACCGTCCTGCGGCTCGCCCGGGGCAAGGCCACTCGGCTGCTGTTCGAGCAGGTCGAGGCACGCGTGTCGCTGCTGTGCTGCTGCCTGGTGCCGCTCGGCGCGGCGCTGCTCGCGCTGGGCATCGCGCTCGGCCACGACGCGACCGCCGTCGCGGGTGTCGGCGTCATGGCGCTGGTCACCCCGGTCCAGGAGGCCGCCCACACCGGCACCCCCGTCCGGCGGGCCGTCCTGTACGGCTGGGCGGCGCTGCTCTGCCTGGCCCTGGCCGCCGCGGTGGCCTTCTCCACGTTCGCCGTGGCCCTGCTCGCCGTGTACGCCGGGCTCGCCACGATCTGGGTGGCCGCCCTCGTCCGCGGCCGGCACGCGGACGAGGGACTCTAGAGCAGCGTCCCGCCCGACACCTCGAACGCGGCCAGCGTCTCGTTCACCCGCGCCAGCGTGTCGGAGTGGAGGGTGAGGTCGGCGGCGGCCGTGTTCTCCTCGATGTGCGCCGGGGTGCGGCTGCCCGGGATCGCGGCCACGTGCTCGTCCTGGTGCAGCAGCCAGGCCAGGGCGAGCTGCGCCGGGGTGATGCCCAGCCGCGCGGCGAGCGCCCTGATCGGGGCGTAGCGGTCGTTGTTGCCGGCCAGGTTCTCGGCCTGGAAGCGGGGCGCGTTGTGCCGGAAGTCGCCCTCGCCCAGCTCCTGGACCGCCCCCGTGAGGAAGCCGCTGCCCAGCGGGCTCCACGCCACGATCCCCACGCCCAGCTCCCGCGCCGTGGCCAGCAGGTCGGCGTCCACCGGACGCCACATCGACCACTCGTTCTGCACCGCCGCCACCGGGTGCACCGCGTGGGCGGCCCTGAGCTGGGCGGCCGTCACGTTGGACAGGCCGAGGTGCTGTACCAGGCCGTCGCGCACCAGCTCGGCCATCGCGCCGGCGGTCTCCTCGATCGGCACGCCGGGGTCGGGGTAGTGCGCGTAGTACAGGTCGATCACGTCGGTGCCCAGGTTGCGCAGGCTGCGCTCGGCGTAGCCGCGGACCAGCCGGGGCTCGGCGTTCACCCGCAGCTCGCCGTAGGCGTAGCCGACCGGGAACGCCCGGGCGGCCTCGCCCTCCGGGATCGCGAGGCCGAATTTCGTCGCCAGCACGACCTCGTCCCTGCGGGCCTTGATCACCCGGCCGACCAGGCGCTCGTTGTGACCGTCGGGGCCGTAGGCGTCGCTGGTGTCCACGTGGACCGCGCCCGCGTCGAGTGCGCTGCGCAGCGCCCGTTCGGCCTGGGCTTCGTCGACCTCGCCGTACATGCCGGGGGACAGGACCATGGCGCCGAAACCGATGGCGGGCACGTTCAGCGCGCCGAGTTCGCGAGTTCTCATGACGGCGATCGTGGCGCGCGGCGGGGTGGCGCGTCCAAGACCTGTTGCGATAACCAGAGGTTATGGACGTGCATCTGCGCGACGTGCGCTATTTCGTGGCGGTGGCCGAGGAGCTCAACGTGACGCGGGCCGCCGAGCGGCTGTTCGTGTCCCAGCCGGCGCTGTCCAAGCAGCTCAGGGTGCTCGAACGGCAGCTCGGGTTCCGGTTGTTCGAGCGGGTGCACGGCGGGGTGCTGCTCACCCGGCAGGGGGCGGCGTTGCTGCCGGTGGCCCGCGACCTGCTGGAACGGTGGGGCGCCGGGGTGGAGACCGCGCGGGCGGCGGCGCCCACCGGGACGCTCGTGATCGGGATGCAGACCGCCGTGGGGCGCGGGTTGCAGCAGGAGGCGCTGCGGCGCTTCCGTGCGGCCATGCCGGGCTGGGAGGTGTCGCTGCGGCTCGTCGGCTGGGACGACCCCAGTGGCGGGCTGGCCGACGGCTCCTCCGACGTGGCGTTCGTCTGGCTGCCGGTGCCGCCGGGGCTGCGCACGCACGTGCTGGCCACCGAGCGGCGGGCGGTGGCCATGCCCGCCGCGCATCCGCTGGCAGAGCTGGACGAGGTGCCGTTCGCGGCGCTGCGCGCGGAGCCGTTCATCGCGCTGCCCCGGGTGGCCGGGCCGCTGCGCGACTTCTGGCTCGCGCTCGACGCCCGCGACGACGAGCCGGTCATCGGGGTCACGGCCAGCACGCCCGAGGAGGTGTTCGAGGCGGTGACCAGCGGGCTCGGCGTCGTCCTCGTGGCCGAGGGCAACGCGACCCTCTACAGCCGGCCAGGGATGACCTACCGTCCCGTTACCGGGCTGCCTCCTGGGGAACTGGCCATTGCCTGGCGTGAAAGTGATGGAAGGCCACAAGTCACGGCATTCATCGACGCGCTACGACAAGTCACGACTAAGGTCTGACGCGACATCGGATCTTCGCATGGAAGGGCGACCCATGAGCGACTACGCCACCACCTTCGACCTGATCGACGCCGACAACGACGGCCGCATCTCCGCCGTCGAGCTGGTCCGGCTGATGGACGTGCTCGGCAAGCCCGTCTCCCTTCAGGCGGCCGAGGAGGGCGTGCGCAAGCTCGACAAGGACGGCGACGGCCTGATCGACATGGAGGAGTTCAGCGCGTTCCTCGGCGGTTGACCGCCGTCAGCCGTGCTCGGCCCGGCGCGCGGCGTACCAGGTGTCGCCGACCGGCTCGCCGGCCAAGTTCCAGCTCCACGAGACGGTCGGCGTGACGCGGGCGTACAGACCGGGGCCGACCATCCCCACCCGCTCCACCGGTGGCTCCGCGACCCCGTAGACGCGCACACCGCGCGCGATGAACGGGTCGAACGACACCATGTCGTCGACCACCAGGGCCACCTTCAGCCCGCCGGCCTGGATGTTGCGGAACTTCCGGGTGCGCAGCACCTGCTCCCCCGAGCCGCCGATCCAGAAGTGGGCGCCGTCGAACTCGTACGCGACCGGCACGACGTCCGGCTGCCCGTCGGGGGAGAGGGTGGCCAGCCGGGCGAGCGGCTGCGAGCGCAGGTAGGCGATCTCCTGGTCCGTGAACGTCATCGGGCCTCCTCGTGCGGGATCTCAGTGCGGGATCTCATCCCTCATACGAACCGCGTCCGTCCCCATCGACACCCACAATTAGCATGAACGGGTGCCAATCCCCCTGATCCTCGACTGCGACCCCGGACACGACGACGTCTTCGCCATCTGGCTGGCGGCCGGAGACCCCGCCATCGACCTGCGCGCGATCACGACCGTCGGCGGCAACGGGCGGCTCAGCCACACCACCTACAACGCCAGGGTCGTGACCGAGCTGGCCGGGATCACCGGCGTGCCGATCTCGCCGGGGGCCGAGAGCCCGCTCGTCCGCCTGCTGACGCCGGCCGAGTCGATCCACGGCGACAACGCGCTCGGCGGGCCCCGACTGCCGGTCCCCGCACGCGAAGCCGACCCGCGCACCGCGATCGAGCTCATCAGGGACACCCTCGACGCGTCGGCCGAGCCGGTGACGATCGTGGCCACCGGGCCGCTGACCAACATCGCGATGTTCGTCCGCCTCCACCCCGACCGCCTCTCCCGGATCAGGCAGGTCGTGTGGATGGGCGGCTCCACGGGGCGGGGCAACATCACCCCGTACGCGGAGTTCAACTCCTGGACCGACCCGGAGGCGGCGGCCATCGTGCTCGGCTCGGGGCTGCCGTTCACCATGATCGGTCTGAACGTCACCCACCAGGTGCTCGCCACCCGCGAGGTCGTGGCCGGGATCGGCGCGATCGGCAACCGCACGGCGGCGTTCGGCGTGGAGCTGCTGCACTTCTTCAACGCGACGTACGAGACCGACCAGGGCATGCCCGAGGGGCCGCTGCACGACCCGGTGGCGGTGGCGCTCGTCGCCCGGCCCGGCCTCGTGACGACCGTGCGCGCCCGGCTCGACATCGAGCTGCACGGCACGGAGACCGCCGGCGCGACCAGCGTCGACCTGCTCGGCAAGCTGGGCCGCGAGCCGAACGCCGACGTCGCCACGGGGATCGACGTCGAGGCGTTCTGGAAGCTGCTGGAGAAGGCGATCCGCGCCCTCGCGTGACGGTCGGCGGTCAGCGAGGGGACGCGGCGTCCGGTGACGCCGCCGGTCAGCGGGGGGGACGCGGTGATTCGCACGCGGTCGCCGTCGCCGCCGGAGAGGAACGACGCCAGGGCCCGCCCCTGTTCGGCGACGGCGTCGCGGTCCCCTCGGGCGAAGCGGCGCAGCGGGGTGACCACCACGGTGCCCGCCTCGACGATCCAGGTCGCGGCGACCCGGCCGTCGACCAGGACGACCCGGGCACCGGCGACCGACAGGCCGCGGTGGGCGTCGTCGATGATCCGGCCGCGGTCGTGGTAGCCGAGGATCGCGTTGTCGAACGCCGGCAGGAACCGCACCGGCGCCGGGGTGTCCGGGTCGGGGCGCGGCGCGTCGGGGAGGTCCAGCAGCTCGCGGCCCCGCTCGTCGCGGAAGGAGACCAGCTCCTCCCGGATCGCGGCGACCGCGGCCGGCAGCCCGGCGAGGCCGCACCAGGCGCGCAGATCGGCCGAGGCGGCGGGGCCGAACGCGGCCAGGTAACGCCGTACCAGTGCCTGGCCCACGGGATCGGAGCCGTCCGGGGCCGGCGGATCGATCTCCCGCCCCAGCCACGACGAGAGCAGGGCGTAGCGCACCCCCGCCTTCGCGCGCCACAACCCGCGCGGCGGCAGCTGCGCCATCGGCAGCAGCGCGGCGACCAGCAACTCGCCCAGCGCCCGCGGCCCCACCCCCGACCACCGCCCGTCGAGCTCGGACATCGAGCGAGGCTCGCCGTCGCCCATCACCGCCCGCGCGAGCTCGGTCGTCGAGCGAGGTTGGCCGTCGGACATCACCGCCCGCGCGAGCTCGGTCATCGAGCGGGGTTGGCCGTCGGACATCACCGCTCGGCCTGCCGCGGCGAGCTCGTCGAGGTCGATCCCGGCGAGCTCGCGGCGGTAGGTCCCGAGGACCCGTTGGCGCAGCATGGTGTCGTGGCGGGCCCGCCAGGCCAGGGCGTCGTCGGCGGTGAGGAGGTGGACCGTGCGGCGCATGAGATGCGTCCGCACCACCCTCCGCCGGATGAGCAGGTCCGACAACGCCGCCGGGTCGAACGCGCGCAGCCGCGACCAGAGCCCGACGAACGGTTCCTGCGGCTCCTGCGCCTGCAGGCCGCACAGGTGCGCGACGGCGTCGAGGACCGGCACGTCGGCGCGGTCGAGGAGCGACTGCCGGGCCAGCGTCGCGCGGTTGAGCGCCCGGGCGCCGAGAACGGTCACGCCGCGGCCCGCCCGCCGACAGGTCGCCGGCGCGGCGACGCCCGTGTGACGGCAGGCGGGTCGTAGGCCACGTCGAGCGGGCCGAGGTCGGTCCCCGGCGGCACGATCTCGCCGATCCTGTCGAGGGCGTCGTCGCCAAAGGCTCGGTGGATGACGCGGACACAGGCGTCGTGGTCGGGGTTTCCCGCCCGGCCGAACATCATGGAGCGGCTGACCCGCATTCCGGTCCGCACCGGGGCCCGCATCCTCATGGTGGTCGTTCCCTTCGTTCTTGGACAGGGCCCTCGCGTGACCCCGAGGCCACGGTCGCAGGGGAGGAGGCCAGGATGTGGCCGCTTCTCACGGCGACAAGGTTTCCCGTTCGATGGCCTGCACTTGGGGTAGCGCTTCTCTTTGCCTCTCTATGGGGACTCATGAGGAGCAGCGGGTCGAAAGGGTGTTTCACGTGCGGCTGACGTACACCTCGGACGTGTGGTGGAAGAACGCGGTCATCTACTGCCTGGACGTCGAGACGTTCAAGGACGGCAACGACGACGGCGTGGGCGACTTCCGCGGCCTGACACAGCAGATCGACTACCTGGCGGGGCTGGGCGTGACGTGCCTGTGGCTCATGCCGTTCTTCCCGACGCCCAACCGCGACGACGGATACGACATCACCGACTTCTACCGCGTCGATCCGCGGCTCGGGACGCTGGGCGACTTCGTGGAGTTCATGCGCACGGCCCACGACCGCGGCCTGCGGGTGATCGCCGACCTGGTCGTCAACCACACCTCCGACCAGCACCCGTGGTTCGTGGAGGCCAGGTCGAGCCGCGACTCGCCGCTGCGCGACTGGTACGTCTGGTCCGACGAGCCCGAGCCGGACAACCCCGAGCAGATCGTCTTCCCCGACAAGGAGACCAGCATCTGGGAGTACGACGAGGGCTCCGGCCAGTACTACCTGCACAGCTTCTACCGGCACCAGCCCGACCTCAACGTCGGCAATCCCGAGGTCAGGGACGAGATCACGCGCATCCTCGGCTTCTGGATGGAGCTCGGCCTGTCGGGCTTCCGGGTGGACGCGGTGCCGTTCCTCATCGAGAACGTCAACCCGAAACTGGCGAACCCGCACGAGTTCCTCGCGGACCTGCGGGCGTTCATGACGCGGCGCAACGGCGGGGCCATCCTGCTCGGCGAGGTCAACGTCCCGTACGACCAGTTGGTCCAGTATTTCGGCGACGGGCTGGGCGACCAGATCACGATGTGCTTCGACTTCATCGGCATGCAGAAGGCGTGGCTGTCGATGGCCCGCAACGACGCCGCCCCGCTCGCCGAGGCGTTGCGCGGGCGTCCGACGCCGCCGAAGGACTGCCAGTGGGCGTTGTTCCTGCGCAACCATGACGAGCTGACCCTGGACAAGCTCACCGAGGACGAGCGGGAGGAGGTCTTCCGGGCGTTCGGGCCGCGCGAGGACATGCAGATCTTCGGCCGGGGGCTGCGCCGTCGCCTGCCGACGATGTTCGGCGGCGACCTACGCCGGATCAAGTTGGCCTACAGCCTGCTGTTCTCGTTGCCCGGCACCCCCGTGATCTTCTACGGGGAGGAGATCGGGCTGGGGGAGAACCTCGACGAGGAGGGCCGGATGGCGGTCCGCATCCCGATGCAGTGGTCGGAGGACGGCGGTTTCAGCCGCCAGGAGCCGGTGCGTCAGATCCCGGAGGGGGCGTTCGCGCCGGACCGGGTCAACGTGGCCGACCAGAAGCGGGACGTGAACTCGTTGCTGCGCTGGTTCCAGCTGCTCATCGAGCGTTACCGGGAGTGCCCGGAGCTGGCGTGGGGTGATTGCACGGTGCTCGACAGCGGCCACCCGGCCGTCTTCGCGCACCGCAGCGACGCCGACGGGGCCACGGTGGTGCTCGCCCACAACCTCTGCGACACCGCCCAGGACGTGGTGCTGACGCTGGACGGGCTGGAGGGCTGCCTGCTCACGGACCTGCTGGTGGACGGCACGCTGAAGGTCTCGGCGGACGGCCGGGTGCGCCTGCCGCTCGACCCGCACGGCTGCCGCTGGCTGCGCGCGTCGTCTCCCGAGGTCGCCCCGGAGGACGCCTCCGTCAAGGCTCACTAGCGGCGCGCCGGGACGGCGGGCCAGGCCGACATGGCGAGGTCGGCAATGCGCAGCAGGTCGGCGTGGGAGGCGCCGTCGCGGGACTGCGTGGACATGCCCTGGATCACCGCCGCGTAGAACGTGGCCAGGCCCGCCGTGTCCGTGCCCGCCGGCAGCCGCCCGGCCGCCAGATCGTCGTCGATCCGCCGCTTGAACGCGGCCTTGGCGTCCTCCCGGAACCCGCGCAGCAGCTCCTCGACCTCGGCGGACTCCGGCCCGCAGTTCACCGCTCCGGTGATGACCAGGCATCCCGCCGGGTGGTCGGGGCTCGCGTACTCGGCCGCCGCCTCGCGCAGCACCCGTTCGATGGCCGCGCGGCCGGTCGGCTCCTCGGCCAGCGCGCGGGTGCTGAAGGCGCCGTACGTCTCCTGGTAGCGCCGGACCGCCTCCTCGAACAGCCGCCGCTTGTCGCCGAACGCCGCGTACAGGCTGGGCGGTTTGATTCCCATGGCGGCGGTGAGCTCCGCGACCGAGGTCGCCTCGTAGCCGTGCCGCCAGAACGCCAGCAGCGCGGTCTCCAGCGCCGCCTCCCGGTCGAACGCCCGCTGTCTCGCCATGCGCCCATTCTATAGCGATCGCTATGTTATTGTGCTGTAGCAATCGCTAAAGAAAGGAACGTCATGCCCACGGTCGGCCACGCGTCGGGAACCGTCCACTACCACCGGGCGGGCAGCGGCCCCGGCCTCGTCATGGTGCACGGCACCGGCGGAGACGCCGTCAGCAACTTCGCCCATCTCGTCCCCGGGCTGGCCGACATCCGCACCGTCATCACCCCTGACTACGCCGGCAGCGGCCAGACCTCCGACCCGGGCGGCGACCTCACCCTCGACCTGCTCGCCGGCCAGGTCGCCGCGGCGTTCGAGGAGCCGTCCGACCTGGTGGGTTTCTCGCTGGGCGCGGCCGTGGCGGCGAAGGTCGCCGCCGAGCGGCCCGAGCTGGTGAAGAGGCTGGTGCTGATCGCCGGCTGGACGCACCTCGCCGACTCCCGGCTTGAGCTGGGGCTGCGCACGTGGGCGCGGCTGGCCGCCACCGACCCGGAAAGCTTCGCCGCGTACGGGCCGCTCGTGGGCTTCAGCCCCGCGTACGTGAGCACGGTCGGGGCGGCTGCGCTCATGGCGGGGGAGCCCCCGCACGGCACCCTGCGCCAGATCGAGCTGGACCTGCGCGTCGACCTCCGAGACCTGCTCCCCGAGATCACCGCGCCGACCCTGGTCGTCGGCAACACCCTCGACCACCTGATCCCGGTCGAGCACGCCCGTGCCCTGCACGCGGCGCTGCCCGGCAGCCAGTACGCCGAGCTCGACAGCGGCCACGTGGTCCTGCACGAACGCCCGGCGGAGATCACGGCCCTCATCCGCGGCTTCATCGCCGGCTGAAGTTTCGTAACCAACGAGTAATTTGCCCCGGTTAGCCTCCAGCACCATGCAGACCAAGAAGCTCGCCCTCGCCGGGGCCGCCGCCGCGCTGTGCGGCGTGGCCCTGGTGGCGCCCCCCGCGTACGCCGGTTCGCCGGCGAAGACGGTCACCGTCACGGTGATGGGCACGTCCGACCTCCACGGCAACGTCCTGAACTGGGACTACTTCAAGGACGCCGCCTACTCCGACTCCCAGGGCAACGCCATCGGCCTGGCGAAGGTCTCGTCGCTGGTCAACAAGATCAGGGCCGAGCGCGGGGCGGACCACACGCTGTTGTTCGACTCGGGCGACACGATTCAGGGCACCCCGCTGGCGTACTACTACGCCATGGTCGAGCCGATCACCGAGACCGGCGAGATCCACCCCATGGCCAAGGCCATGAACGCCATCGGGTACGACGCCGTGACCCTGGGCAACCACGAGTTCAACTACGGTCTGCCGCTGCTGGCCACCTGGGTGAAGCAGATGAAGGCCCCGGTGCTCGGCGCGAACGCCGTCCACGAGGAGACGGGCGAGCCGGCGTACACGCCGTACGTGATCAAGACCATGAAGGTCAAGGGCGAGAAGCCGATCAAGGTGGGCGTGCTGGGCCTCACCAACCCGGGCGTGGCCATCTGGGACAAGGCGAACGTCCAGGGCAAGCTCCGCTTCACCGACCTGGTCGAGTCGGCCAAGAAATGGGTGCCGGTCGTCCGGAAGGCCGGCGCGGACGTGGTCGTCGTGACCGCTCACGCCGGCGACAACGGCATGTCCTCCTACGGCGACGACCTGCCGGTCGAGAACGCCTCCGCCATGGTCGCCGAGGAGGTGCCGGGCGTCGACGCGGTGCTGTTCGGGCACGCGCACAACGACGTGCCGCAGCGTTTCGTCACCAACAAGGTCACCGGGCAGCAGGTGTTGCTGACCGAGCCGGGCCGGTGGGGCAACCGCCTGTCCACGCTCGACTTCCAGCTCACCAAGCAGCGCGGAACGTGGGTGGTGACCGGCAAGTCGTCCACCACGCTCGACACCAACACCGTGCCGGCGGACCCGAAGATCGTCGAGCTGCTCCAGCCGCAGCACGACACCACCGTCGGCTACGTCAACAAGGTCGTGGCCAAGTCGGCCGTGGACATGTCGGCGGCCGAGTCGCCGTACAAGGACACGGCGATCCTCGACTACATCCAGCGCGTGCAGACCGAGGCGGTCGAGCAGGCGCTGCCGGACAACACGCTGCCGGTGTTGTCGATCGCGGCGCCGTTCAGCCGCAGCGCCGTCTTCCCCGCCAGCGACATCCGCGTCAGGGACGTGGCCGGTCTGTACGTCTACGACAACACGCTCATGGCGGTCAAGCTGACCGGGGCGCAGATCAAGGACTACCTGGAGTACTCCGCGCGCTACTTCAACCAGCTCGCCCCCGGCGCCCCGGTCGACGTGAGCAAGCTGACGAACGCGGGCGGCACCCCCGACTACAACTACGACCAGCTCTCCGGGGTGTCGTACGACATCGACGTGGCCAAGCCGGTCGGGCAGCGCATCACCAACCTCGCCTACGAGGGGCAGCCGGTCCCGGCCGACAAGGAGTTCATCGTCGCGATCAACAACTACCGCCAGTCGGGCGGCGGCGGCTTCCCGCACGTGACGGGGGCCGAGGTCGTCTACAACGCGCAGGTGGAGATCCGCCAGGCGCTGATCGAGTACGCCACGGCCCAGGGCACCATCGACCCGGCCGACTTCGCCGTCCCCAACTGGAAGCTCACCCGCGACGGCGCCCCGCTGTTCTGACCCCGTAGGGGGTGAAGGCCGCACTTCACCCCCTACGCGGTTCAAAGGTACGACGGGCCTGTGACCCGGTGCCGGAACGTCCACCACACCCAGCCCTGGGCCGCCACCAGGAGCGGGATCAGCGCCAGGACGACCGGCGCCAGCAGCGGCCCGGATGTGCCCGGTTCCAGCGGCAGCCGCAGCCCGGCCAGCACCCCCACGGTCAGGAACGCCGCCGAGGTCAGCGCGTACGTACGGGCCTCGCCGGCGCCGCCCGAGAGTACGGCGGCGCGCTCCCGCAGGACGCCGCGCAGCCGCAGCGCCGCGAACGTCATCCCGTGCGCGGCGAACAGCGCGGCCACCACCAGCGCGGGCAGCGCCGCGAGCGGGCCCTGGATGTCGAGCAGCACGTGCGACAGCAGCCCGCCCCAGCTCAACGCCAGCCCCCAGCTCCCGGCCACGGTGGCGCCGTCCCAGAACGCCTGCCAGCGCGCCCCCGGCACCCGCCCGCGCAGCCACAGGCCGGCGTCGCGCGTCACCCACGCCAGCAGCAGCGCCACCACCATCGTGTAGTTGCCGCTCAGCAGCTCGCCCTCCAACTCGGGGAAGAGCCCCGCGAGCACGCCCGCCGCGGCCACCAGCCACACCTCGTTGCCCAGGAAGAACGGCGCGATCGCGGCGATCACCTCGCGCCGCTCTGACGCCGACCGCCCCAAGTACGGCAGGGCCATGCCCACCCCGATGTCGGCCCCGGCCAGCACCAGGTAGCCGAGCACGAAGAAGGCCAGCACGAAGATCTCCATGGAAGGGCTCCCTAGAACGACAGGACGGGGACGGGGGCCTCGACCGGCCGGTCGCCCAGCGCCACCGCGCCAGGTCCGCGCCGGGCGTGCCGGCCCAGCAGCCAGACGTTGACCGCGATCAGCACGCCGAACACCGCGGTGAACGCCGTCAGCGAGAACACCAGCCGGCCGTGCGAGAGCGGCGACATCGCCTCGGAGGTGGTCAGCAGGCCGTACACGGCCCAGGGCTGGCGTCCGACCTCGCGGAACACCCAGCCGGCCAGCATGGCCGCGAACGGCAGCGGGATCATCAGCGTCAGCAGCCCGTGCCACGGCCGGAACCCGTGGACGACCGGCCGGACGAGCATCAGCAGGAAGCTCGGCCCGCCCAGGAAGAGCATCACGGCGAACAGCACCAACATCGTGATGCCGGCCGTCTGGACCACGTCCACGGGCGGCAGGTGGTCGCCGGGCCCGTGGACGGCCGCCAGCTCGGCCTGGGCGGCGGCCAGCCGCTCCGCCGAGCCCGTCCACGCCGCGACCTTGCCGGGCTGCATGGTCTGGAACCCGATGCCGCCGAACGTCGCGGTGACGAACAGCCCGGGCAGCGCCACGCCGAGCCCGATCCGCAGCGACTTGCGGAAGACGTCCCGCTCGACAGTGCGCCGGCGCAGGTGGTACGCGCTCACCCCGGCCACGAAGAACCCGCCGGTGACCATCGCGCCGGCCAGCACGTGCCCGAACGCCACCTGGGCGGCCGGGTTGGCCACCATCGCGCCGAAGTCGACCAGCCGCAGCCGGCCGTTCTCCAGCACGTGACCGACCGGGTGCTGCAGGAAGCCATTGGCGATCATGATCCAGAACGCCGACGCGTACGCGGTGAGCGTGACCACCCAGATGACCGCCAGGTGCGCCCACCGGTTCAGCTTGTTCCAGCCGAAGATCCACAGGCCCAGGAACGTGGACTCGACGAAGAACGCCACCAGCGTCTCCATCGCCAGCGCCGCGCCGAACACGTCACCCGCGTACTCGGTCAGGCCGCTCCACGCCAGGCCCAGCTGGAACTCCATGACGAGGCCGGTGACGATGCCCATCGCGTAGTTGATGACGTACAGCTGGCCCCAGAACCTGGTCATCCGCAGGTGCACGGGGTCGCCGCTGAACGTGGCGCGGGTCTGGACGACGGCGACCAGCGTCGCCAGGCCCAGCGTCAGCGCCACGAACAGGAAATGCGCACCCGCGGTGAGCGCGAACTGCAGGCGGGCCAGATCCACGGTGTCCATGCCAGGAATCCTGCGGGCGCGGCTCCGGCCGCCGCGTCATGCCCGGGAGTGCACCCGTCGTACATCCCGGGTCGCACGCCGCCGCCCGGCGTACGACCCAGGGTGGCACCTCACTGCTCGCCGGTCAGCTCCCGCATGCGGCGCAGCAGGGCCGCCCGCCGCCTGTGGGCGCGTACGGCCAGCACCAGCGCCGCCGCGACGAACACGCCCCCGGCCGCCAGGGCGAGCACCAGGCCCGTCCCCCGCTGGACCGCGACGACCGCCATCAGCCCCGTGGTGGTGACCGAGGCGGCCAGGCCCAGCCAGGCGGCGACCACCCGGTCGGTGGCGAACAGCGGCACCCTGCACGTCAGCAGCCACCCGCCGTACCCGGCCCAGGCCAGGCAGAACGCGGTCAGCACCCCGAACGCCAGCCGCGTGCGGCCGGGTAGCTCCCCGGGCTCGGACCACCACAGCACGGTCACGAACACCGCGCCGGCCAGCCCGGCCAGCAGCGCCGCCACCGCCCTGATCCGCGTGCGTCGCGACAACGCCGGAGTCAGTTTCTTGAGCATCTCCTGCGCCGACAGATTCGGCTCCTCGGTCATGGCCGGTACCCCTTCTCCTCCAGGTGCTCACGCAGCAGCCGACGGGCGCGGTTCAGCCGGGATTTGACCGTTCCGGCGGGGATCTGGCAGATGTGCGCGCACTCCTCCACCGAAAGGTCCTCCAGGTAGAACAGGACGAGGATCTCCCGCTCCGGCACCGGCAGCTGCGCGAGAACGCTCACCAGCGCGGCGCGATCCACCATGGCCTCGACCGCGTCTTCCGCGACCAGGGCCCCCACCGTGGCCGCGCGCGCGTACTCGCCGCGCAGCCGGTCGGTCACCGAGCGCCGGGCGATCGTGAACAGCCACGGCACGAACCTGCCGGGCTCCCGCAGGCCAGGCAGGCCGCGGATCACGGCCAGCCAGACCTCCTGCGTCACGTCGTCGGCACGCTCGGCGTCGAGCATGCGCCGCACGTACGTCCACACCGGCGCCTGCCAGCGGGACACCAGCTCGGCCAGTGCCGTGTGCTCGCCCAGCTGGGCGCGGATCACCAGCAGCTCATCGGTCATCTCGTCCTCCCGTCACCCTGTGCAGTCGGACGGGAGGCCGAGCAGGTTCACGGGATCAGGTGCCGGTGAGCCAGCCAGGGGTGATCATGCCGGCCTCGTACGCCATGATGACGAGCTGGGCGCGGTCGCGGACGCCGAGCTTGGTCATGATGCGGCTGACGTGCGTCTTCGCCGTGGCCGGGCTGAGCACGAGCCGGGCGGCGATCTCGTCGTTGGACAGCCCGCCCGCGACCAGGGTCATCACCTCGCGTTCGCGCTCGGTGAGCGCGTTCAGCCGGGGGCTGGGGTCGGGGCGTTTGACCCGCCCGGCGAACTCGGCGATCAGCCGCCGGGTGATCGAGGGCGCGATCAGCGCGTCGCCCCTGGCCACCACCCTGATCGCGTGGATCAGCTCGGCCGGCTCGGTGTCCTTGACCAGGAAGCCCGACGCGCCCGCCCGCAGCGCGCCGTAGACGTAGTCGTCCAGGTCGAACGTGGTCAGGATGATCACCCTGACGCCGTCGAGCGCCGGGTCGCCGGCGATGCGCCGGGTGGCCTCCAGGCCGTCGAGGTCGGGCATGCGGATGTCCATGAGCACCACGTCGGGACGGTGCTCGCGGGCGCCGCGCACGGCCTGCTCGCCGGTGGCGGCCTCGGCCACCACGTCGAGATCGTCCTCGTCGCCGAGGATGGACCGGAACCCGGCGCGGACGAGGGTCTGGTCGTCGGCGAGCAGGAGACGGATCATCGGGCTCCGTTCGTCGGGCGGCTCAGGGGCAGGCGGGCGGTGACGCGGAAGCCGCCTTCGGAGCGCGGGCCCGCCTCCAGGACGCCGCCGAGGGCGGTCGCGCGCTCGCGCATGCCGAGCAGGCCGAACCCGCTGCCGCCGTCGTAGGGCGCCCCCGGCCCATCATCTTCCACACAGATCATGATATTTCCGGACGCGTTGCGAATGGTGAGTGTCGCCTTGTCCGTACCGGAATGGCGGGAGACGTTCGTCAGTGACTCGCGCACGATGCGGGTGGCGGCCAGGTCGACCTCGGTCGGCAGCGCGTCGAGCGGCCCCGACAGCTCGGTGCGGACGTCCAGCCCCGACTCCGCGACCAGCGCGTCCACCCGCGCCAGGCTGTCGGCGGGCGCGGTCGGCGCGTCCTCGTCCACCTGGCGCAGCACGCCGAGCGTGGTGCGCAGCTCGCGCAGCGTCTCCTTGCTGGTGTCCTTGATCGTCCGCAACGCCGCCTCGGCCTCCTCCGGCCGCTTCCTGATCCCGTGCAGTGCCGCCGCGGCCTGCACGTTGATCATGGAGATCTTCTGCCCGAGCACGTCGTGCAGCTCGCGGGCGATACGCAGCCGCTCCTCGCCGGCCCGCCGCCGGGCCTCCTCCTCCTTGCTGCGCAGGGCGTCGAGCGCGTGCTGCCGGGCCTCCGTCAGGTACGCCCGCCGGTTGCGCGTGACCCCGCCGAAGGCGATGGCCGCCACCACCCATCCGGCGATCATGAGGAACATGCTGTCGTCCACGTGCCGGGTGCCGCCGGTCTCGCCGAGCCCCATGGCCAGCAGCGCCACCGCGCCCACCGCGACGGCCGCGATGAGGTGGCCCAGGTCGGCGGCGGTGTAGAGGGTGACGAACGCCATGACGATGACCGGACCGTCGAGCCCCGCCAGTGGGTAGTACGCGGCAGAGGCCGTGGTCACGACGACCAGCGCCGCGACGGGGTGGCGCCGGCGCAGCAGCAGCGCCCCGGAGGCGACGAGCGGCAGCAGCACGTCGAGCGCGTTCACCCGGTCGGCGCCGCGCAGCGCGTACGCCACGAGAGTCCAGACGAGCACGCCGCCGATCGCCACGAGGGAGACGATGGTGCTGGGGGACGGCCGTCGCATGCCACCCATTCTGTATGTCGTGTCCGGGTAATCCGTCCGGCATATCCGGGTAGAGGTTTCGGATGAGCACTAAGGACGAACTCCGGCAGGTCGAAGAGGACCTGACCCGGCTGCGAACCGAGAACCAGGACATGCGCGACCAGATCGGCGAGATCGGCGCGACGGACCAGGTGGAGATCTCGGCCATGATCAGCCAGGCTGACGAGCAGGTCGAGCTGATCGCCGACCTCGAACGCCGCCGCGACCGGCTG
Source organism: Nonomuraea terrae (assembly GCF_004348995.1). Taxonomy (GTDB): domain Bacteria; phylum Actinomycetota; class Actinomycetes; order Streptosporangiales; family Streptosporangiaceae; genus Nonomuraea; species Nonomuraea terrae. The sequence goes on from NZ_SMKQ01000140.1 coordinate 18,982, forward strand.
ATCCGGCGGCTGGAGGAGGAAGAGGGACGGGAGGGCGCCCACTGAGGGCGCCCCCGCGTCTCAGCGGAGTGCGGCGCCCACCTCGTGCAGGTGCCGCAGCGCCTGGCCGTACGACTCGACCAGGCCGGTCTGCAGGTAGTCGACGTCGATCTCCGCGCAGTAGCGCTGGACGATGGGCTGGGCCCGGCGCAGGTTCGGCGCGGGCATGTTGGGGAACAGGTGGTGCTCGATCTGGTAGTTCAGCTGACCGAGCGCCACGTCGGTGAACGGGTTGCCCCGGACGTTCCGGGAGGTCAGCACCTGCTTGCGGAGGAAGTCGAGCTTGTCCTCCTTGGTCAGCACGGGCATGCCCTTGTGGTTGGGCGCGAACGAGACGCCCAGGTAGATGCCGAACAGGCCCTGGTGCACGAGCAGGAAGACCAGCGCCTTGTCCCACGAGAGCACGGTGAAGATGAGGCCGAAGTAGAGCACGAGGTGTGTGAGCAGCAGCGCGAGCTCGGGGCCGCGGCGCTTGGCCGAGGGGTTGAGCAGGGCCTTGACGCTGGCGACGTGCAGGTGCCAGGCCTCAAGGGTGAGCAGCGGGAAAAACCAGTAAGCCTGATATTTTGCGATAAATCGCGGCAAACCGTGGCTGCGCGCGACCTGGTCCTCCGACCAGACGATCACTGCGGGGGAAACGTCCGGGTCGTGGTCCTCGTGGTTGGGGTTGGCGTGGTGGCGGTTGTGCTTGTTCGTCCACCAGCCCCAGCCCAGACCGACGCCGAGGTTGCCGATGAGCAGTCCGGCGATGTCGCTCGGCCGGCGTGTCCTGAAGACCTGCCGGTGCCCGAGGTCGTGGGCGACGAACGCGAGCTGCGTGAACACCACGGCCATCGCGGCCGCCACGAGCAGCTGCAGCCAGGAGTCGCCCACCCAGGCGAACACCGCCCAGCCGCCCAGGTAGGCGAGCGCGCCGAGGCTGATGCGTACGGCGTAATAAACGGGACGCCGATCCAGGAGACCGGCGTCGGAAATACGTTGGGCTAGTCGGGCGAAGTCGCTTCCTCTGGTTTCGGTCGTGCTGGTGCTGACCACGGGTCTCCTAGTCTCGCGGAGCAAGTTGCGACCACCATGGCGTATCCGCTGCCGAACCGGAAGCATGATCCGCCCGATCACCGGAAGGGTGACCTCCGCCACGCCGTCCGCTCCGGTTGGTCAGGGGGAGAAGCGAACTCTGGGGCGTACCCCTCAGGTCGTCAGAAGAGCAGGCTTCGAGCGTACCTCCCGAAATCGAGCAGCGAGCCACCCCGCGCCGGTGCCGCGCTGAGGCCCTCCGGACGCAGCGCCGCCGCACACCGTCCGACCAGGTCACGGACGTACGGACCCGCCGACCGGCTCGGCTCCGGGGTCCCGCGCAGTGCTCGCTGGAGCCAAGCCGGTCGGCCACCTCCGCGGCGTTCCCGCTTCGTAAGATCCGGGCCGTCGTGGGCGGTGTTGGATCGGCGGCATGCGTGTGTTGCTCACCGGCTCAGCGGGGTTCATCGGCGGCCACGTCGCGCAGGCCCTCGACCACGACGTGATCACGGCGGACCTCCGCACGGGCGTCGACGTCCGTGACCCCGCCGCTCTTGACCGGCTCCTGCGCGGCGTGGACGCGGTGGTCCACCAGGCGGCCAAGGTCGGGCTCGGCGTCGACGTGGCGGACCTGCCCGACTACGCCTCCGTCAACGCGTTCGGCACCGCGACCCTGCTGGCCGCCATGGCCCGGCACGGCGTCGGCCGGCTGGTGCTGGCCTCGTCCATGGTCGTGTACGGCGAGGGCGCCTACGACTGCGCCCGCCACGGCCGGGTACGCCCCGGCCCCAGGAGGGCGGCCGACCTCGCGGCAGGGGTGTTCGACCCCCGCTGCCCGCACTGCGACGACGTCCTGACGCCCTCGGTCGTCGCGGAGGACGCCGCGGCCGACCCCCGCAACGCCTACGCCACCACCAAGCTCGCCCAGGAACACCTGGCCGCCAACTGGGCACGCGAGACCGGCGGCAGCGCCGTGGCCCTGCGCTACCACAACGTCTACGGCCCACGGATGCCCCGCGACACCCCGTACGCGGGGGTTGCCTCCCTCTTCCTGTCGGCCCTGCTGGCCGGGCGCGCGCCGAGGGTCTTCGAGGACGGACGCCAGCGGCGCGACTTCGTCCACGTACGGGACGTGGCCAGGGCGAACGTGCTCGCGCTCGGGGCCGGCACGGCAGGGGAGCTGACGGCGTACAACATCGCCAGTGGCCGGCCCCGCACGGTCGGAGAGCTGGCCGCGGCCCTGGCGGCGCGGACGGGCGGCCCCGCGCCGGTGACGACGGGCGAATACCGGCTCGGCGACGTCCGCCACATCGTGGCCTCCCCGGAGAAGGCGGCGCGCGAGCTGGGCTTCACTGCCGAGATCACGTTCGAGGACGGCATCAAGGAGTTCGCGGCGGCCGTCACGGCTCCGTAAGGGTTGCGGGGGCCGCGGCGCTCTACCGTCGGAGGCGTGATCGATGTCGTGTTGCCCTGCCTCGACGAGGCCGAGGCGCTCCCGTGGGTCCTGGAACGCATGCCGCCCGGCCACCGGCCCATCGTGGTCGACAACGGCTCCACCGACGGCTCCGATCGGATCGCGGCCGAGCTCGGAGCGGTCGTCGTCAGCGAGCCGCGGCGCGGGTTCGGGGCGGCCTGCCATGCCGGGCTGCTGGCGGCGTCCAGCGAGATCGTCTGCTTCATGGACGCCGACGCCTCACTCGACCCGCGCGAGCTCCCACTGGTCACCGGGCCGGTCGCCGCGGGCGAGGCGGACCTGGTGCTCGGGCGGCGGGTGCCGGTGACGGCGGGAGCCTGGCCGGCGCACGCGCGGCTGGGCAACGCCGTGCTGGCCCGCCGGCTGCGGCGCACGGCCGGGGTTCCGGTGCGCGACCTGGGGCCGATGCGGGCCTGCCGCCGGGCCGGGCTGCTCGGGCTTGAGCTGGCCGACCGGCGGTTCGGGTATCCGCTGGAGATGGTGCTGCGGGCCGCCGCCGCGGGCTGGCGCGTCACGGAGGCCGACGTGCGCTACTTCCCCCGCGCGGGGCGCTCGAAGGTCACGGGAACCGTACGCGGGACGCTGCGGGCGATCGGCGACATGCGCGCCGTCCTCGCCAAGGCCTGAGGCGCGCGGCTCAGCTCGCCGCGAGGCGGTCGAACAGCGCCAGGGCGGCCTGGCGGACCTCCTCCGGGGTCACCCCGTCCAGGGTCTTCCTGGCGTCGCTGATGTCGCGGGTGGTCGCCAGCGTGATGGCCACGGAGGAGGCGGCGGCGCGGTCGATCGACCCTGTCGGGGCGGCGTCGGCGAGCTCCTGGGCGCTGCTGGCGAGATCGAGGTTGTCTCTCAAGGGATCTCCTCGGATGAAGATGTTCGGCCCATTGCATCATTTGGTGTCGTGCCGCATCCACCATTCGGTGAATTCCCGGCAACGGCCGTCTAGGGCGAACCGTATCAACCAGAGGTTACTGTACGTTTTGTCAGGATATGTGGTGACTCCCTGGACGACGCTCAGATCGTCGGTGACGCACACCGGATGCCACTCGAACGTGGCCTCACCAGGCTTGTCCTGCCGGCCCAGCCATTGGGCGACGATGTCGTCGCGGCCCTGCCACGGGGTGGCGTACGGCTCGGTGTAGTAGACCGCGTCCTCGGTGAACAGGGCGGCGATGTCGTCGGGATCGTTGGAGTTCCACGCGCGTACGTAGCCCTCGATCCACGCATGCGGCTGGACCATCGGATCATCCCCTCAGCGGGTCGTGCCCCACGGACATGAGCTCGCGCCGGGAATCGTCGTCCGTGCGGTCGCCCATGGTCTCGACGAGTTCCACGACTCGTCGCATGACGTCGAGGTCGTTCTTGGTGAGGTCGCCCTTGCGCTTGCTCAGGACGTGGAGGACGCCCCGGCCGAGCTCGTCGATGCCGAGGTCGGGATCGGCGGTGAAGCTCTCCTCGTCGGAGGCGAGAGCGAGCAGGAAGGCGCGGAGCTCTTCGGAGTTCATGTTCACCGTTCGGTGGAACTCCTCCCACAGCATGTCGGTGTCAAAACCCTCAGTCATACGGCCCCGCCTACCCGTCAGACCTCACGTTACGCACGTGACCTCATGAGCCGGCGGCGAGCTCGGTCACGGTTTCGGCCACGCGCCGCGCCCGGGTCTCCGGCTTCTTGGCGGCCTCGATCTGCAGGACGTAGCGCCTCTTGCGCGAGTACGACAGGCTTTCGAAGAACGCCTTGGCCTCCGGGGCGCCCGCGAGCGCCGCCGCCAGGTCGGCGGGCACCTCCACCTCCCGGGGCGCGGTGTCGAGCGCGAGCGCCACCTCGACCTCGTCGCCGGCCGCCACCCCTGCGGCCTGCCGGTTCTCCGCGCTGAGCGGCAGCATGAACCGGCCGCCCATCACCGCCACCGTGCTGCGGTAGGTGTGGGCGCCGATGGTGACCGTCACGGCGGGCCGCTTGCCGGCGCCGAGCGCCTCGACGACCTCGGTGGGCACCTCGAACCCGGTGGCGGTCTTGCCGCCCAGCTCGATCGTGGAGCGGAACCTCATGAGAAGAACTCCTTCAGTACGGGGGCCAGGGCCTCGGGCTTGACGATGTGGGTCTGGCCGTCGAGCGTGCGGTGGCGGGCCTCGGGCAGCACCTCGGCCAGCGACCTGGCGGCCTTGCGGATCCACTGCCGGCTCTTGCCGCCGTCGATGACCAGCGTGGGCGCCTTCGCCCCGGCCCAGCCGCCTTCGGGGAAGGGCCGGCCCAGCTCGTACGGGGCCACGAAGGCGGCGTCGTACGGGAGCGTGTGGGCCGTCGCCTTGAGCGCCGGCCAGGCGGGCATGAACCGCATCATGGCCACCACCACGGCGGGCAGGCCGACGCCTCTGCGCATGAAGTACCGCACGGCCTCGGCGCGCCGGTCCGCGGCCACCAGCGTCTCAAGCGTCCGGAC
>NZ_SMKQ01000141.1 GCF_004348995.1 Nonomuraea terrae
GCGCGGTCAGGGACGTCTTCGGCCGCCCCGTCGAGCTGGACACCGACCTCACCAGGCGCTGGAGCGGCATCGTCGCGGCCACCACCGACCTGGCCGACGAGCTGGCCGAGGTCCTGCGCGAGGCGTACGAGGATCAGCCCCCCGTCCCGTGACCCCGAGGCCGGTGGGGCGGGCCGCCGGGGCTCGGGGTGTCACGGCCGTGAAACCGCCGGCGCGGGTCCTCCTCTTGCCGGCCTCCGAGCAGGACGCGAGCCCGGACGGCCGATACCGTCGTATGCCATGGAGATCTGGATCAACCCCGCGTGCTCCAAGTGCCGCTCCGCCCTGTCCGTCCTGGACGCCGAGGCCGCCGAGTACACCGTGCGCCGCTACCTGGAGGACCCGCCGGACGCGGCCGAGATCCGCGAGGTCCTGACCCGGCTCGGCCTCGAACCGTGGGACATCACGAGGACCGGTGAGGCGCGGGCGGCCGAGCTGGGCATGGACGCCTGGCCGCGCGACGCGCAGACCCGTGACCGGTGGATCAGCGCGCTGGCGGAGCACCCGATCCTCATCCAGCGGCCGATCATCACGGCCGACGACGGGTCCGCGGTGATCGGCCGATCCGAGGAAGCCGTACGTTCCGCGCTCTCCCGCCTGTCCTCGGGGAGCGCCGGGGCGAGCGACCAGGGCGGCCGGTGACGGGGCGCGCTGCTCGACGACGTCAGGCGCCCGGGACCAGGGCCGTGACCAGTTCGGCCGCGCGTTCGGCGATGGCGTAGACGGTCGCGTTGGTGTTGGCCGACGGGATCGCGGGGATCACCGAGGCGTCGGCCACCCGCAGTCCGCGCAGCAGGTCGTCGAAGCTCCATCCGTCCACCTGCCAGGCGTGGTGTCCACCCGCGCGGTGTGCGCGGCCGCGGGCATCCAGGCGCCGACGCTCTACCGGCTGTTCGGCGACAAGGAAGGACTGCTCGACGCCGTCGCCTCCTACGGCTTCCAGGACTACCTGGCCGACAAGCAGGCCCTCGGCCAGAGCGAGGACCCGGTGGCCGACCTGCGCCGAGCCTGGCACCTGCACATCGACCGTGGCCCTGCGCGAGGCGCTACGCCGGTACGGGACGAGTTCCTTGTCGCCCGCCGAGAGCGTTCTGCTCGCCGAATGGCTCGACCGCATCACGAACGCCACCTGAGTCTCGGGGGTGCGGTCACGGGGGCGGGAGTTCGCCTGAGCCTCTCGCCACCAGCTCCACCGGGACCTTCACCCGGCGGGGCGACGGCGCGGGGTTGAGGAGCAGGTCCAGGGCGCTGCGGGCGAGGCGGGTCACGTCGTAGCGGACCACCGTCACGCCCGGGTTGAAGACGTCGGCCAGCGCGAAGTCGTCGAACCCCACGTACGCCGGCCGCTCCGGGCGTTCGCGCAGCGCCTGCAGGATGCCGATCGCGGCGCGGTTGTTGGTGGCGAAGAACGCCGTGGGCGGCTCGGGCAGGTCGAGCAGGCGGGTGACCTCGTTTGTCACCCGCCACGGGTCGAACACCCCGCGCACCACCAGCGCCTCGTCGGCCGCCACCCCTGCCGCCCCCAGCGCCGTACGGTAGCCGGTCGCCCGGTCGTGCACCGAGCTCAGCCCGTCGTCGTCGGAGACGAGCGCGATCCGGCGATGCCCCCGCGCGAGCAGGTGCTCGGTGGCGGCGCGCCCGCCGCGCTCGTCGTCCAGCAGCACGACGTCGGCCGCCGCGAGGCCCGGCGGCACGCGGTCGACGAAGACCGTGGTCAGGCCGGGGTGCCCGGCCAGCCAGGCGTGGTCGGCCGCCGACGGGACGACGATCAGGCAGTCGACGCCGCGCGCGTACATGGACTCGATGAGCACACGCTCCTTGCCGGGGCGCTCCTCGTAGGAGCCGAACACCACCAGCGCCTCGTGCGCGGCCGCCGCGGCCTCGACCGCGGCGGCCAGGCGCGAGGAGAACTCGTTGGCGAGGTTCTCCATCACCAGGCCGAGCGTCAGCACGGTCGCGCCCCGCGCCAGGCGGGCGGCGGCCTCGTTGCGGCGGTAGCCGAGCGCGCTGATCGCCGCCTGCACCCGCCGCCGCAGCGTGGCCCGGACGTGCGGCTCGCGGTTGACGACGCGGGAGACGGTCTTGAGGCTCACGCCGGCGTGCCGGGCCACGTCCGCCATGGTGGGTCTGCGCGGGGCGGGACGGTTGCCGAGCTCGGGCCTGATGTCCTGCTCTGTCATAGTCTGCCCCCATGCATGATGACGAGTGGATCTGCGGCCGGCTGGGCGAGGACGAGCCCTGGATCCTGGGGGCGGTCAACCCGCCGGTGTTCGAGAACTCGCTGTTCACGTTCGGCTCGGCAGAGGAGCTCGGCGAGGCGATCAGGAACGAGGACGAGCGCTACGTCTACTGGCGCGGCACCAACCCGACCGTCGACCTCGCCCAGCGCAAGCTCGCGGCGCTGGAGCGGGGGGAGCGGGCCAAGTGTTTCGGCTCGGGGATGGGCGCCATCTCGGCGACGATCTCGTCGCTCGTGTCGGCCGGGGACCACGTGCTGGTGCTGGGGGCGGTCTACGGGCCGACCACGCAGTTCCTGCGCTACCTGGAGAAGTACGGGGTCACGCATACGCACGTCGACGACCTCGCGGGATGTGACAGCGCTATCAAGGCGAGCACCCGCCTACTGTACTTCGAGTCCCCCTCCTACATGGCGTACGAGGTGGTGGACATCGCGGAGGTGACCGCGTGGGCGCGGGAGCGGGGTCTGGTGACCGCGATGGACAACACCTGGTCCACGCCGCTGTTCCAGAAGCCGCTGACGATGGGCGTCGACCTCGTGGTGCACTCGTTGTCGAAATACGTCGGCGGTCACAGCGACCTGGTGGGCGGCGTGGTCGTGGGGCCGGCCCGGCTGATCAGGCCGCTGGCGCTGACCGAGTACCAGCTGTACGGGGCGGCCATGTCGCCGCACGACGCGGCCAAGGTGATCAAGGGTCTGCGCACGCTGCCCGTACGGATGGCCGCCCACCAGGAGCGGGGCCTGGCCGTGGCCGCGTTCCTGGAGCAGCACCCGGTGGTCCGCTCGGTGAACCATCCCGGGCTGCCCTCGCATCCCGGGCACGCGATCGCGCTGCGGCAGATGTCGGGCTTCTCCAGCCTGTTCAGCTTCGTGCTCGACACCGACTCACGGCAGGAAGTCGGCGCTTTTCTCGATAAGTTGCGGCATTTCAGGATCGGGGTGTCGTGGGGTGGGTTCGAGAGCCTGGTGAACGCGCCCGCGCTGACCGTCGAGGAGAGCGTCCGGTCCACCATGGGCATCCCTGTCGGCCTCGTCCGCCTCTCGGTCGGCCTGGAGCCCGCCGACACGTTGACCAAGGATCTCGGGGCAGCACTGGAGGAACTGGCGTAAGCCTGTGATTGACCGCAGGAGGGGCGAAACCTAACGTGACTGACAGCGCTGTCTGTACAACGCTGGAGGCTCGTCATGAAAAAGCCCCTCCTGTCCGTCGCGGCCGCCGCCATGCTGGTGCTCGCGGGTTGCGGCTCCGGCTCCTCCTCGTCGGAGATCCGGCTCCGCCTGATCGAGAGCCTGACCAGTCCCGAACGTACGAAGCTCATCAAGTCACTGATCGCCGGCTTCGAGAAGGCCAACCCGGGCGTCACCGTCGAGCTCATCTCCCCGCCCCTCGACAGCGCCGACCAGAAGATCACCCAGATCCTGCAGACGAAGAAGGACCTGGACGTGCTGGAGGTGCGCGACCACACGGCCAAGTCCTTCTCGAACAACGGCTGGCTGGCCGAGCTGCCCACCGACACGTGGCCCGGCTGGTCGGACCTGACCGAGCTGGCCCGGAACAAGGCCGTCGAGGTCGGCGGCAAGGCGTACCTGATCCCGTACGGCTTCTACCAGCGCACGCTCTTCTACCGCACGGACTTCGGCATGGCGCGGCCCCCCACGACCTGGCAGGAGCTGTACGAGGCCGGCAGGCGGATGACCACGGGCGACCGGTACGGCTACGCGTTCCGCGGCGGCAAGGGCGGCGCTGACTACGCGGTCATGATGATCAGCGCGTACAACGGCGAGGCCCTGGACCCCGAGAAGTCCTTCTACCTCAAGGACAAGCGGACGATCTTCTCCACCCCCGAGGCGGCCCAGGCGCTCGACCTCTTCGTCAAGATCTTCAAGGAGGCGTCGCCGCCCGACTCGGTGGCCTGGGGCTTCCCCGAGATGGTGCAGGGCTTCACCTCGGGCGTGACCGGCATGCTCATCCAGGACCCCGAGGTGATCAAGACCGTCGAGGAGAGCGGCCTGGCCAACTGGTCCACCGCCCCCATCCCCAAGGGCCCGACCGGCTACGCCTTCCAGCCCGTCGGCTACGCCGGCTGGGGCGTGACCTCCTTCACCCGGCACCAGAAGGAGGCGGTGAAGCTGGTGCAGTTCCTGTCGGAGGCCGAGCAGAGCATCGCCTTCGCCAAGGGCAACTCCCTGATCCCGATCTCGAAGCAGGCCCAGGACGACCCGCAGTTCTCGCAGGGCGCGTGGAAGGCGTACCTGCAGGCGCAGCAGGACCCGAAACAGGTGACGACGATCAGGCCGGTGGACTACCCGGGCTGGAGCCAGTTCACCGTCGACTCCGACCGCGACATCCAGTCCTTGATCACCGGCAGGACGACCGTCGCCGAGGTGCTCGGCAAGTGGGACTCCTTCTGGGCGGACCAGGCCGGGAAGGTCTCTTGAGCCCGCCGCGCGTCTTCACCGCGCGCCGGGCGGCGTTCGTCGGGCTGTGCCTGTTGCCCGGTGCGGTGTTCGTGGCCGTGTTCACGTACTACCCGGTGATCCGGGGCGCGGTGATCGCTTTTCAGCGCTACAACCTGTTCGACCTGACCTCGACGCCGTTCGTCGGCCTGGAGAACTTCCGGGCCGTCCTCGGGGAGGACCGGTTCTGGACGGCGCTGCGCAACACCGGCACGTGGGTCGTCGTGTCGCTGTTCTTCCAGTTCTTCCTCGGCTTCGGGCTGGCGCTGCTGCTGCGCCGCCACTTCCGCGGCCGGGGGCTCTACCAGGCGTGGGTGTTCTTCCCGTGGGCCATGTCGGGATTCCTCATCGGCCTGCTGTGGCGGTGGATGTTCAACGGGCAGTTCGGCGTGATCAACGACCTGCTGCTCAAGGCGGGCGTCATCGACGAGCGCGTCGGCTTCCTGGCCACGCCCGGCTGGGCGATGACCTCGGTCATCGTGGCCAACATCTGGTATGGCGTCACGTTCTTCGCCATCATGATCATGGCCGCGCTGCAGTCGGTGCCCAAGGAGCTGTACGAGGCCGCCGCGGTGGACGGCGCCGCGCGGCTGCGGCAGTTCTGGCACGTGACGCTGCCGCACATCCGGCCCACCCTGGCCCTGATCGTGCTGCTGCGGATCATCTGGATCCTGAACTTCCCCGACCTGATCTACGCCATGACCGGCGGCGGCCCGGCCGGCGGCACCGACATCATCACGACCTTCCTCATCCAGCAGGTCGCCGGCGGCGACTACGGCCGCGCGGGCGCGGTGGGCCTGCTCGTGCTCGGCCTGCTGCTGTCCTTCAGCGTCTTCTACCTGAACGCCACCCGCTTCGAGAGGTCACGTTGAGACGCCTCGCGACCGCGGCCAAGGTCGTCGTGCTCGGCGCGTGGCTGCTGGTGACCCTGTTCCCGCTCTACTGGATCGTCGTCACCTCGCTCAAGCCGCAGTCGGAGATCTTCTCGCTGCCGCTGCGCTACTGGCCGGGCGAGGTGACGTTCGAGCACTACGAGGAGCTGTTCTCGTTCGCCGACTTCGGGACGTACCTGGCGAACTCGCTGGTCGTCTCGCTCGTCGCGGCCGCGGTGGTGACGGTGATCGGGGTGCTCGGCGGCTACACGCTGGCCCGCTTCTCCTTCCCGGGGCGCGGGGCGGTGATGCTGGCGTACCTGGTCACCCAGATGATCCCGCTGTTCATCGCGCTCGCGCCGCTCTACCTGCTGATGTCCGACCTCGGCCTGCTCAACCGGCTGGCGGGGCTGATGCTGGTGTACGTGGCGATGCTGGTGCCGTTCGCGACGATCATCATGCGCGGCTTCTACGAGCGGGTGCCGGTGGCGCTGGAGGAGGCGGCCCAGGTGGACGGGGCCTCCCGGCTGGGCGCGATGGTGCGGGTGGTGATCCCGGTCATGCTGCCGGGGATCGCGGCGACGTTCATCTTCGCGTTCGTGCAGTGCTGGAACGAGCTCTTCCTGGCGATCACGTTCATCGACAGCGAGGACGCCAAGACGATCCCCGTGGCGATGAACTCGTTCATCACCCAGTACGACATCGACTGGGGCTCCATGGCGGCGGCCACGGTGGTCTCGGTGGTGCCGACGCTCGTGCTCTTCGCGGCCATCCGGCGCTACATCGTCGAAGGACTCACCGCCGGGGCGGTAAAGGGTTGAACGGGATGGCCGACCGCTCGTCGTGCGATACAGACCTTTCACCGCACGCCACGACCAACTAATCGCCCGCCCGCAGCGGCTCGCCGAAGAACGCCGTCACGGGCCTCCACGACGGGTAGGTTGCGCTCTTACGTTGGGCGTGATCCGCATCACAGTGGAGGTCTCGTGACGACCAAAGAACATGACGCATCTGTCTATGAACAAGTGCAGGAGAGCAGCGAGTTCCAGGACCTGAAGCGGCGGTTCCGCCGCTGGACGTTCCCCATGACCGTGGCGTTCCTCGCGTGGTATCTGCTCTACGTGGTGCTGTCCGGCTGGGCGCGCGGCTTCATGGCGATCGAGGTGCTCGGCCACATCAACGTCGGGCTGATCCTCGGCTTGTTGCAGTTCGTCTCGACCTTCCTCATCGCCTGGGCGTACTCCAGGCACGCCGAGAGGAAGTTCGACCCGATCGCCGACAAGCTCCGCCACGAGGTTGAGGAGAAGGCCAAGTGAGCTCGACCACCCTGGGGATGATCCTCTTCCTCACCTTCGTGGCCGCCACGCTGGGGATCACCTTCTGGGCCAGCCGTCAGACCAAGACGGCGGCCGACTACTACGCGGGCGGCCGCTCGTTCAGCGGTGTGCAGAACGGCCTGGCGATCGGCGGCGACTACATGTCGGCCGCCTCCTTCCTCGGCATCGCGGGCATCATCGCGTTGTCCGGCTACGACGGGTTCCTGTACTCGATCGGCTTCCTGGTGGCGTGGCTGGTCGCGCTGCTGCTGGTCGCCGAGCTGATGCGGAACTCCGGCAAGTTCACCATGGCCGACGTGCTGGCGTTCCGGATGAGCCCACGCCCGGTCCGCACGGCGGCCGGCGTGTCCACGATCGTGGTCAGCATCTTCTACCTGCTGGCCCAGATGGTCGGCGCGGGCGCGCTGGTCGGCCTGCTGCTCGGCATCACCGGCGACGCGGGCAAGGCGTGGACGATCGTCGGCGTCGGCGCCCTGATGATCGTGTACGTGGTGTTCGGCGGCATGAAGGGCACCACCTGGGTCCAGATCGTCAAGGCCGTGCTGCTCATGGGCGGCGCCGCTCTGGTGACCGTGCTCGTCCTGGCCAACTTCGGCTTCAACCTCTCGGCCCTGCTCGGCCAGGCGGCGACGGTCAGCGGCCCCGAGGCCAACCCGCAGAGCTTCCTCAGCCCCGGCCTGAAGTACGGCACCGAGGCGCAGGGCCTGGCCGGCAAGATCGACCTCATCAGCCTGGGCCTGGCGCTGGTGCTCGGCACGGCCGGTCTGCCGCACATCCTCATCCGCTTCTACACCGTCCCCACGGCGAAGGACGCCCGCAAGTCCGTCCTGTGGGGCATCGGCATCATCGGCGTGTTCTACCTGCTCACCCTGGTCCTCGGCTTCGGCGCGGCGGCCCTGGTCGGAGCGGAGGCCATCGCCGCGGGCGACGCGGCGGGCAACACGGCGGCGCCGATGCTGGCCCAGCAGATCGGACAGGAGATGTTCGGCGCGGTCGGCGGCACCATCCTGCTCGCGCTCATCGGCGCCGTCGCCTTCGCCACGATCCTGGCCGTGGTCGCCGGGCTCACGCTCGCCTCCTCCTCCAGCTTCGCCCACGACCTGTACGCGCACGTCTTCAGGCGCGGCCAGGCCAGCGAGCGGCAGGAGGTCGTCGTGGCCCGCATCTCCGCCTTCGTGATCGGCGCGGTGGCGATCGGCCTCGGCATCCTCGCCCAGGGGCAGAACGTGGCGTTCCTGGTGGCGCTGGCGTTCGCGGTGGCGGCCTCGGGCAACCTGCCGGCGATCCTCTACAGCCTGTTCTGGAAGAGGTTCAACACCGCCGGCGCGGTCTCGGCGATCTACGGTGGCCTCGTCTCCGCCCTGCTGCTGGTGATCTTCTCGCCGGTCGTGTCCGGCTCGGAGACGGCGCTGATCAAGACGGCCGACTTCGCCTGGTTCCCGCTGAGCAACCCCGGCATCATCTCGATCCCGCTGGGCTTCCTGTGCGGCTGGATCGGCACGGTCCTCAGCAAGGAGTACAACGCCGCCAAGTACGCCGAGATCGAGGTCCGCTCGCTCACCGGCGTCGGCATGGAGAAGGCCAGCAAGCACTAGACCGTCCCCCTGGCCAGGCGCCCGACCCCTGCCCCGGGGCGCCTGCGCACCAAGGGCCCGGCCGCGTCGCGGCCGGGCCCTTGGTGCGTATGGAAGTCCCGGCCGGGAAGGTGGTGTGGGCGTCCCAGGGCGGTGTCCCACATCGCTGCGGCCACTTAACGACACGGAAACGCAGTGATATGAGTGGTTGACGGGATTTCAGCGGTATGGGTACGTTCTCAGATGTGTGAACGTTGCCACACTGGCCTGGCGCCACGTGGCCGTCATCAGCCTGCCTCGTGCCCCGCTTGATCAGTGTGGAGGCGTAACCCCCATGAGAAGCCCATTCGTCCGCTGGTCCGTCCTTTCGGTGTCGCTGGCGCTGGCGCTCACCTCCTGTGCCAAGGGCACCGGCGGCGCGTCCGCGCCCTCACCGACGGCCGGCCAGTTCAACCCCAGCGCCACCTTTGACGGCACCATCACCGTCATGGGCTTCGGCGCCACCGACGAGATCGGCTCGACCCGCGTCGAGCTGGCCGAGAAGGCCCTGGGCGGCGCGGACGTGAAGCTCGTCGAGGGCGACCTCGACATCCAGCAGTTCCTGTCGTCCGTGGCCGCCGGCGACCCGCCGGACGTCATCTACGCCAACCGCGACCAGATCGGCACGTTCGCCTCCCGGGGCGCCATCGTGCCGCTGACCGCCTGCATCGAGGGCGAGCAGATCGACACCTCGATGTACAACAAGAACGCCCTGGCCCAGGTCACCTTCGGGAACGAGATCTGGGGCGTCCCCGAGTTCAACCAGGTCCAGATCACGATGGCCAACGCCGACCTGCTCGAGAAGGCCGGGCTGACCATCGACGACGTCAACGGCTCCGACTGGGAGAAGGCCACCGCCGCCGCGAAGAAGCTGTACAAGGCGCCCGGCGGCAAGCTGCAGGTGATCGGCTTCGACAGCAAGCTGCCGGAGTTCCTGCCGCTGTGGGCCAAGGCGAACGGCGCCGACCTGCTGTCGGCCGACGGCAAGACCGCGCAGCTCAACAGCCCGCAGGTGGTGGAGGCGCTGGAGTTCGCCGTCGGCATCTACGCGGCCCAGGGCGGCTTCGCCAAGGTCAAGGCGCTGCGCGACTCGGCCGACTTCTTCGGCAAGGGCAACCAGTTCGCCACCGGTGAGCTGGGCGCCATGCCGATGGAGCAGTGGTACGTCAACGTGCTCAGCGACGTCTCGCACGACGCGCCACTGGCGTTCGACACCTTCCGCAGCAAGCAGGGCGAGCCGCTGGCGTACTCGTCCGGCTCCTCCTGGGCCATCCCGCGCGGCGCGAAGAACCCCGGCGTCGCCTGCCGCTTCGCCAAGACCATGACGCTCGTCGATTCGTGGAAGGCCGCCGCCGAGGCCCGCCTGGCGGAACGGAAGAAGGAGAACAAGCCGTTCACGGGCGTCCTCACCGGCAACGTCAAGGCCGACGAGGAGATCGAGAAGATGCTGACCTCGGGCGGCGAGCCCTGGGACTCCGGCGTCAAGGCCTTCTACGAGGCCAACGACCACACCTTCAGCCTCCCGGCCAACCCCGCCGACTCCGAGTTCAAGACCGCCTGGCAGGACGCGGTGAACCGGGTGCTCAACGGTCAGGAGGAGCCCAAGCAGGCGCTCGACAGAGCCCAGCAGGACGCGCAGGCGGCCCTGGACAAGGCATGGGCGAGCTGGACGAAGCGTACGAACTGACATGGCTTCTACCCGGACACCGCGATGGCGGACCATGCGGTTCACCGAGACCCGGGCGGCGCTGCTGTTCATCAGCCCCTGGATCATCGGTTTCCTGATCTTCACCGCCTGGCCCGTCATCAACAGCGCGTACCTGTCGCTGACCGACTACGACGTCATCAACGACCCGAACTTCGTCGGCTTCGACAACTACGTGACCCTCTTCGAGGATCCGAAGGTCGGGCTCGCGCTGCGTAACACGTTCATCTACGCCGTGATGTCGGTGCCGACCCAGCTGATCGTCTCGCTCGGCCTCGCGCTGCTGCTCAACAGCGTGACGAAGGCGAGCGGCTTCTTCCGCACGGCCTTCTTCCTGCCGAAGATGACGCCGCCGGTCGCGATCGGCATCCTGCTGCTGATGCTGTTCAACGGCCAGAGCGGCCTGGTCAACGGCTTCCTCGGGATCTTCGGCATCGACGGCCCGGCCTGGACCACCGACCCCGACTGGATCAAGCCCGGTCTGGTGCTGATGAACCTGTGGACGGTCGGCTCGTCGGTGGTCATCATGCTGGCCGCGCTGCGCGGCGTCCCCCAGGAGCTGTACGACTCCGCCCTCGTCGACGGGGCCGGCTGGTGGAAGCGCACCCTGCGGATCACCGTGCCGATGATCAGCCCCACGCTGTTCTTCCTGTTCATCGTGGACAGCATCAACGCCCTGCAGTCGTTCACCGAGGCGTACACCGCCTTCTTCGGCGCCGGCAATACCACCTACAGCAACGACGCGGCGCTGTTCTACGCGATCTACCTGTTCCAGCAGGCCTTCGAGTTCCTGCACATGGGCTACGCCTCGGCGCTGGCCTGGCTGCTGTTCATCGTGATCATGGCGATCACGGCCGTGCAGATGCTGGTGACCAGGCGATTCGTGCACTACGAAGGGGGCAACCCGTGAGGCGGCTCAGGAAGATCCTGATCTGGGCGGCGCTGATCGCGTTCACCATCGCCTTCATCTACCCGTTCATCTGGCTGCTCAGCGCGTCGTTCAAGCCGCGCAGTGAGGTGTTCGACCACCGGATCCTGCCGGAGACGTTCACCTTCGACAACTACATCCGGGTGTGGCAGGAGGCGCCGCTGGCGCTGTGGATGTTCAACACGTTGCTGGTGACCGTCCTCGCCGCGGTGGCCGTGACGATCACCAGCGCCATGGTGGCGTGGGGGTTCGCCTACTTCCGCTTCCCCGGCAGGGGCCCGCTGTTCGGGCTGGTGCTGGCCACCATGATGCTGCCGGGCGCGGTCACCATGATCCCGGTGTTCCTCATCTGGAACTCCCTCGGCATGGTCGGCACCCTCACGCCGCTGTGGGCGCAGAACCTGTTCGGCAGCGCGTTCTACATCTTCCTGCTGCGGCAGTTCTTCCTCGGGCTGCCGCGGGAGCCGTTCGAGGCGGCGAAGATCGACGGGGCGAACAACTGGCGGATCTTCACCCGCATCGCGCTGCCGCTGTGCAAACCGGCGGTCGTGGTGACGCTGCTGTTCGAGTTCCAGGCGGCGTGGACGGACCTCATGCGGCCGCTCATCTACCTGCGCGACTCCTCCACCTTCACCGTGCCGCGCGGGCTGAAGGCGCTGCTCGACCAGTTCGGCTTCGGCGGTGAGTGGCACTGGGAGATCGTCATGACGGCCAGCGTGATCACCACCATCCCGATGATCATCCTGTTCTTCCTCGGCCAGAAGCACTTCGTCAAGGGCATCGCGACCACCGGCGGCAAATGATGAGTTTTCCCCAAGGATTCCTGTGGGGCGCGGGCACGTCCGCGTACCAGATCGAGGGTCATTATGGCCGCGGCGAGTCGGTGTGGGACGTGTTCTGCCGGCGGCCCGGCGCGGTCGAGGGCGGCGGCGACGGCTCGCGGGCCTGCGACTCGTTCCTGCGCTGGCGCGAGGACGTCGCGCTGGTCAAGGAGCTGGGGCTCACCGCGTACCGCTTCTCGACCGGCTGGTCGCGGGTCATGCCGGACGGCGCGCACCCCGACCCCAAGGCGCTCGACCACTACGAGCGCTTCACCGACGCGCTGCTGGAGGCGGGCGCCGAGCCCGTGCTCACGCTCAACCACTGGGACATGCCGGCGTCCCTGACCTGGGCCGAGCGTTCCACGGTGGACGCCTTCGCCACCTACGCCGAGGCGGTCGCCGGCCGGCTGGCCGACCGCGTCACCTGGTGGATCACCCAGAACGAGCCGTGGATCATCGCGCTGCTCGGCTACCAGCTCGGCCTGCACGCCCCCGGCGTCGCCGACCTGGGCACGGCGGTCCAGGCCGGCCACCACGTGCTGCTCGGTCACGGCGCGGCGGCCGACGTGCTGCACGCGTACCCGGGGACGAAGGCGGGGGCGGCGCTCAGCCTCTTCCCCTGCGACCCGGCCACCGACAGCGAGGAGGACCGGGCGGCGGCGGTCGGCAGCGACGGCTACGTCAACCGCTGGTATCTCGACCCGCTGCTCGGCGACGGCTACCCCGCCGACATGCGGGCGCACTGGGAGCGGGCGCTCGGCCACGGGCTCGACTTCGTCCGCGACGGCGACGAGGCCGCCATCGGGGGCCGCAGCGACTTCCTCGGCATCAACTACTACACCCGGCGCGTCATGGCCGCCGCGCCGCCCGGCCCGTTCCCCTGGCGGGTGGTCGGGCCCAGCGGTGACGTGGCCAGGACCGACGAGGGCTGGGAGATCAGCCCCGGCTCGCTGCGCGACCTGCTCGTCGGGCTGAGCCGCCGCTTCCCCGGCACCCCGCTGATGGTCACCGAGAACGGCGGCGTCTTCGGCGACGCCCCCACCCACGACGGCCAGGTGCACGACACCCGCAGGATCGCGTTCCTGCGCGACCACGTCGAGGCCGTCCGCCAGGCCGTCGAGGCCGGCGCCGACGTGCGCGGATACCTGCACTGGTCGCTCATGGACAACTTCGAGTGGGCGCTCGGCTACCGGCCCAGGTTCGGGCTCGTGCACGTCGACCACGCCACCGGCGCGCGTACCGTCAAGGACTCCGGGCGCTACTACGCCCGGCTCATCGCCGCGGGCGGCGCCGCCCCCGCCCTGCCCAGGATCGAGGCATTCGGTTAACCCATGCGGATCACCACCACGGACGCGGCCTACCACCTGGACAGCGGCCACTACCACCTGACCGTCTCGCGTACCGATCCCAGCGCCGAGCTGGAAGGCTGGATGACGCTCAGCCTGATCGCCTCGGCGCACACCAGGGGCGGGCGCGACGAGACGTACGAGACCCTGCCGTCCGTGCTCGCCGAGCGCGGCGACGTCGCGGTCTTCGACTTCCCCCAGCGCAGCACCGCGTGGGAGAGCAAGACCGTCCGGCTCACCTGCACGCCCGAGACGGTCGCCGTCGAGGTGCGGGTGGAGGGCGACGGCGTGCTCGGCGACGTGACGCTGCTCGGCGGGCGGGCCGTGCTCAACACCCGCGCGTCCGGAGTGTTCCGGTCGGGTGTGCACGCGCGCGGCGTCTTCAGCCCCACCCCCGCCCACCCCGTGCGGGTGGTGCGGCCGGTGTCGGCGGCCGTGGCGCTCACCGTCGTCGGCGACGCCTCGCCGGGCCGGCTGCACGCGGTCTTCTCCCCGCCGCCGCTCGTGCTGGCCTTCTGCAAGGACGAGCCGGACGGCGCCACGGCGGTGCCCGGCGGGCCCTGGCTGGGCGCGTCCGTACGGGCCGGGATCGCCGACCTGACCTTCACCGAGGTCGCCTACGAGCCGCTGGACGGCGGGGCGCTGCTGCGCTTCGACTACGAGGGCCACACCGAGGTGCGCGGGGCCTGGACCTCGCCCGCGGTGGTGTTCCGGGCGGCGGAGTCGCCCTGGGAGGCGATCTCCCACCACCGCGCCGATCTCGTCGCGCACGGCCTGGCCTCGGAGGGCCCGGCGGGGGAGCGGCACGCGTGGTGGAGCGAGCCGATCTTCTGCGGCTGGGGCGCCCAGTGCGCCGCGGCCGACGGCGTCTCGCCGGTCGAGCTGTCCCGCCAGGACCGGTACGACGGCTGGCTGGCCCGCCTGGAGGAGCACGGCATCGTGCCCGGCACGATCGTGATCGACGACCGGTGGCAGCTCACGTACGGCGACCTGCGGACCGACGAAGCCAAGTGGCCGGACCTGCGCGGCTGGATCGCCGACCGGCACGCACGCGGCCAGCGCGTGCTGCTGTGGTGGCGGGCCTGGTCGGCCGACGGGCTGCCGGCGGAGGAGTGCGTGACCGACGCCGGGGGGCGCCCCGTGGCGGCCGACCCGTCGAACCCCGCCTACCGGCTCCGCATCCGGTCGATCATGGAACGGCTCCTCGGCGACCTCGACGCCGACGGCTTCAAGATCGACTTCACACAGTGGTCACCCAGCGGCTCCCACCTGAAGACGTACGGCTCCACGTGGGGTTTGGCCCTCCTGCACGAGCTGCTCGCCACCATGTACGACGCCGCCAAGCAGGTCAAACCCGACGCTCTCATGATCACGCACACCCCGCATCCCGCCTTCGCCGGCGTCAGCGACATGATCAGGCTCAACGACGTGCTGGAGGTCGACGCCCGCGGCGAACCCGTGCCGGCCGTCGACCAGCTCCGTTACCGCCACGCGGTGGCCCGCCACGCGATGCCCGGCCACCTCATCGACACCGACCAGTGGCCCATGCCGAGCAGGGCCGACTGGCTGGCGTACGCGCGGGCCCAGCCCGAGTTGGGCGTGCCCGCGCTGTACTACGTGGACGCCATCGACAACTCCAGCGAGGAGATCACCGGCGCCGACCTGCGGCAGGTGGCGTCGTGGTGGTGGCCGGCATGAGTCAGGCGGAGCTGCCGGCCGGCCGGCGGCAGGCGGAAGTGGTCGTGTACGGCGCGACGTCGGGCGGCGTGTGCGCCGCCGTCGCCGCCGCCCGGCGCGGCCTGGACACCGTGCTGCTCGCACCCGGCCGGCACGCCGGCGGCATGACCTCCGGCGGGCTCGGCTACACCGACATCGGCGACGCCCGCGTGCTGGGCGGCATGGCCGCCGAGTTCCGGCGGGCCGTCGCCGACGCCTACGGGGTCGCGCCCGGCCACTACGCCGGACCCGAGCCGCACGTCGCCGAGGAGATCTTCCTGTCCTGGCTGGAACGCGCGGGCGTGGAGGTGGTGTACGACGCGAGCCTGACCGGCGCGGACACCTCCGAGGGACGGATCGCGTCCGTCACGACGGCGCGCGGCGCGTACGCGGCCGGGGTGTTCGTGGACGCGAGCTACGAGGGCGACCTGATGGCCGCCGCCGGAGTGAGTTACCGGGTCGGCCGCGAGGACCGGACACTGCACGGCGAGACCTTCGCCGGGCGGCGCGAGGTCGTGCCCGGCATGCACAACTTCCCGCCGTGGATCTCGCCGTTCCGCGCCGACGGCACGCTGCTGCCGCAGGTCGCGGACGGGCCGATGGCCGAGGTGGGCGCGGGCGACGGCGGCGTCATGTCGTACGGCTACCGCGTCTGCATGAGCACCGCGCCCGACCGGATCCCGTTCGAGCGGCGGCCCGGCTACGACGCGGAGCACTGGGAGCTGGGGCGCCGGTTGTTCCGGCACTGGCGCGAGCAGGGCGTCGAGGTGCGCGCCGGGCGGCTGGTCGGGCTGGAGCCGAACCTGCCGAACGGCAAGGCCGACGGCAACTCGCTCGGGCCGTTCTCGCTCAGCGTGCTCGACCGTTCCGCGTGGGCCTACCCCGACGCAGGGCCCGAGGAGCGCGAGCGGATCCGCCTGCACCACCTGCGCCACGCGCAGGACCTGCTGTACTTCCTGTCACACGACCCCGAGGTGCCCGCGCACGTGCGGGCCGAGCTGGGGCGGTGGGGGCTGCCCGCCGACGAGTTCGCCGACACCGGGCACCTGCCGCACCAGCTCTACGTGCGCGAGGCGCGGCGGATGCTGGGGGAGAAACATCTCACCGAGCACGACCTGGTCCAGGGGTGTCGCCAGGAGGACGTGGTGGCGATGGGGTCGTACCACATCGACATCCGAGAGGTGCAGCGGACCTGGCGGCGGGTGTACGAGCACCCCGAACCGGTGCCGATGGTGGTCACCGAGGGGTACCTGTCGGTTGGGGTGGCGCCGTACCAGATCCCGTACGGCGCGATCGTGCCGCGGCGGGAGGAGTGCGTGAACCTGCTGGTGCCGGTCTGCGTGTCGGCCTCGCACGTGGCGTTCTCCTCCGTCCGGATGGAGGTGCAGTACCAGATGCTCGGCCACGCCGCCGGCCTCGCCGCCGCGGCGGCCGCCTCGACCGGCAAGCCCGTGCAGGACGTGGACGTGGCCGCCCTCCAGGACGACCTCAGGGCCGCCGGCCAGGTGCTCTCCCTCTGACACGGGAAAACCGGCGAAGTGTGCGCCGGCTTTTCCCGTGCGACGGGGGCGGCCCGATGTGGGCCGTTCACCTGCGACGGGGGCGGCGCAGTGTGCGCCGGGCTTTTCACCCGCGACGGGGGCGGCCTGATGGTCCGCTGCGCTTGGCACCCGTGAAGGGCCCGGCGCGCCTGGGCCCTTGTCCCCGTCAGGCGCGGGCGCGTTCCAGGGCCTCGCGGACGAACGGGGGGATCACGCGGCGCAGGACGTTCGCCTTGTGGGACTCAGCGAGAGCGAGCGCCGCCTCGACCTCGGCCGGCGTCCGGTCGCCCGCCAGCAGCCCGAGGGCGGCCAGGCCGGCCGCGCCCATGTCGCGGGCCGCCGGCACCCAGCGGGCCAGCTCGGCCGCGATCGGCCCCGGCACGTCCGCCGGCAGCTCCGCCAGCCGCGTCAGCTCCGCCCGCAGTTCCCCGGGATCGTCACCCTTCAGCACGGCGGCGCACAGCGCGGTCAGCGCCGGGCTCTGGTCGGCCCCGGGCGGCCACGCCGAGCACGCCTCCACCAGCGGCAGCAGCGCCGAGGCCCCCGGCAGCAGCCGCACCGCCCGCGCGTGGGAGCGCGCCGGATCGTAGGCCGCGAGGTGCCAGGCGTAGTCGGCCACCGTCGTCAGCGCGATGCGCGAGGCCGCCGCCTGCACCATCGGGTTGGCCGTGATGCCCGCCAGCGGCACGCCGTCCAGCTCGGTGTCCCGCCCCACCAGCGGCCCGAGGAACACCCGGTCGAAGTCGAAGTCGTTGACCGGGAAGTTGTCCCACAACGCCACCTGGTGCCCGTACGACGCCGCCGCGGCCGTCATGTCGGCGGCGGAGATCTCGCCGACCACGATGTCGGAGCCCGTCCACCAGACCAGCACGTCCGCCGGCAGCTCCGCGGCCAGCCGCTCGCGGTACGGCGTGCGCCCGGTGCCCGCGTAGTCGGTCGGCACCATGGTCAGCGGCCGCCGCGCGCCCCGGGGCGCGAGGAACTCCTCGGCGAAGTCGCGGCAGACCGCCGCGTGGGCGCTCGCGCTCACGCCCTCCGCAGTGCCGTACGCCTCCCGGTCGGGCGCCTGGCTCAGCTCGGGCGGGATGTCGTCGAACAGCAGCGCGTACTCCCTGACGCCGGCGTCCCACACCTGGGCCGCCTTGGCCCGCAGCGCCGCCCGCTCGGCCGGGTCGCTGTAGACCATCGACAGCCCCGGGCTGAGCGCGAACACGAACCTGACGTGCCGCGCCGCCGCCTCCGCGACCAGCTCGCCCAGCCGCGCCAGCTCCTCCTCCGGGTACGGCTCCCGCCACCGCTCCCGGTGGTACGGGTCGTCCTTGGGCGCGTAGACGTAGGCGTTGAGCTTGTGGCGGCCCGAGAAGCGCAGGTGCTCCAGGCGGTCCGCGTGGCTCCACGGTGTGCCGTAGAAGCCCTCGATGGTGCCGCGCAGCGGCAGGTCGGGCCAGTCGCGCACGTCGGCCTCCGGCACGCACCGCTCGTGCGCGGGGCACGGCGCGGCGGTCAGCGCGAGCAGCGTCTGCGCGCCGTAGAACGCCCCGGCGGAGTCGGCGGCGGCGATGAGCACCCGTTTGTCGCGGGCGGTCAGCGTGTAGCCCTCCGGCGGCAGGTCCGTGCCGCCGACCGTGATCTCCACCGCGACGTCCGCGCCGGTCGCCGTGGTCAGCGCGGCGCGCAGGGCCGTCAGGGCGTTCGCGGGACCGTCACCCAGGCGGACGGCGGTCAGGTCGACGCAGGCGGAGCCGAGGGTACCCTCTTTCGGACGGGGGACGATCCATTCCAGGGCATCCATGTGGGAACGATACCGGATACAATCGCGCCTCGTGGGTAGGGATGTGACCGAAGTTTTGCCCGGGGTGTTCCGCGTCGAGGACACCTGCAACGTCTATGTCATCAAGGCTCCCGCCCATCCGGGCGCGGAGCGCACCGGGATCGCCGTCGACTTCGGTTCCGGCCGTGTGCTCGACCTGCTCGGCGAGCTCGGCCTCGACCGTCTCACCGACGTCCTGATGACCCATCACCACCGCGACCAGGCCCAGGGTCTGGTGCGGGCGGCCGAGGCGGGGATCGCGATCCACGTCCCGCCGGTCGAGCGCGAGCTGTTCGCCGACGTCGAGGAGATGTGGTCGGCGCGGCGGCTCCACAACGACTACGACCTGCGCGACGACCGGTTCTCGCTGCTCGAGTCCGTGCCCGTGGCCGGCGTCGTCCCCGAATACCGCACGGCCCGCTACGGCGGCGTCGACGTCCGCGTCCTGCCCACGCCCGGCCACACCGCGGGATCGGTGACGTACGTCGTCGGCCGGGCCGCGTTCACCGGCGACCTCGTCTACGCCCCCGGCAAGGTCTGGTCCCTGGCCGCGACCCAGTGGTCCTACACCGAGAACGAGGGCCCCGCCATGGTGGTCATCAGCGCCGAGCTGCTCCGCAGGGAGGAGCTCGACGTGCTGCTGCCCTCCCACGGCGACCCCATGACCGACCCCGACGACGCGCTCGGCCGGCTCGCGGCCGCCATGCAGCGCTACGTCGACTTCCGCCGCCCCCACCCGTGGGACGTGCGCGGCATGCTGGCGGAGCCGTTCGTCGAGATCACGCCCCACCTGCTGATGAACCGCAGCAGCCAGTCCTACAGCTACGTGCTGCTGTCGGAGTCGGGCGCGGCCATGGTGTTCGACTTCGGCTACGACATGTCCACCGGCATCCTGTACACCAGCACGGCTCGCCAGGCCCGCCGCCCCTGGCTGGCGTCCCTGCCGGCGCTCCGCGAGCGCTACGGCGTCACCGACATCGAGGTCGCCGTCCCCACCCACTACCACGACGACCACGTGGCCGGCATGCCGCTGCTGCGCGACGTCGAGGGCACCGAGATCTGGGCGCCGTCCCACATCGCGCCGATCCTGGCCGTGCCGCTCCACCACGACCTGCCGTGCCAGTGGTTCGACCCGATCCCCGCCGACCGCGTGCTGGAGCTGGGGGAGACAGTGCGGTGGCGGGAGTACGAGATCACCGTGCACGACCTGCCGGGGCACACGCTGTTCGCGGCGGCGTACGAGTTCGAGGTGGACGGGCACCGGGTGCTGGTCACCGGCGACCAGCAGGACGGATCGGGCATCCCCGGCGAGCGCCAGGAGATCCTGAATTTTCAGTACAAGAACAGATTCGCCATCGAGGACTACCGCAAGAGCGCCGCACTCTACAACCGCCTGCGCCCCGACCTCATGGTCAGCGGCCACTGGCGGCCCCGCTGGGTCGACGACGCCTACCTGGCCATGCTCACCGAACGCGGTGACGAGCTGGTCTCGCTCCACCACGAACTGCTCCCGCTCGACCGGTTCGACCTCGGGGCCGACGGTGTGCTCTGCCGCCTGACGCCGTACCATTCGAGCGTCCCCGCGGGCGGCGAGATCGTGCTGACGGCCACCGTCCGCAACCCGTGGCCCGAGAAGGCCGTGGCCGTCGTCGAGCCGGTCCTCCCGCCCGGCTGGCGGCGCGAACCGGGGGCCGTGACGCTGAGGCTGCCCGGAGGGGGTATGGAGCAGGTGCATCTCCGTCTCGGGGCCGACGTCGTGCCACGGCGCCGCGTACGCCTCGCCGTAGATCTCACCATTGGCGACCTGCGCCTCGGGCAGCACGCCGAGGCGCTCGTCGACGTCGTCGCGGAAGGGAAACGATGACCGCGGAACGGCGCAGTGCCCCCCTCAGCCGTTCCCGCAGACCCACGATCAAGGACGTCGCCGAGGCCGCCGGCGTCTCGCGCTCCACGGTCTCGCGGGCCCTGACCGGTCGCGGCTACGCGGCCAGCGACGTGCGCGAGCGCGTGCTGCGTGCCGCGGCCGAGCTCGGGTACGTGCCCGACGTCATGGCCCGCACACTGAAGCAGCAGGTCAGCAGGTCGGTGGGCGTCCTGGTGAGCGACCTGCGCAACTCCTTCTACGCGGAGCTGGCCGCCGGGGCCAGCCGCGAGGCGCGCGAGCGCGGCTACACGATGGTGCTGGCCGACACGAGCCTGTCGGCCGAGGCCGAGAGCGAGGCCGCCGAGGCGCTCGTGGCGCTGCGGGTGGCCGGGGTGATCGTGACGCCCAACTCCTCGGCCGTCTCCACGTACCTGTCCTCCCACGGCATCCCGGTGGTGGAGGTCGACCGCCAGTTCGCGGCGGGCTCGACCGACGGCGTCGTGGTGGGCAACCGCGTCGGCGCCCGTACGGCCACCGCCCACCTGGTCGGGCTGGGCCACCGCAGGATCGCCTTGTTCATCGACGAGACCGACTGGGCCACCGGCTACGAGCGCTACCAGGGCTACCTGGAGGCGCTGGCCGCGGGCGGCATCAAGGTCGAGCCCGGCCTGGTCGTCTCCTCCGGCTGGGACGTCGCCGACTCCCGCAGCAGGGCCATCGAGATGCTGCGCGCCCCCGACCGGCCCACGGCCGTCTTCGCGGCCAACAACGTGCTGGCCGAGGGCGTCTGGCGGGCGATCGGCGAGCTCGGGCTGCGGATCCCCGCGGACGTCAGCCTGGTCGCGTTCGACGACGCGCCCTGGATGAGCATGGTCTCGCCCATGGTCAGCGCGGTCTCGCAGGACACCTTCAACCTGGGCGCGACCGCCGTGCGCCGGCTCCACGAGCGCATCGCGGCCCCCGAGTCCGACTCGGTGACGACCGTGCTCAGCGTACGGCTCGTCGAGCGCGAGTCCACGGCCCCGCCGCCCGGGGGCTGAGGCCGCGGCGGGCTGGAAGATGTCCGCATGACTGAACCCAAGTCCGATCTGCGCCGATACCTGCAGTCCGTTCGTGAAGCCGTGCTGTGGAAGCTCGACGGGCTCTCCGAGTACGACATCCGCCGCCCCCTCACGCCCACCGGCACCAACCTGCTGGGGCTGGTCAAACACCTGGCCGGTGTCGAGGCGGGATACTTCGGCGACACCTTCGGGCGGCCGTTCCCCGAGGCGCTGCCGTTCATGGCCGACGACGCCGAGCCGAACGCCGACATGTGGGCGACCGCCGGCGAGTCGCGCGAGGACGTCGTCGCGCTCTACCGCCGGGTGTGGGCGCACGCGGACGCGACCATCGAGGCGCTGCCGCTGGACGCGGTCGGCGAGGTGCCGTGGTGGTCGGAGGAGCGCCGGCGGCCGACGCTGCACCTGATCCTGGTCCACGTCATCGCGGAGACCAACCGGCACGCCGGGCACGCCGACATCGTCAGGGAGCTCATCGACGGGGCCGCCGGCCTGCGGCGCGACAACGACAACCTGCCGCGGGCCGAGCGGGAATGGTGGGACTCCTACCAGGCCCGGCTGGAGCGGGTGGCGCGGGAAGCCGGTCAGAGCTGACCCGGGATGCGTTGACCCGCGGGGAAATGTCGGCCTAGGATCCCGTGTGGGAACGATGTCACAGCATGCGTTCCCGTTTCGGAGGCCCCCATGGAGCACGATGTTCCCCCCGTCCTGTCGCTCGACATCGGCGGCACCAAACTGGCCGCCGGGATCGTCACGGGCGACGGCCTGATCCACGGCTGGCAGCTCGCCCCCACCCGCAGGGAGGAGGGGCCGCGACGCGTCCTGTCCAGGCTGTTCGACCTGGGCAGGAAGGCCGTCGCGGAGGCCGGCGCGCCCGAGGTCGCGGCCGTCGGCATCTCCTGCGGCGGCCCGCTCGACACCGCCACGGGCGTCGTGCAGTGCCCGCCCCACCTGCCGGGGTGGATCGACGTCCCGGTGGGCGCGATGGCCGCGGAGGCGTTCGGCGTCCCCGCGGTCATTGAGAACGATGCCACGGCCGCAGCGCTGGGCGAACACCGCTACGGCGCCGGCCGCGGCACCAGCACGATGCTCTACCTCACGATTTCCACGGGCGTCGGCGGCGGCTCCGTCATCGGCGGGCGCCTGCACCGGGGCGCCGCGGGCAACGGCGGCGAGCTCGGACACGTCATGGTGCGGCCGGGTGGCCGCCCCTGCACGTGCGGCAGGAACGGCTGCCTGGAGGCGTACGCGTCCGGCACGGCCATCGCCGAGCGGGCCCGCGAGGCCCTCGCCGCCGGCCGCCCCTCGTCCCTGTCCTCGCTGGATCTCCCGACCGCCGAGGACGTCTCCCGCGCCGCCGAGGCAGGCGACCCGCTCGCCGCGGAGATCTGGGACGAGACCACATGGGCGCTCGGCAGCGCGGTCACCGACCTGGTGAACGCGTTCGAGCCCGAGCTCGTCGTCCTCGGCGGCGGCGTCACCCGTTCGGGCGCCCGGCTCCTCGACCCCGTGGCCGCCGCCGTAGCCCGCGACGCCATGCCGCCCGCGGCCCGCGCCGCCCGGATCGAGCCGGCCCGGCTCGGCACGGGCGTCTGCGTGGTCGGCGCGGGAGCCGTCGCCCACGACCTCGTCTCAGGAAAGACCGATGGCTGACCGACCCCTGACCTCCACCGCCACACCCACGGCACCGGCACCCGCGACCGCCCCTGACGCCCACCCGGCGGCGGGATCGGCGTCGGCGCTGCTCGCCTCGCACGTCGAGGGCCACCTGGCCGCCGCGCGCGGCATGTCGGCCCTGCTGCCCGCCGTCGAGGCCGTCGCCGACGTGCTCATCGAGACGTTCACCCGCGGCGGCACCGTCTACACCCTCGGCAACGGCGGCAGCGCCGCCGACGCCCAGCACCTCACCGGCGAGCTGATCGGCCACTACAAGCGCGACCGCCGCCCGCTGCCCACGGTGACGCTCACCACGGACGCCACCGTCATGACCTGCATCGCCAACGACTACGCCTACGAGGACGTCTTCGCCCGGCAGGTCCGCGCGCTGGCCCGCCCCGGCGACGTCGTGGCGGCGTTCACCACGAGCGGCAACTCACCCAACGTGGTCGCCGCCCTCGAAGCCGCGCGGACCAACGGCGCGGTGACGGTATTGTTCGGCGGCGGTGACGGCGGGGCCGCCGCGAAGCACGCCGACCATCTCCTCCTCGCCCCGTCCGCCGAGACCCCGCGTATCCAGGAGATCCACACTCTGATGCTCCACATGATCAGCGAGAAGGTCGACGTCTGGGCGGCCGCATGACCAGGCGTACCGCTCCCATGTCGAACGCCCCCTCCGGCGGCCGGCCCCGCGGCCTTCCC
>NZ_SMKQ01000142.1 GCF_004348995.1 Nonomuraea terrae
GCGGGGTGGAGTCGGGCGCGTTCCTGGTGCCGCTCGTCTCGTTCACGCCGTACTTCGCCGTCGCGGCCCTGGTGGTGCTGGGGGTCGTGGCGCTGCTGCGGTGCCGCGCCGCCGTCGCGGTCATGGCGGTGGTGTGCGCGTGCCTGGCCTGGCTCGTGGTGCCGCGGGCGATCGCCGGCGACGCTCCCGCGCGGGGGCGGCCGCTGCGGGTGCTGACCGCCAACCTCAACGGCGGCCGCGGTGACGCCGCCGTGATCACCGACCTCGTACGCAGGCTCGACGTGGACGTGCTGAGCGTGCAGGAGCTGACCTTCTCGGCGCGCGACCGGCTGGCGGAGGCCGGGCTGGAGGGCATGCTGCCGTACCAGATCAGCAGTCCGGAACTGCGCGGTCCCGAGGGCAGCGGCGTCTACAGCCGCCACCCCCTGCGCGAGCGGACGGGACTGTTCCAGCCGGTCGGGCACCACATGCCGGTGGCCGAGGTGTCGCTGCCCGGCGGCTCGTCCGTGGAGGTGGTCGTCGTGCACCCGGTCGCGCCGGTGCCGTCCACGGTGCCGGAGTGGGAGGCCGGGGTGGCCTCGCTGCCGCCCGCGCCGGGCTCCGGGCCGCCGCGCATCCTGGCGGGCGACTTCAACGCGACGCTCGACCACGCGGTCTTCCGGCGGCTGCTGGCCACCGGCTACACCGACGCGGCGGACGCCACCGGGCAGGGGCTGATGCCGACGTGGCCGCACGGGCGTTCGCTGCCGCCGCTGGTGACCATCGACCACGTCCTGACGGACGCGCGGGCGGGGGCCCTGAGGGTGCGGGTGTTCGACGTGCCGGGGTCCGACCATCGGGCGCTCTTCGCGGACCTGCGGGTGGCAAGCTGATCCGGCGCCTGACACGTCCGATTCATCGGGAGACGGCGGGAAGCTGACGATCAACCCGCGCGGGGGATATTGCTCGACATATGATCATCTTCTGTATCCCGTCGTCACCCCGGAGGCCCCCATGACCGAGGAGACTCCTCACCCGCGGATCGACACGTCCGTACCGCACTCCGCCCGCGTCTACGACTACTGGCTGGGCGGGAAGGACAACTTCGCCGCCGACCGGGCGGTCGCGGAGGCCACGGCGAAGGCCTCGCCCGGAGTGGTGCAGGGCGCGCGCGACAACCGCGCCTTCCTCGGCCGCGCCGTACGCCACATCGCCGCCCAGGGTGTCACCCAGTTTCTGGACATCGGGACGGGCATCCCGACCCAGGGCAACACGCACGAGGTGGCCCAGGCGGCCGACCCGGCCGCGCGGATCGTCTACCTCGACAACGACCCGATCGTGATGATCCACGCCCGGGCGCTGCTCAAGGGCACCCCGGAGGGGCGGACGGCGTACATCGAGGCCGACCTGCGCGAGCCCGACGCCATCCTCAAGCACCCCGACCTGCTGAAGACCATCGACCTCAGCAAGCCCGTCGGGCTGGTCATCGTGGGCACGCTGATGTTCATCAAGGACCACGAGGACCCGTTCGGCCTGGTGGCGCGTTACAGCGCGGCGCTGGCGCCCGGCAGCTATCTGGCGATCTCACACGTCACCGCCGACTTCGCCCCGAAGCTGGTGGGGGCGAGCGCGGAGGCGTACAACAGCGAGGCCCTGGCTTTCACACCGCGCACCGGTGAGCAGATCCTGCGTTTCTTCGAGGGGTACGAGCTGGAGGAGCCCGGCCTGGTCCCGGTCTTCGACTGGCGCCCCGACGGCCCGGTCGCCCGCGCCCCGCAGGACGCGGGCGCCTACGGCGTGGTGGGCCGCAAGCTCTGACCTGCACGGGAGCCTCTCCCCCGCCCGCATGACATGCCCCCGTCGGGGATTCACGCTGTCATGCGGTGCGGTGGTCGTCATGGGCCGGTCCGCGCGGCATCCGCGACCAGGAGGTTTCCATGATCGACGTACCCGACACCGAACTGGCGGGCGAGGCCACCCGGCTGGTACGCGAGTCCACGAGCGACCTGATCTACCACCACTCGCGCCGGGTCTACTTCTGGGGCGTGCTCCAGGGCCGCAACCGGGGCCTGAGCTACGACCCCGAGCTGCTGTACATCGGCGCCATGTTCCACGACCTCGGCCTCAACGAGGAGCACCGTGGCAGCGGACGGCGCTTCGAGGTCGACAGCGCCGACGTCGCCCGGGGCTTCCTGCGCGAGCACGACGTGCCGGAGGACAGCATCCGCCGGGTCTGGACGGCCATCGCCCTGCACACCACGCCCGGCATCCCCGAGTTCATGGAGCCGGAGGTGGCGCTGGTGACCGCGGGCGTCGAGTACGACGTGCTCGGCATCGGCTTCCACGAACTCAGCGACGAGCAGCGGCGGGAGATCACGGCCCTGCACCCGAGGCCGGGCTTCAAGCAGGCGATCCTGCGGGCGTTCGCCGAGGGCGTCGCGCCGCGGCCGGAGACGACGTTCGGCAACGTCAAGGCCGACGTGCTGGAGCGGTACGTGCCGGGCTTCAAGCGCGGCGATTTCGTGGACACCATCCTCGAGTCGCCCTGGCCGGAGTAGCCGGTTCCGCGCGTTGTACGGTGGTTCGGCCCGTGGCCGGACGTCCCGGGCGTACAACGCGAACGGGAAGGCTCATGGACGAACAGCAGATCCTCCAGCGCATCCACGCCCTCGTCGACGAGGAGCACGAGCTGCGCTCGCAGAGCGCGTCGGCCGAGCCGGAGCAGCACACCCGGCTCACCCACCTGGAGGAGACCCTCGACCAGTGCTGGGACCTGCTGCGCCGGCGCCGCGCCCGGCGCGACGCCGGCATGAATCCCGACGACGCCGAGGCCGCGCCGGTCTCGCAGGTCGAGAACTACCTGCAGTAACAGCGAAGGAGTGAACATGCTGCGTACGTGGCTGACCGAGCGCTTCGGGGTGGACGTGCCGCTGGTCGGGGCGCCGATGGCCGGGGTGAGCGACGGGCGGCTGGCCGCTGCGGTGGCGGCGGCGGGCGGGCTCGGCATGTTCGGTGTGCCCCCCACCGCGTCCGCCGCGTGGATCAGCGACCAGGCCGCCGTGGCGGGCGCGGGCGGGCGGCCGTACGGGATCGGGCTGATGGCCTGGGCCCTCACGGACGCCCAGCTGGGCGCGGTGATCGGGGCGCGCCCGGCGCTGGTGTCGGTCAGCTACGGCGACTACGCGCGCCACCTCGGGCCGCTGCGGGAGGCCGGGATCGTGGTGGCCACCCAGGCCGGCACCACGGAGGAGGCCAGGGCCGCGGCGGGAGCCGGTGCGGACGTCGTCGTGGCCCGCGGCGGTGAGGGCGGCGGGCACGGACGCGGCGAGGTGGCCACGCTGCCGCTGCTGCAGGGTGTGCTGGACGCGGTGGACGTGCCGGTGCTGGCCGCGGGCGGCATCGCGACGGCGCGCGGGCTGGCCGCCGTGCTGGCGGCGGGCGCTGAGGGCGCCTGGGTGGGTACGGCGTTCCTCGGCTGCGCCGAGACGACGCTCCCCGAGGCGGCCCGGCGGCGGGTGCTGGCTGCCGGGGAGACCGGCACGGCGTACGGGCGGGTCTTCGACGTCGCGCAGCGGCTCGCCTGGCCCCCGGAGTACGGCGGGCGCGCTCTGCGCAACGCGTTCTTCGAGCGGTGGGAGGGCCGGGAGGCGGATCTGGCCGCGGACGATACGGCGTCCGCCGAGCTGGCCGCCGCCCGCGAGGCCGGGGACTTCGACACCGCATACGTCTACGCCGGGGAGGCGGTCGGCCTGGTGGAGCGTGAGCGGACCGCGGCCGACGTGGTGGCCGCCTTCGCCGCCGCCGAACCTCTGCTGCGCCGCTTCACGACCCCCTGACGTCACCAGCGGCCGGCGGCGCGCAGGACGCGGCCTCCCGCCATCAGCCGCCGATACCCCCGCCGCACCGTGGACGGCACCGTACCCGCCGGCCGCGGGGTCGCCCAAGTGGGTAGGAGTGCGGGCAGACGCGTACTCGGGGGGTGGGCGAACGTGGGGATCGAGGGTGAGCGGGTCCTGGGCGGTCTGCTGCAGGCCATGCATCTGTGCGCGATGGAGGACCTGCCGCGCGAGATCGCCTCGCACGCGCGCCGGGTCGGCTTCTCCCAGATCGTGATCTACACGACCGACCTGCAGCAGCAGCTCCTCGTGCCCCTGCCGGGCCAGACCGGTCCCGACGGCGCGGTGCCGCGTACGGTGCGGATCGACGGCACCCTGCCGGGGCGCGCCTTCCGCCTGGTGGAGATCGTCCGCACGCGTCCCGTCGCGGGCCCGGCGGTCTCGGAACCCGTCGCGGACCCGGCGACCTCAGAACCCCCCGCGGGCCCGGGGACGGCGGAGCAGGAGCCGGGGACGGCGGAGCAGGAGGAGGCGCTGGGAGGTGAGGGGGCGCGGCGGTTGTGGGTGCCGATGCTGGACGGCACCGAGCGCGTCGGCGTGCTGGGCGTCACGGTGCCGCACGACGACGAGCTCGCCGAGTCGCGGGTGAAGAACCTGGCGGCCCTCGCCGCGGTCCTGCTGATCAGCAAGCGCCCGCACAGCGACTCCTACGCCCGTCTCGTCCGGACCCGCCCGCTGACGCTGTCGGCCGAGGTGTTGTGGAACCTGCTGCCGCCGGGCACGTTCGCCACCGAGGACGTGGTGGTCAGCGCCGCCCTGGAGCCCGCGTACGACGTGGGCGGCGACGCCTACGACTTCGGGTTGGACGGCCGGATCCTGCGCCTGGCGGTCTTCGACGCGATGGGGCACGACACCTCGGCCGGGCTGACCGCCACCCTGGCCATCGGCGCGTTCAGGAACAGCCGCCGGCTGGGCGCGGGCCTGCCGGAGACCGCCTCGGCGGTCGACGCGGCGATCAGTGAGCAGTTCACCGGCCGCTTCGCCACCGGCATCCTGGCCGAACTGGACCTCGGGACGGGCGTGCTGAGCTGGGTGAACAGGGGCCATCACCCGCCCCTGGTGATCCGCGAGGGCCGCCTGGTGGCGACGCTGGAGGGTGTGCCCGACCCGCCGATGGGGCTGGGCCTGGACGCCTCGACGGGGCTGCTGTCCTACCCGCTCCAGCCCCGCGACCGCCTGCTGTTCTACAGCGACGGCATCATCGAGGCGCAGAGCCCCGGCGGCGAGCGGTTCGGCCTGGAGCGGTTCATCGACTTCGTGGTGCGGCGGGAGGCGGACGGGATGGCAGCGCCGGAGACGCTGCGGCGGCTGATCCAGGCCATCCTGGCGCACCAGCGCGGCCGGCTCCAGGACGACGCGACCGTGCTGACGGTGGAGTGGCGCGACACCCAGCGGGCGCGCGGCCTCACCCTGTGAGAGGCGGACGTTCGCCGGATCACCGCTCGGGTAGGGGGCAGGCCTTTTCGGGAGAGGAGAGGCGTGCCGCTCGAACAACTCGTCCATACCGTGTCCGGCACGGCGATCATGAGCCGGCGCCGCCACGGGCCCGGCCCGGCGGTCGTGTGCGTGCACGGCGCCGGGGTGTCCGGGCGGGAGATGCTGCCGTTCGTCCGGGAGCTGGGCGCGACGCACGACGCGTGGGCCGTGGACCTGCCCGGATTCGGCCGCAGTGAGAAGCCCTCCGCGCCGCCCACGCTGGCGGGGCTGTCCGACGCGGTGGCCGCCTGGCTGGAGGAGTCGGGGCTGGAGCGGGCGTGCCTGCTCGGCGGGTCGTTCGGCTGCCAGGTG
The DNA here is from genome assembly GCF_004348995.1 of Nonomuraea terrae. Taxonomy (GTDB): domain Bacteria; phylum Actinomycetota; class Actinomycetes; order Streptosporangiales; family Streptosporangiaceae; genus Nonomuraea; species Nonomuraea terrae. The sequence continues at coordinate 5,664 of NZ_SMKQ01000142.1, forward strand.
GCCGTCGACGTCGCCGTGCGCCATCCGGACCGGGTGGCCGCGCTGGTGCTGGTCGGCCCGACGGTGGATCCGCTCGGCCGCTCCCCCGTCCGGCTGGTCGCGCAGTGGCTGCGCAACTCGGTGCACGAGAGCCCGCGCATGGCGCCGCTGAACGTCGCCGACTACCTCGACGCCGGGCCGCGCCGCGTGCTGGCCAGCTTCGGCGTCTCCATGCGCGACCGGGTCGAGGACAAGCTGCCGTACGTGGCGGTGCCGGCCCTCGTCGTGCGCGGCGGGCGGGACGGCATGGTGCCCCAGGCGTGGGCGGAAGAGGTGACGCGGCTGTTGCCGCGGGGGCGGCTCGTGGTCATGGAGGGGTTGCCGCACATGGTGCCGTACCGGGACCCGCGAGGGCTCGCCCGTGAGGTCACCGCGTTCCTTGGGGAGGTGGCCGCGTGAGGCCGGGCAAGGCGGTGGCGTCGTTCGACTCGGCGACCGGGATGTTGCGTGCCCTGGCGCGGTTCCTGCACGACAGGGACGTACCGCTGATCGGCCAGGGCCCGGCGGCCATGGAGCCGGCGATGTCCGCGCTGCTCGGCGCGGCGAGCCGGCTGCCGCGCGCGCTGCAGGAGAAGGCGTACGCGGCCAGCGGCTGGGCGGAGGCGGTGCCGCTGCGGCGGGTGCCGGAGATTCGGTCGGAGGAGCTGGCCCGGTGGGTGACCGGGCACTACCCGCGGCGCCGGTATCCGGTGGCGTTCGTCGGTTCGTCCAACGGGGCGCTGGTGCACCTGGCGGCGGCGGTGTCGGCGCCGTGGCTGCCGCAGACGCTGCTGCTGCCGGTACGGCGGCACGGCGTGCACCCCGACGACCCGCGCGGCGACCTGGACACGACCCGGCAGGCGGGGCGGGCGCTCCTCGACGCCAACCCCGACCTGGTGCTGCACCACATGCACGACGCCAACCAGGACCGCCTGATGATCGCGGGCATGACCTACTTCAGGGTGAAGTGGCGGCGGCTGCCGCAGGCGTACGCGCGGTTCCTGGAGGAGTCGCTCGAACCGGGCGCGACGCTGGTCGTGGTGGAGTGCGGGCTGCGCTGGCCGAGCACGCGGGTGGGGCCGCGGCACGTGTTCCAGCACGGCGCGCTGGGCGGCGCGACGCCCGAGGAGTACGCGCACGGCGGCCCCCGCGTCGCCGACTACCTGCGCCGCTACGGCTCGCCGAGGCGCGCGTGGGACTACCCGCCGGCCGACGGCGAGCGGCCGGAGGCGGAGTGGGGGTTCGAGCCCGAGCTGCTCGGCGAACTGGAGAAGCTGGCCGAACGCAACGGCTGGCGTCTCGCCCGGCTGCGCTTCGGTGAGCCGGAGGACCTGAGCCCGGCCGTCGCCGATCTCCACCGGTCCTGGCACGAACGCCGCGGCCTGCCCGCCGACCGGCTGCTCGTGGAGTGCTTCCTGCTGCTGGAGCCGTGGTGGGCGCTGCGCAGCGGCTCGGCGCCGTTCTGGACGGTGTTCAACACCGAGGCCTCGCACGCCCGGCTGCGCTCCTACCTCGACGCCGCCGACCCGTACGACGAGATCCGGCTCACCCTGTTCTCGCACGGGGTGGACTCGGTGGGGCTGGCGCCGATCGACGCGTGGCGGGAGCTGCTGGCCAGGGCACGCAAGGTCGGCGTGTTCACCGGTGTGGACACCCGCGCCTACCCGCGCGACTTCGCCGTGCTGGCCCGCGCCCACCGGCAGCTGGCGCGGATCAGGACGACGTACCCGATGCCGCTGCCGTTGGAGTGGGCGCGGGCCGAGGAGTTCCTCGGCAAGCGCGAGGAGCTGGAGCTGCGCACCCGCTGACCGTCAGGGCAGCCGGTGCAGGCCCTCGTGCCGTACGGTCCAGGAGTCCGGGAAGCCGGGCGCGGGCGGGCCGCCGTCCCAGCCCCTGGCCATGAGGGCGACCGCGGCGAGCAGGCCGCCGTTGCCCGGCAGGTAGACGGGCAGGCCGGGGCTCTGCCGGTTGTGCCCGTTCGGCAGGTACGTGTTCTTGGCGACGGGCATGAGCAGCGCGTCGACGGCCAGGCCCGGCTCGCCGAGGCGGGCGGCGGTCATGGCGATGGCCGGGTAGTCCCAGCCCCAGGTCGACTGCCAGTTCCAGTCGCCGAGCACGTCGCGCAGGGTGGCGCGCATGACGCCCGGGTCGACGATCCGGGTCGGGGGGACGAAGCCGAGCGCGTACAGCATGGACGGGTGGTCGTCGCGGACGGTGTAGGGCGGCGCGTCCATGGCCGCGTACACGCCGTCGCGGACCAGCGGGGCGGCCATCCCGGCGGCCACCTCTGCCCAGGACGGCTCGGGGGCCAGGCCCAGCAGCCGCCGCCAGCGCTGTGCCGTCTCCAGCGCCCACGCCCAGTACGCCAGCTCGAACGCCGGGTCGGCGGCGTCCGCGCGCACGTCGGCGTACGACTCCTGGGCGGGGACCAGCGGCGGGCCCAGGCCGTACCCGCCGGGGCCCTTGACGGCGAAGGCGGCCATGAAGGCGGCCGTCTCCAGGACGAGGTCGCCGTACAGGGCGACGGCGCGGCGGGTGCCGATCGCGCGGCGCACCAGCTCGGCCAGGTAGATCGGGTGCGGCTGCTGCCACACCAGGAACGGGCCGATCGGGCTGGGGCTCTCGCGGCCGTCGGGGCCGACCTGCTTGGGCCAGCGCGCCCCGGGGCAGCCCTGCGCCCTGGCGGTCCCGCGCGCGCGGGGCAGGATGGCGGCGTACCAGCCGAGGCTGCGTTCGAGCAGCTCGGGGCGGCCCCACAGCGGGAAGTGGGCCGCGTGCCACCAGTGCATCTCCAGGTGGAAGCGGCCCCGCCAGCTGTTGGCCATCAGGCCGGTCTCGGCCGGCGGGGTGGAGCCCGCGCAGTGGATCGCGGTGAGGTACTGCGACAGGACGACGCGGCGTTCCAGCTCGGGGGCGCGTTCGTCGTGGCTGCCGGACAGGTCCACCGCGCCGCCTGTGCTCCAGAACCGCTCCCAGTGCCGCTCGGATGCCGCCACGACCTCGCCGAACGACGTCTTGCCGCTGGCGGGACCGGACGGGTGGAAGGCGACGACCAGCTCGGCCGCCGTCCCGTCGAAGGTGACCAGGTACTCGTGCGGCCCGGCCTGCGCGACCCGGCCGCCGGTCAGGGTCACCGCCACCTCGTAGGCGGTGCCGTCGAGCCGCCGCGCCACCGTGAAGCCGTCCGCCGACGGCCGCAGGACCGAGGAGTGCGCCCGCGGCCGCGACCAGTCGGCGGCGTTGCCCCACGCCTGCGACCCGTACGGGAACGCCAGCCGCACCGCCACCCCGTCCAGCCCGGGCGACTCGATCCGGAAAGCGAGCACGTCCCGCTCGGGGTGGCAGGCGGTGACGACCTGGAACGGCGTGCCGCGCAGCCGGTAAGCGCCGGTCAGCACTCCGGTCCACAGGTCGAGCCGCTGCCGCGCGCCGCTCACGTCCTCCGGTTCGAGCGCCCGGCCGCCGGCCGCGACGAGCCCGATCCTGGCCAGGTCGAGCCGGTGCGGGTTGGCGCGCAGCCACGCCTCCGCCGGTGACGGGCGGGTGATGTCCGCCATGTCGACGTACGGGACCGGCCCGCGCGGCGTCCGGTACGTGCGCGTCGTCGCGGCCAGGTCGTAGGAGCCGGGAACGCTGTGCCAGCCCCACGAGGCCATGGTGGCCAGCAGCGTCCCCGGCCCCTCGGGGTCGTCGACCGGGTGGAGGCCGGGGAAGGTCTGCAGCCCGGTGACGTCCGCGGTGTAGCAGAGCTCGCCGTTGCCCACGGACAGCGGCGACTCCGGCAGCACGGACGTCACCTCGACCGCGTGCCGGCCCACGAGCGCGCGGCGGTCGATCATCAGCCGATCGCCGTCCCGACCTGCTTGATGAAGTCGGCCGCGGCCGCGGCGGGCTGCTGGCGGCCGAACAGCACGTCGGCGTTGACCCGGTCGAGGATCTTCCACACGTCGGCGGAGCCGGTCGGGCCGATCACCAGCGGCGGGCCGGCCTTCGGCGTCAGCGTGTCGATGAACGCGGTCTCGATCTGCTGCTCCTCGCTGAGCTGCGGCTCGATGGCGGCGCGGACGTCAGAGTTGGCCGGGATGCCCCGGTCGGTGAGGACGATCTTGCCGGCGTCGGCGGTGTTCACCAGGAAGTCGACGAGCTTGGCGGCTTCCTGCGGGTGCTCGCTCCTGGCGTTGATCGTGTAGATCTGCGAGGCCTGCAGCCACATGCCGGGCCGGGTGCCCTGGCTCTCGCCCGGCACCCGGATCAGCCGCAGCGGCGCGCCGGAGGCCTTGCGCAGCGCGGTGATCTGGTTGCTCCAGTCGAACTGCATCGCGGCCAGGCCGCGGCCCATCAGGGTCTGCTCGGGCGCCGGCTGCGTGGTGAGCTCGGAGGTCTGCGAGGCCGGCGGCGTCGCCCCGGCCTTGAGCAGGTCGAGCGTCATGGTCCACCAGTCCACGAGCGTCTTGTCGGTGATGCCGACCCTGCCGTCGGCGGTGTAGAGCGATTCGCCGCGCTGGCGGGAGTAGATGTCCAGCATGTCGGTCCGGGTCGGGTCCGTCAGCGCGAACGACCCGTCGGGCAGCTTGCCGGCCAGGTCCTTGGCGATGCGGCTGAAGTCCTCCCAGCTCCAGGTGTCCTCGTCGGGCAGCTCCACACCGGCCTTGTCGAACAGGTCCGGGTTGACGACCAGGGCGATGGCGTTCACACCGGTCGGAACGCCGTACTGGACGTTGCTGAACTTGCCGTTGCCGAGGGCGGCGGCGCCGATCTTGTCGGTCTTGAGCACGCCGCCGACCGTGGACAGGTCGAGCAGGGCGCCGCGGTCGCCGTACTCGCGGGGGTAGGCGCCGCCGAGCGTGATGACGTCGGGCGCCCGCCCGCCCGCGACCTCGGTGGCCAGGCGGTCGAAGTAGGAGTTGAAGTCGGTGTAGGTGCCCTTGACCGTGATGCCGGGGTTCTTGGCCTCGAAGGCGTCGATGACCTTCTGCGTGGCCTCGGCCCGGTCGTTGTTGCCCCACCAGCTGAAGCGCAGCTCGACGGCGCCGGACTCGCTCTCGCCGCCGGACGAGCCGCCGCAGGCCGAGGCCGCCAGCATGACACCGGCCAGGCAGAGCGCCGCCAGCCCTCTGGTTCGCTTTGACATGGTCGCTCTCCTTGCTAGAAACGTTTTCATCACAGATCACCGGAAGCCGGTGGTGGCGATGCCCTGCGTCAGATAGCGCTGCCCGGCCAGGAAGAACCCGAAGATCGGGGCGAGGCCCACGATGGACATGGCGAACAGCTGCCCCCAGGCCGTCTCGCCCTGGCCGTCCATGAACGAGCGCAGCGCGACCGGCATCGTCCACAGCTCGGGGTCGGTCAGGAAGATGAGCTGGCTGAAGAAGTCGTTCCAGGTCCAGATGAACGTGAACACCGCCGAGGTGGCGAGGGCCGGGATCGACAGCGGCATGACGATCCGCCAGTAGATCCTGATGTGACCGCAGCCGTCGATCCGCGCCGCCTCGTCCAGCTCCTTGGGCAGCCCGCGGATGAACTGCACCATGAGGAAGACGAAGAACGCGTCGTGCGCCAGGAACTTCGGCACGACCAGCGGCAGGTTCGTGTTGATCCAGTCCAGCTGGGCGAACAGCACGTACTGGGGGACGATCAGCACGTGGATGGGGAGCATCAGCGTCGCCAGCATCATGGCGAAGAAGATCTTCCTACCCCGGAACTCCAGCCGGGCGAACGCGTACGCCGCCAGGGAGCACGAGACCAGGTTGCCCACCACGGCCAGGATCGCGATCACGGCCGAGTTGATCAGATAGTGGTGGAACGGGTACTCCAGCGCCGTCCAGCCGTCCACGTAGTTGCCCAGGTCCAGCTCGGTGGGCCAGATGGAGGGGTCGCGGAAGATGGTCTCGGTGGGCTTGGCCGAGCTCGACACCATCCACAGCAGCGGGTAGAGCATCACCACGCCGCAGATGATCAGCAGCGCGTGCTTCGACAGCCGCCGCGACCGGCCGCCCCTGATCTCAGTTGCCATAGAACACCCACCGCTTGGCGAAGAGGAAGTTGAGACCGGTCAGCGCGGCGATGAGCGCGAGCAGGATCCACGCCATCGCGGAGGCGTAGCCCATGTCGAAGGAGCCGAAACCGCGCTCGTACAGGTACAGCGTGTAGAGCAGGGTGGCGTCGGAGGGGCCGCCGCGGCCGCCGCTGATGACGAACGCCTGCGTGAAGCTCTGGAACGCGCCGATCATCTGCAGCACGACGTTGAAGAAGATGATCGGCGTCAGCATCGGCAGCGTGATGTGGAAGAACCGGTTCACGGTGCCGGCGCCGTCCACCTGCGCGGCCTCGTAGTACGAGACGGGGATCTGCCGCAGCCCGGCCAGGAAGATCACCATCGGGGCGCCGAACGTCCAGGCGTTGAGCAGCACGAGCGTGCCGAGCGCGAAGTCAGGGTGGGCGACCCAGCTCACGCCCTCGACGCCGAAGAAGGCGAGCAGCTGGTTGACCAGGCCCTCCTGGCCGAAGATCTGCCGCCACAGGATGGCGATGGAGACGCTGCCGGCCAGCAGCGAGGGCAGGTAGTAGACGGACCGGTAGAAGGCCAGCCCGCGTACGCCGCGGTTGAGCAGCAGCGCCAGGCCCAGGGCCAGGATCAGCTGGATGGGCACCGACACGAACACGTAGAGGAAGGTGACCAGCAGCGACTTGTGCAGCCGCGGGTCTTCCAGCATCTCGCGGTAGTTGTCCAAGCCGAGCCATTCGGGCGGCTTGAGCAGGGTGTACTCGGTGAACGACAGGTAGAGGGAGCCGAGGATCGGCCCGATGGTGAACGCCGCCATGCCGATGAACCACGGCGTGAGGAACAGGTAGCCGATGCGGTCCTGCGGCGGCCCGCCGGGACGCAGGAAACGCCGGCGGCGGGGTGGGTCTTCGGTCGGAGACACAGGTCGAGGGGGAGGCGGGGCGACGGTCGCGCCCGCCGTATCCAAACGTTTGCTCATCTATCACCCTTCGCAGTCGCGCTGAGCCGCACGCGACCGGGAAAACAGGGGCACAAGCCGTGATTGGGCTTATGAGTAACCAGTTTCTAACATCGGGCACTTCTGGTGTCAACGCACTGTTAGCCGACTGACTACCAGGAAAAACGTGAACCCCCACGTCTTGCGCTAATCTCCGACAAACGGTTGTAATGCGTACTGAGAAACCGGTATCCCAGGTGAGGTTGCCCGAGGGCGCCCCCGCGGCGGTCCGGCGAGGCGACGCATGCTGGGATGAGTCCCTGAGCGTGCAGGGAGAGAGTGCATGAGGGCGAGCACCGGAAACGGTGACCAGGAGCAGGACCGGGACGGCGGTGGAAGGCCGCGCGCCGGGCGGCGCGGGCCGCGGCCGGCGGGAGCGGCGACGATCAGCCGGGTCGCCGAGGCGGCCGGCGTCTCTCGGGCGACCGTCTCCCGGGTCATGAACGGCTCGCCGACCGTCAGCCCCGAGCTGGTCGCCCGCGTGCGCGCCGCCGCCGAGGCGCTCGACTACGCGCCCAGCCCGGCCGCGCGGCGGCTCGCGCTCGGCCGCACCGGCACCATCGCGCTCATCGTGCCCGACCTCGGCAACCCGCTCTTCCAGGGCGTGCTGCGCGGGCTCAGCCAGGCCGCCGGCAAGGCGGGCCGCCAGCTGCTGGTGGCCGAGTCCGACGAGGACCCGGAGGAGGAGGTGATCCTCGCGCTGGAGGCGCGGCGCAACTCCGACGGGCTCGTTCTGGCCTCGCCGCGGGCGCCGGCCGAGCGGCTGTGCTCGATCGGTGAGCGGCTGGCGCCGTTCGTGCTGGTCTACCGCGAGGTGCCCGGCCTGGGCGCGCCGTCGCTGTCGATCGACAACGCGGCCGGCGTCCGCGACCTCGTGGCCCACCTGACCGGTCTCGGGCACCGCCGCCTGGCCTACCTGGCGGGGCCGCCCGGCAGCGCGGGCAACGCAGAACGGCTCGCCGCGCTGCGCGCCGCCGCCCCCGGCCTGGAGCTGACCGTGCTGCCGTGCGGCTCCATGTTCGACGACGGCCACGCCGCCGCCCCCGCGGTCGTGGGCTGCGGGGCGAGCGCGGTGGTCGGGTTCAACGACATGGTCGCCTCCGGAGCGCTGACCGGCCTGCGCGAGCTGGGCGTCGGCGTGCCGGAGGACGTGTCGATCACCGGTTTCGACGACATCCCGTTCGCCCGTTACACCACTCCGCCGCTCACCACCGTGTCGATCCCGAAGAGCGAGCTGGGCCGGCAGGCGTGGGAGCGCCTGTGGGCGCTGATGAACGGTGAGAGCGGCGGCTACAACGTGCGCTACCAGCCCCGGCTGCTCGTCCGCGGCAGCACCGGGCCGGCGCCATCCCGATGAGGAGAACCCATATGGAGTGGATCAGCGTCAGCGGCGACCGGCTGGCCGGGGAGTCGGGGCGGACAGTCGTCCTGGCGGGCGTCGGCCTCGGCGGGTGGATGAACATGGAGAACTTCATCACCGGCTATCCCGCCACCGAGTCGCTGCAGCGGGCCGCCCTGCGCAGGGTGCTCGGCCAGGAGGGCTACGAGCGGTTCTTCCGCCGGTTCCTCACCGACTTCTTCGACGCCGACGACGCCCGCCACCTGGCCTCGCTGGGGCTCAACTCGGTGCGGGTGCCGTTCAACTACCGCCACTTCGAGGACGACGACCGGCCGTTCGTGCTGAAGGAGGAGGGGTTCGCCTGGCTGGACCGGGTGATCGGGCTGTGCGCCGACGCCGGGCTGTACACGATCCTCGACCTGCACGCCGTGCCGGGCCGGCAGAACCAGCACTGGCACAGCGACAACCCGACTCACTGGGCGGAGTTCTGGAACCAGCGGCACTACCAGGACCGCGTCGTGCACCTGTGGGAGGCGATCGCCGACCGCTACAAGGACCGGCCCGAGGTGGCCGGCTACAACCCGGTCAACGAGCCCGCCGACTCCTCCGGCGCGGTCATCGGGCCGTTCTACGAGCGGCTGGAGCAGGCCATCCGCGCCGTGGACGACCGGCACGTGCTGTTCCTCGACGGCAACCGTTACTCGACCGACTTCTCGATCTTCGGTGACCCGTTCCCCAACACGGTCTACACCGCGCACGACTACGCGCTGCCCGGCATCGCCGCGGGCAGCTCCTACCCGGGGGTGACCCGGGGCGAGCATTTCGACCGCTCGGTGGTGGAGCAGACGTTCCTGCGCCGTACGGAGTTCATGCGGCGCACCGGGACGCCCGTCTGGATCGGCGAGTTCGGGCCCGTCTACGACGGCGACCCCGAGCGTGACCGGTCGCGGCTGCGGCTGCTGCGCGACCAGCTGGAGATCTACCGGGAGCACGGCGCGAGCTGGTCGCTGTGGACCTACAAGGACATCGGGCTGCAGGGCCTGGTGTACGCCCGCCCCGACAGCGCGTACGTGCGGCGCATCGCGCCCGTGCTGGAGAAGAAGAAGCGGCTCGGCGCCGACTCGTGGGGCGGCTCCGACGAGCACGTCCGTCACCTCCTGGAGCCGATCGAGGAGCTGTTCGACAAGGAGTTCCCGCACTTCGACCCGTTCCCGTGGGGCCGCAAGCCCTGGATCCAGACGCTGGTGCGCAACATCATGTTCGCCGAGCCGCTGGTCGGCGACTTCGCCCGCTGCTTCGAGGGTGTCACCCCCGACGAGGCGGAGGAACTGGCCGGCTGCTTCGCGTTCGCCGCGTGCGAGCGGCGCGGGCCGCTGAACGACGTGCTGCGCGAGCATATGAGCGGAGACTGAGCGTATGGAGTCCGTCTTCACCTATGGCTCGCCCGCGCTGAAGTTCGGGCCGGGCGCCTCCGCCGAGATCGGCCACGACCTGTCCGCGTACGGCGTCCGCCGCGCGCTCGTCGTCACCGACCCCGGGGTGGCCGCGACCGGCCACCCGGCGCGCGTCGCCGAGCGGATCGCCGCGTACGGCATCGAGACCGCCGTGTTCGACGGCGTGCACGTCGAGCCGACCGACGAGAGCCTGCGGCGGGCCGCCGAGCAGGCTCGCACGAGTGGGCCGTGGGACGCCTTCGTCGCGGTCGGCGGCGGGTCCAGCATCGACACGGCCAAGGCCGCGAACCTGCTGACGACCAACCCCGGCGACCTGATGGACTACGTCAACGTCCCCGTCGGCGGCGGCCGGTCCCCGGAGCATCCGCTGAAACCGCTGGTCGCGGTGCCCACGACGACCGGCACGGGCGCGGAGAGCACCACCGTGTGCGTGATGGACGTGCTGGCGCTGAAGGTCAAGACGGGCATCAGCCACCCTCGGCTGCGGCCGACGCTCGCGGTGGTCGATCCCGACCTGACGATGAGCCAGCCGGCCGGGGTGACGGCCGCGTCCGGCATGGACATCCTCTGCCACGCGCTGGAGAGCTACACCGCGCGGCCGTACACGTCGTTCGAGCGCAAGCGGCCGGAGCAGCGGGTGCCGTACTGCGGGGCGAACCCGATCTCCGACATGTGGGCCGAGCGGGCGATGGCGCTGCTGGCCTCGTCGTTCCGTGCGGCGGTGCGCGACGGCTCCGACGCTGCGGCGCGGGGCGACATGGCGCTCGCGGCGACGTTCGCCGGGCTCGGGTTCGGCAACGCCGGGGTGCACCTCCCGCACGCGAACGCCTATCCGATCGCGGGCCGGGTCCGCGGCTTCCACCCCGACGGCTATCCGCCGGGCGAGCCGCTCGTGCCGCACGGCATGGCGGTGGCGCTCACCGCGCCGCAGGCGTTCCGCTTCACGTTCGAGGCGTGCCCGGAGCGGCACCTGCGGGCCGCCGAGCTGCTCGAACCCGGCGGGGAGCGGCCCCGCGACCCGGCCGACCACCTGCCGGCCGTGCTGACCCGGCTGATGCGCGACGTCGGCCTGCCGAACGGGCTCTCCGGCGTCGGCTACACCGAGGCGGACGTGCCCGCCCTGGTGGAGGGGGCGATGAAGCAGCAGCGCCTGCTGGCCACCGCGCCGCGGGCGGTCGACGAGGAGGCGGCGGCGGGCGTCCTGCGCCGTTCGCTCGAGAACTGGTGAGCCGGCGTCACCATTCGGCGAAGGAGCCGTCGGGGTGGCGCCAGACGGGGTCGCGCCACCGGCGATGCCGGTGGGCAGCACGTGGCGGAAGTCCCACCGCGAGTACAGCCGCTCCCCCGCCGCCGGCGAGGTGAGACTCTTCAGATCCAGGAGGCGGGCCCGCGTCCAGACCGGCCGTTTCTCGGCGGACGCGAATTCCCCCGCGAAGCTGCGAGAGCCGACTGGGTCGTAGCGCATTTCGGGTGCGATCAGGGCGTGACGATGGCGAAGTCGGGTGTGGGGTCTTCCAGGACGGCGCGCAGCCGTTGCAGGACGGTCATGTCGCCGTCGTGGTCGATGCCGTCGGCGTCCTCTCCGTCGAGCAGGCCGAGCAGCCGCTGCCTGGTCAGGCGCAGCGTGAGATCCGCTCCGTCGTCGCCGGACCGGGTCTGCTCGTGGATCAGGGCGCCGTTGGACATCGTGGTCCGGTGGCGTTCGCCGGTGTCGGTAAGGCGCCAGTCGATGGCGAAGCGCTCGTTCCAGGCGCGTGGGCCGTTGACGCGGATGGCGAGGGAGTCGAAGATCTGTTCCGCGGTGAGCGCTCGGAGCATGTCCGGAGAGGTGGTTGTGGTCATGCCCGCCGAGGGGCGGCCGGTCAGCTCGGTGGCGCCGGTCAGGTAGAAGTTGCGCCAGGTGGCGTTCTCGGCGCCGTGGCCCATCCGGGTGTAGAGCTGGGCCAGCATCTTACGGGCCGGCGAGTTGCCCTGGTCGGCGAACACCGCGTGGTTGAGCAGGGTGGCGGCGAAGCGTAGGTCGCCCTCCCGGATGTAGCGTTCGGCCTGCGCGAGCACGGCGGTGGTGCCGCCGAGGCATTCGACGTAGCGGCGCGACTGCTCGACCGGGGGGTGTTCCCACAGGTGCGCGGGGTTGCCGTCGAACCAGCCCAGGTAGCGCTGGTAGATCGCTTTGACGTTGTGGCTGACCGAGCCGTAGTAGCCGTGGGTGTGCCAGGCCGCCTCCAGGGCGGGCGGCATCTGCATGGCCTCGGCGATCTCGCTGCCGGTCATGCCGCGGTTCAGCATGCGCAGGGTCTGGTCGTGCAGGTAGGCATACAGGTCGCGCTGCTGGGTCAGGAAGGCGACGATGCTGTCCTTGCCCCAGGTGGGCCAGTGGTGGGAGGCGAAGGCGACCTCCGCGTGGTCGGCGAACAGGGCGATGGCCTCGGTCAGGTAGCGGGACCAGATGCGGGTGTCGCGGACCAGCGCGCCGCGCAGGGTGAGCACGTTGTGCAGGTTGTGGGTGGCGTTCTCGGCCATGCACAGGGCGCGGCGGTCGGGGAACAGGAAATTCATCTCCGCCGGGGCCTCGGTGCCGGGGGTGAGCTGGAAGACGATGCGTACGCCGTCGACCGTCTCCTCTTGCCCGGTGTGGGTGATGTCGAGGGTGGGCGGGAGGAGGGAGACGGTGCCGGCCGAGGTGCCCATGCCCAGCCCGCAGCCGAGCTGCCCGTCGACGGAACGCGGCAGGATCTGGCCGTACATGTACAGGGCGCGGCGGTTCATGGCGGTGCCGGCGTAGACGTTCTCGGAGACGGCGTGTTCCATGAAATGGGCGGGGGCGATGACGGGGATGCCGTCGCCGTCGGTGACTCCGCGAGCGCCGCCGAAGTGGTCGGCGTGGGAATGGGTGTAGATGAGACCGGTGACCGGGCGGTCCCCGCGATGGTCGCGGTAGAGCCGCAGCGCGGCGGCGGCGCATTCGGTGGAGATGAGCGGGTCGATGACGATGACGCCGCGTTCGCCTTCCACGAGGGTCATGTTGGACAGGTCCAGGCCGCGCACCTGATAGATGCCGTCGGTCACCTCGAACAGCCCCTGCTTGGCGCACAGTTGCGCCTGCCGCCACAGGCTCGGGTGCGCGGTGGGAGGGCAGTCGGCGTCGAGGAAATCGTAGGAGTCGTTATCCCAGACGATCTTCCCGTCGGCGGCCTTGACCACTGCGGGGCTTAGCTTCGCGACGAAGCCGCGCTCGACGATGTCGAAGTCAGTTCGATCGTGGAAAGGAAGGTCTCCCATGGGACGCTGCTGCCCGCAACCGATGCCCATAAGGCAAGGTGAGGGACAAGGTAGGACATGTCGGCATGCCGCTTCCGCGGTGTCGGCGGTGAGGCGCAGGCGGTCACCGTCGCGCGGGTCGTGCTGAACGCGATGACGCAGGCCACCAAGATCCCATCGTTCGCATCGCCAGAAGCCAGGTGTCCGGTCGCCGCCTGGACAGCAGGACGCGTAGCCGGTCGAGGAGGCTGCGGCGGTGCGGAGGCTCCCGCATCGGTCCAGATCCTGCCCGCTAAGCTGAAAGAACCTGGTCGAAGCAGCACTCCTCGGCGCAGCGAGGCGTTGCGGCGGCGGGACGGCCCGCCGGTAGGCATCGTGCTCATGGCGCCGAGCCAAAGCGAACAGCCTGCCGCGTCTCGTCTGGAGGGCTGTGATGCGTGCCATCGTCATCGAAAAATTCGGCGGACCGGACTGCCTGGTCTACACCGAGCTGCCCGATCCCGAGCCGCTCGCCGGTCACGTCGTCATCGACATCAAGGCGTTCGGCATCAACCACGCCGAGATGCACATGCGCCGCGGTGAGTGGGCCGAGGCGGCGAAGGTGAGCGGCATCGAATGTGTCGGGCTGGTCGAAGCCTGCCCCGGCGGCGAGTTCCCGCTCGGCGCCAAGGTGGCGGCGCTCATGGGCGGCCTGGGACGGACGATCAACGGCAGCTACGCCGAGTACACCCGGGCGCCGGCGTCCAACGTGGCCCTGATCGAGTCGGACCTGCCCTGGGCCGAGCTCGCGGCCATCCCGGAGACCTACGCCACGGCCTGGACCTGCCTGTTCCGCAATCTCGAGATCACCGCCGGGCAGACGCTGGTCATCCGCGGCGCCACCTCGTCCTTCGGTCAGGCCGCGATCAACATGGCGGTCAACGCGGGCGCCCACGTCATCGGCACCACCCGCGATGCATCACGGTTCGCCATGCTGGAGGAGCTCGGCACAGCGCGCGCCGAACGGGAGGCGCCCGACCTGTCCGCGCGCATCGCCGAGGCCAAGCGGGTGGACGCGGTGCTGGACCTGGTGGGCAACAGCACGATCCTCGATTCCCTGGCGATGCTGCGGCGTGGGGGTCGCGCCTGCCTGGCCGGCTGGCTGGGCGGCCTGGACCCGATCGCCGACTTCAACCCGCTGCTGCAGATGGCCAGCGGCGTCTATCTCACCTTTTTCGGCAGTTTCGTCTTCGGGACCCCCGGTTTTCCGCTGTCCGACGTCCCCTTGCAGGAGATCGCCGAGCAGGTGGCGGCGGGCCGGCTGAAGGCCAAGCCGTCGCGTGTCTTCGGCTTCGAGGAGGTACGCGAGGCGCACCGCCTGATGGAGGCCAACGAGGCCAAAGGCAAGATGGTGGTCGTCAACGCCTGAACGGCGGCGCCCATGACGTGCCGGACGGGAAAGCGGTCGAGCGAGATCACGGGGTTGTCATGGTGGCCGTCCATCATCGCTACGCGCAGGTGCGGGGCCGGCGGCTGTTCTACCGTGAGGCGGGTCCCGCGGACGCGCCGGCCGTGGTGCTCCTGCACGGTTTTCCCACCAGCTCGTTCATGCTCCGCGGCCTCGTCTCCGCGCTGGCCGGCGACTACCACGTCATCGCCCCCGACCATCTGGGCTTCGGGCTCTCCGACGCGCTCTTCGCGCCCGCCGGCGCCCGCGCCTTCGCCGACGACGTGCCCAGTGCGCGGCAGATGATCCGCCCAAGCTTCGTGCCACCCCCACCCATCCGCGCCCTGCGCGATCTGACCCGCTACCGCGTCGACCTGGTCAACGCCTGCACCGCTGAGAAGAACCGGGTGGAAAAGCTCCTCGAAGACGCCCAGATCAAGCTCAGCGTGGTCGCCTCCAGCATCTTCGGCGTCTCCGGCCGCGCCATGCTGGCGCGCTCATCACCGGCGAACGCAACCCCGCCCGCCTGGCCCAACTGGCCCGCGGCCGGATGCGCTCCAAGATCAGCAGCCTCGAAGAGGCGTTCACCGGTCACTTCACCGACCACCACGCCTTCCTGCTGCGTCTGATGCTGGCCCGCATCGACGCCTGGAACGCCGACATCGCCACCGCGGAGAGGGAGATCGACCAGCAGATCGCGCCCTGGCGCGACACGGTCGAGCGGCTGGATGAGATTCCCGGCATCGGCCCCACCGCAGCGCACGTCATCATCTCCGGGATCGGCCTGGACATGAGCCGTTTTCCCACCGCCAAGCACCTGGCCTCCTGGGCCCGTTTCGCCCCCGGGGTCAAGGAATCAGCAGGCAAGAAGAAGGGCGCAAAGGCGCCACCGGTCACGGCAACGCCTACCTGGCCCGCGTCCTGGGCGAGGCCGCCGTGGCAGCCGGCCGGACCGAGACTTTCCTCGGCGAACGCTACCGGCGCATCGCCCGCCGCCGCGGCAACAAGAAAGCCGCCGTCGCCGTCGGCCGTTCCATCCTGACCATCGTCTGGCATCTGCTCTCCGACCCCACCGCTCGCTTCATCGACCTCGGCACCGGCTTCCACGACAGCCGTCTCAACGCAGAACGCGAGAAACGCCGCCACATCCGCCGACTCCAAGCCCTCGGCTACAGCGTCACCGTCGAATCCGCCAACTGACCCCGCTTCGATACCGAAACGCCCCACCCTGTCGGCGTTCGCTGCCGCCTGCCCACTGAAGCACCGATTTTCGGATCAGTTCTAAGCGTTCGACGGGGTGCTCAGCTCGCGAACGGCGCTCATGTCGTTGAAGGGAATCTCGCGGTTGCCGATGATCTGGTAGGGCTCGGCGCCTTTACCCGCGACGAGGACGACGTCTCCGGGCAAGGCGAGCTGCAGCGCCCGGGAGATGGCCTGCCGCCGGTCGGTGACGCGCTCCATGATCGCGGCGGCGACCGCCACGCCGGGCAGGATGTCGTCGATGATCGTGTCGGGGTCCTCGGTGCGCGGATTGTCGCTGGTGACAATGACAACGTCGGAGTGCCTTCCGGCGATCTCTCCCATCGGGGCGCGCTTGCTGGGGTCCCGGTCGCCGCCGCAGCCGAACACCGTGATCACGCGGCCGTCGGCGAACTCGTGAATCGTGGTGAGGACCTTCTCCAGCGAGTCGGAGGAGTGAGCGTAGTCCACGATCGCCGACACTCCGGCCGGGGTCTGATACGTCTGAAAGCGGCCCGGGATGGCAGGCAGCGTCTCCAGTGCGCCGAGCAGCGCGTCCAGGTCGTAGCCCAGCAGATGCCCGGTGGCGAGCGTGGCCAACACGTTGGACACAGCGAACCGGCCGGGGAGGGGAACCCGCGCTGGACGCCGTCGGCCGCCGTGGTGCAAGACGAACGAGGTGCCGGTCGCATCCACGCGCAGATCGGTCGCCCGGAAGTCCGCGCCCGGGTTGTCCAGGCCGTACGTGGTCACCGCGCCCGGCATCAGCGCGGCGATGTCGGCGCTGACCGGGTCGTCGGCGTTGGTCACCGCCTGCCGGCACATCCCACCGAACAGCAGCAGCTTGGCCTGCTTGTATGCCTGCATGCTGCCGTGATGGTCCAGGTGGTCGGGGGTGAGGTTGGTGAACACGCCCACGTCGATGTCCGTGGCGTCCACCCGGTGCAGCGCCAATGCCATCGAGGAGGCTTCCAGCACCACCGTGCTCGCTCCACGATCACGCATCGTGCGCAGGATCTGCTGCAGCTCCACCGCTTCGGGGGTGGTCGGGGTGGTCTTGTCGATCCCGATCGGCTCGTCGCCGACGCGGCAGCCGTCGGTGCCGATCACGCCCACTGTGGCCCGCGCCCCGATCCGGAGCATCGCCTCCGCCATGAAGGAGATGGACGTCTTTCCGTTGGTGCCCGTGACCGCGATGACCTGCATCTCCCGGCTGGGTTCGCCGAAGTAGCGCGCCGCCACGATCGGCGCAACGGCGCGCGTGTCCGTCACCTGCGCCACGCAGGCATGATCCGGCATGAGCGACGCGGGTGGGCGCTCGACCAGAACCGCGGCCGCTCCGCGCTCCACGGCGTCACCCACGAAGTGGTGCCCGTCCGTCCGGGTGCCGCGCAAGGCGATGTAGAGACTGCCGGTGGTCACCCGCCGCGAGTCGTACGCGATGCCGACGCGGACGTCGGCCTGGCGCGGGTCGCCTTGCAGGACCCGGTACTCGCATCCGGTCAGCAGCTCACGCAGATTCATGCCGCTCTCTCTTTTGACGCCGGCTTGCCGTGGCAGCAGGGACAAGTGCGGGAGATACGCCGCCCCGTCGTGGCAGACCGGCCGAGGTCGATATCGTCCGTGCGCCCACAGAGTCTTGTCCTGCCCGCGTGGCGTCCATGCCACGCGCTTGCGGCGGATTGCCGCCGAGGCAATATCCCGGACGTTACGCAGTACACCTACGCCTGGGCCGGTGACCGTTCACGTGCCCTGGAGGGAATTGCCGAGGCCGAACGTGCCGCCGCCGGGGTCCCAGCCATGCGGCTGAGGACGAGACGGCTCCCTCGCGTTTGACGCTCCCGCGTTCCGGCGGCCATGACCCGGTCATTAACTCATATTTTGCGACGATATATCGTTTCCGAACGGTCAGGAACGCACGAGCCGGGCGATCGCCTCCGAGGCCTCCTTCACCTTCGCGTCGGCCTCCGGGCCGCCCTTGCGCGCGGCCTCGGCGACGCAGTGGGCCAGGTGCTCCTCCAGCAGCGACAGCGAGAACGCCTTCAGCGCGCTCGTCGCCGCCGACACCTGGGTCAGCACGTCGATGCAGTACGCGTCGTCCTCGACCATCCGCTGCAGGCCGCGGACCTGCCCCTCGATCCGGCGCAACCGCGCCGTGTGGGCCTGCTTGCGGCCGCTGTATCCGGCCATGCCCGGCTCCCCCTTCCTCGGATCCCCGCCGTCCACCTCCGCCAACCCCATACCCTCTCCC